>NZ_CP085256.1:2491754-2803223 GCF_044790185.1 Oceanobacillus kapialis
AACCATATGTAAATAGTGCAGAGGAGTAATCCCCACTACTTCTTTGAATGATCGTTGGATATGGTAAGAATTTTTTTGCAAGACATTGCTTAATCTTGTCAAAGTGACATTCATTTCGTAATGATGATCAATGTACTGTTTTGCTTTTTCTACGAGTTCCTCTTTATATCCCCGCCATTCTAGATGATCGGGTTTACATCGATTACAGGGGCGAAATCCTTGTTGTATGGCAGTATTAACATCCCTAAAGATGGATACATTCTTGGGGTTTGGAGTACGAGATGTGCAAGAAGGTCTACATACTGTTTTAGTTGTTGAAAGTGCATAGTAAAAATTCCCGTCATAACTACGGTCATTATTATAAATTGCCTTCCATTGTCTGTTGTTCAATGTCTCTAATCACCCTTTCGGATTGGAAGTCAAGATTGTAAAAGTAATTTCAGTCAATGTAAGTTATCTTAATATAAAAGAGTACTCGTACGCACCTACCTCTTTAATTATAAAAAGGAGCATAATAATGAATATTTTCGAGAAGTTTCAAACAGTTATTATTTTATTGGCAGTAGGTGTCGGACTTTCATTAGGTCAGTTTACCTTTTTTGAACAGAACGCTGAGTCATTCATCATTCCATTTTTATTACTCATGTTATATGGGTTATTTCTAACTATTCCATTGCACCATTTAAAAGTTGCATTTAAAAATATAAAGTTTTTTAGTGCTAGTACCATTATAAATTTTATCTGGACTCCCTTATTAGCCTGGGGTCTTGGTGCGATTTTCCTTACAGATCACCCTGCTTTATGGATTGGATTTATCATGTTTATGGTCACACCATGTACAGACTGGTATTTGATGTTCACTTCTATCGCCAAAGGTAATGTGTCATTATCCACTTCTGTATTACCGATTAATTTAATCCTTCAGGTGTTACTTTTACCTGTATATCTTTTTATTTTTGCAGGAACCATTCAAACCGTTCCAATATCGACCATTATAGAAAGTATTGTATTGGTTTTAGTTATACCTTTTACACTTGCTCATTTAACTCGTTATTTATTGAGGGATAAGGTAACATTTTTAAATAAGAAACTCGTCCCCTTTTTCTCATCTGCACAGATTATATTTTTATCATTAGCCATCACAGCCATGTTCGCATCTCAAGGCAATTATTTAATTAATAATTTTGAGGTCATTTATATATTAATTATACCAATTTTACTTTTCTTTATTATTAACTTTATTGTTGCACAAACCGTAGGGAAATCAATGAAGTTTTCTTACGAAGATACAGTGAGTCTGAGTCTCACTATCATTGCCCGTAATTCTTCTGTTTCTTTGGCTATTGCTGTGACAGCATTTCCAGATCAACCACTGATTGCACTCGCTTTAGTAATCGGACCACTTATTGAGTTACCTATCTTAGCCATTGTATCTCAAATATTACTCTCATTAAGATGAAAAACAAGTAAAATAACTATCCGCTCGTAAAACGGTCGGTTTTAGTTTCTCCCTACAAGGGCATTTTACCAACGAGGCCTCTAAAGGGGCTTCGAAATTGACCGTCAACCGTTTATATTCCTATCTATTTTTTAATTGGATCGACGTATTCACGTTTACTCATGTTGTCTCGTAGTCTATCCTCAAATTCTTGTTCACGAAAGTACTTTTCCACCTTTTTTTGATAGCCCACTGTACTGACATAGTAATCTTTTGCCCTAAATGTGCGGTTTCCATGATTGTACTTTAGGTTTCCATGTCTATCGCGAATCATTAAGAGCTTTTACCTTTTAAGTAATACACATAAAGTAAGATACTGACATCTTTGGTGGTATCTTCACCAGCATATGGATGTGGTCGAGCATGGCATGAGCCTCGATAATTTCTACATCTTTCATCTCACATAAATGTCTTAAGATCCCCCGATGTCTCTTCTTAACTTGCCATAAATTACTTTCCTTCTATACTTGGGTATAAAGACTATGTGATACTTACAATTCCATCGGGTGTGTGATAACTATTGTCACTCGACAGGAGTAGATCTCCTTTCTATATATAGAGTCGGTTTGACGGCCAACTCGATTATTCCAAAAGGAGATTTTTTCTGTTACAACTCTACAAGTTGAATTCTCACACAGGCAAAGCCTGTGGTTTTAAAACCAGTAATAAAAAGGAATCCCTTTTAAAAAAATTAATCATAACGGATTCTTTTGCAAATTTTAATTTAGTTTATATAAAAAAGTTGGATCTATTTTTACCTTTACGTTCAACAATATGGACTGATTGTTGAACACCTAATAAAGTTCAGTATGAGCCTACTAAGCATTACAAAAAATTATTCTAAACTCTATTCTACTAATGGGATTTACACAAAGGAGTGACGTGGTAAATTGCATGGCATTTGTTGATTTATTCTTTGTCATTTGTTAGTAAAAGCTATGGTAGAAGTGGTAAATATCAGGGGCCGTAATCATTTCCTTATTATACAGAACTTTCAACTTTAAATAGACGGATTTTTTCTGCAAATTATGTTTAGTATAGTATGGAAAATTCACCAAAAATCTACTTCCTTTCTAAAACTTTTCTTCTCAATTCCCAATTCCATCAAAGTTTTTCGCCATACAGACAAAAATACCGGGTTGTTTATTTTAAAATTTAAATGCTTTTGCAATGCATCTACTCCAGGGTAAATATCTTGTGATATTAAATGAGTGATAGTATTAATAAGCTCTTGATTACAATTATCTATATAGACTCTGCGCTTTCTTTGCTTACTATCTTTATTCTTAGCACTAATAAGTTTAATCAGATCTGGAAACTTTCTGCGGAGCCGATATTGAGATATTCCAAGTTCTTCTTCAATATGAGATAAGTATATGGGCTCTTCTTCAATTGAGTTACTGATTTCTTGTAGTTTTTCTTTGACTCTTTTCATTTCAATTGTCTTATATTTTTTAGAGATAGATGTAAACCTTCCTCTTTTCTGAGCCATTAATTTATTTTTAACTTTTATATCTTCTACTAAATTAGGGAAATACTTTTTTAAAGTGGACGAACAAATTTTTAATTCAGTAGTTATCTGTTCTAATGTTATTACTCTTTCTAACATTAACACTTTTTGTAAGTATGCCATTACCTTTTTACAATCATTTTCATGATTGTAGAATCTATACATCTTCTTTTCTACATTTTGATTGATCTTATCGTTATTTTTTTTAATCTTATTTATTAAATCCGGAAAACTTTCTCTTAACGTTTTTCTTGATACATTTAACTTCTTTGATAAAGTGGTAATTGAGATAATATCCCCTTGCGATTTTATGATGTTATTTAAACTTACTTCCAGTGCATTATAATGTACTCTATGATTATACCTTATTTTAGATTGCCTATTTAAGCTCTTAAAAGAAATATCTTTAACCTCTCCACTCAGAATTTCTACTAATCTTATATCTAATAACCTACTAATTTTAAGTAATAATGTTATGTTAGGAATTGTTCTTCCCTGATTATACCTCAATAAAGACCCCGGATGCATTTCCAAATTGTTTAAACTAAATTCTCTTAATGAAATTTTCTCTCTCAATTTATCGTTAATAAAATTAATCGATGATATAAAGGGTTTCCTGCTAATTTTTGCTGTAGCAAAAAAGAAATCAACCAAATCTTCAATTTCTTTAGAATTATAAATAGTATCTCCATACATACTTATAAAATTAGTATCCACACTCTTCTTGTACCCAAGCCAACTACAACAGTACTGACAATAACCGATTCTTGAATTGACATGTAGAATATTCTGTAACCTACCACATTGGTTACACGTGCTTTTTAAGAAAATTGAATGTTTTAAACAGATGTCATAATGATTTATGTTCCAAATCAATTTTTCATAGGGTACGTTTAAATCTTCTTTCATTTGTTGTAGACATTCAGGACACCAAGTTCGTTGGCTCTTCATTAATTTTGTTTTATTTATCACATCTCCAAATTTATTTATAGTAAGGCTGGATAGATTCTTTTGTTCGGTCAATCTTTCCAGAATCTCTATATTAATTTCGCTAAACTCACCAAGACCATTTATATGACGAGAATATCCTCTATAAATGTTAGTAGAGTAGTTGAAATTGTACTCTTTTAAATGTGGCATTAGAATTTTCGAGGTTAGGATACCAATTGAAACCTTATGAGCGTTAGCCAATCTTACTAAATAACTACTTAAACTTTCAACATTCTTCCCTTCATTGGCTATAGGTTTTATACTATATAAAGGGGTAGTTACTAAATCATCTTCTTTTTGCTTAATAGAAATTATATCGTACATTTCATTCGGCTCCTGAACCATTTCTATCACCACCACATAGCTAGATTTATGCCTCTTTCTCTGTAATGCCAATTTCATCCCTATTTGGGTTTCGTTTCCCTACTTCCTTATTCTTGGTTTTGTTGTTACTCTTTTTACTGTCCTCTAAATCCATCAATTTACTTAATCCTAATAATTGTTGAAGTTTATAACTATCGTCTTCCCTTTTTTTCATATCTCTTTCACCTCTAATAGCCTCTTCCGCTATTTTTAAAGCTTTTGATGGAAGTGGAGCGTTATTCTTTAATATTTCGTATGAAATACTTGGTAACTTTCTATTTAATGCTTGAATTAAACAAACATCTAACCATTCTTTAAGAATACCTATACACCCTACTGTTCTCTCGTATAAAAATTCCCAGTGCATTACAAGTTCTGATTTCTCACTAAGAGGTAAATGATTTTCAAATGTATAAATAACACTTTTAAATTCTCGTACGTCTTGGGCTATATTTAAATCATATCGTCGGAAATGGATTTCATTTGTACGTCTTCCTAGTTGGCCATTCAAATCAAAGAAGCTCATTAAATCATAAGTACCAAACATGACAAAAACAGCACCAGTTAAGTTAGCAATTGACTTTATTGCATCCATTTGATCTTGTATAGCCTTGGCACCAGGAATTTTGAGGAGATGTTGTGCTTCATCCAATAATATTATTTTTGTTTCTCTGTGAATAATCGCATTTTCAAGTGACTCTCTTAACTCTGGTGCAGTAGATGGTAAATGATTGGGGATATATCTTTTATCTTTTCTCTTTTCGGGTTCGCTCACAATTTTGTATTCAATAAGAGGCTCATTCATTTCCTTGAGCATCCTCCTATAGAAATCCTTCCAATTGAACTTTCCGTTATCAGGGGATGGTAACTCGATAGAGACAATGGGAATAATACCTTTATCTTCCTGCAGAAGTGTATGGTATTTATTTAATATTTCAATTTTAACTCTTTTACATAAAGTTGATTTACCGACCCCTGTTGGACCAAAAACTTGGTATACTCTCCCTCTTTTCGATTCCTCAATCTTCTCAATCAAAGTTGTGTGTACACGCTGAATTATGGGATGATTAATCGTCCGGTCACGGAAAAAGTTCTTCTTTTCAAGAATGGTGGTAGTTGTTTGCCCATAAAAAACTTCCTTATTTTCTTCCATATTAAAACTCCTCATATAAATCAAGATAGTGTTCCTCACTATTGCTTTCCATTGACTCTTCTGTGTTAAAATTATTAGAAGTAGTTATGTTGCTATTGCTTGTATCAAATTCTTTATTTCTATACTGAATTAAGTTGTTTGTTTCATCAGCTCTGGTTTTTAACAATTTAAATTGAACATTATTCTCCGATTCAGTGATAAATTTTGATATTTTTTGAGCATTTAATGAAAAGCTTTTTACGTGGTTGTGCTTCGTCTTTTTGATTTCTGAGGTAATAAACTTTAGTTCCTTCTCTGTTATGTTTTTAAATACTGAATAGTATTCAGATATGCATTTAACCCATTTCTTGTTTACATAAGCATATGCGATTCCTATATTAAAAGGGTCAAATCTTACCTTTACTTTTGTTTTATTTGAATGTAGAATTTTAAAGTCATCATGCCAATAATAGATATAATTTATTTTTACTCCACTTCTTTGAATAGTTACCTCACCATTTCTAGTTGAAGGAAGCGTCAAAATTTCAAAAAGAGTATCATATGGAATGTAAAAGTCCTTTCTTTCACCTGAATAAAATAGGCCCATTTTAAATGCCTCTCTTGGAGTCCCTCCCAAGGCAGGATGATCAATTGTCTCATATAATTCGAAGAAGTAATGATCTAAGGCCGAGGACAATTCATACAAATTCCAAATGGCATGATTCTTTGGATTTACACTTTTGGTAACCTCACGTACATTTTTCATTATCTGGGTATTCCCTTGCAAGTTGTTAATAAAATTTGTATTAGTTGTACCAAAAAGTCTTTCTAATACTGAACCATACCTGGGTTTTGCAGCAGGCCTCCAAATAAGTTCTTTTTCATACATAGCTAATAATGTTTCAAAGTATATACTATGAAATTCCTTTCCGTTATCAACAAATAATTGCTGAGGTAGTCTGTTATATCGCCTAACACAGTCTCTAAAAACCATTAAACATGATCTATAACTTGGTGGTTCAAACGATAAATAAAAAGCTATGACTTTTCTTGAAAATGCATCAATCATTAGAGATAAATATGGCCTACCAAGGCTTTTTCCAGTACTTGAGCATACCAGTTCTATGTCCAATTCAGTATGATCTAAATGACAAATGTTAAAAGGGAAATCCCCATGTCTGGGTGTAGTCCTATTCAATTCCCAGTAAAATGTTTTCTTTTGATATCCAGCCCTTGTACCTTTACGTTTTTTAACTTGCTCTTCGATTGGGCGCTTTTTAATATAAGAATAAAAGGTTACTGAACTTGGGGCAATATAACCCTTTTCTTCACATTTATTTTTAAAAGCACCATATACTTGGGCTACATTTTTTTGAACTATAGATTCATATTCATTTTGTATATGTTCATTCATTAGTTTCATCACTTCACTACTGAATCTATCCTGTTTATTCCCTTTATCCTTATCTTTTGGAAGTAAGCCAACATAGCCATTCCCAAATAAATTTTCTGCCTTTCTATACTTTCCTACCCAGTCACGTACCTTTCGTAAATTTGGTTCATCCTTAGTAGTAAATTCTTTAGATCCAAATTTTATATATTTTTTCACATGCTTCAGTCTGTAGTTTGCTTTTTTATAATCTTCTTCACTTGCTTCAGTAATAAGATCAATAAGAGGGTCATTAAGATCTTCCTTTTTTTGTCCAATAATTTTCCCTTCTCTTACTAACTTATCAAATAACTCTCTTGAGACTTCATTGTATTTGTCCTCAGAACTAAGTGAAACATTATTATCTCCAATATTAATAAGTGTCCAGATATAATTATCCCACAGAATCTTTGTACCAATATCAAAGGAAATCTTTAATGGGGAAGGCAAATCTTTTTCACATGAAATTAAATTAATATACATTTCTTCATGTTCTTTATGCAAGAAAACCTTTATTGAATCAGGTTCTGCTAAGGCACTTTCTTTTAAATCGACATATATATCACTGTTTATAATAGAAACATACACATCGTCTGCAGAAAAAGTACAATCATTAGAATGATTTATTAATTGTTTTAGTGAAATTCCTGGATTCTGGAAAATTACTTGTCTAATTTCATCTAAAATAGATATATTAATTTCTAAATCCTTCCCTTTTCTCAGGTAATCATCAAGAAAAACAAAATTTCTATGCAAATTCCAATTGATAATACTATTAGTACATACCTGGAATTCAAGGCCTAATTCCTTAGCAAACTCTTCTCCTGGGGGACATCTCCAATTCCCTTTGTCATCTCTGATATATTTCCATGGCTGCTTTTTTGACAATATTAATAGATCATCTTCATTTTTCCACTCTACCCATCCAGCAGTATTTTCCTTGATTACAAAGAAGTCTGGGGTATAGAGTGTCCCACTATTTTTCCCTTTATTGTTAACATAATTTAATTTTATCTTATTTGGTTGATCATAAAACTCTAACACCGTGTCATCATTCTCCATCATTAAAACAGCAGGTCCCTCGACCTTCTTACTTTCCCATTGAATATACACTCCCATTTTTTTCGATGGATATTTTCCAGAGGGACTTCTTCCGCCTCCTCCTACTAAACGTGCAGGTAGCGAGAAACGAATGTTCTTATTGATATAGTCCTGCGTATCTTTTGATACTTTATTATTTTCACACCAGCTGAGAAATTCTAACTCATCTAAGATTATAATCGCCTCCGAAAATTCAAATATTATGGTAAAGTCGGTTACTACATATTTTGTTTATTCGGAAAATGTAAAAAACTCTCCATTTATATTTTTCGACATTTCATTAAATTTCCCTTTAGTTTTGAGAAAAATGATGAAATATGCCTATTTAATAGTACTTTTCCATTTTAAAGCTACTTTTCTTTCCCTAATTAAATATCGCCCACCGAGTAAAGATTCAACTTTTCTTCTACTCGGATACGTATCACTATTAACTAATTTCTCTATTGCCATCTTCATTTCGATCTCTACATTTTCTTCTCTTTTAATTTTTTTCCTTTTTAAATACTTAGCATATATATCTACAATTATTTTACTTTCTGTTGGGTACTTAATATATAGCAAGCGTCTGTCACACCCAATTGATGAGGCTATGCTTCTAAGAGATTTCGGAGAAGTGATTGATTCCTGTTGAATATACTTATTAATATAACTCTTTATATAAACATGATCATATTTTTGTCTTACATCAATTTTTGTCGCCGGTGACGCTGCATCAAGGATAATATTAAGTTTCAATACAGGAACTTTGTTAAAGAAATTAACTACTGAAATATCTAGTCTTAAACATATTGATACTAATGAATTAAGGGGAGGAATGTTATGCCCTTTGTACCAATACCTAAATGTGGAATTAGCTACTTTAAAGTATTCTGCTGCTTTTTTTATGTTTCCTCCAAAAAGTTGCTCCACATAAAATTTTAAGCTTTCAGAAATTTGCTCTCTTCGATACATAGTATTTGAATTAGGAATCATCATTTGCAGAATTAGGATCGTCTTTTTAATATCCTCAGAATTATCATCTATCCTTGGAGTCCGCCCTTTTCCTCCGAGCCATCTTTCACAGGTGGAACAGCTACCTGGCTTTCCATTTCTTGAAAGTACTGACATCCTTTTAGAACAAAATGGACAATGTGTAGATAATTTAATTCTATGTATTGTACAAATGCTTACTATTTTTAGTGTCCACACTAATTGTTCGTAAATAGGCTCTTCATTATCTAAAGCAACTTGAAGGCACTCTGGACACCACGCTTTTTCAGTCCTCATCAACCCACGCGAAGGTAACACATGAGACCAGGAAATCATTGTCATGCCTTGTAAATCATTTCTCGTTGTTAATGATGATAACCTCAATAAAATCTGTTGCTAAGGTTCCAATTCCATTTATTCCATTTGATGAATCATAAAAACCATTACCACCCTTTTTTGAGATATTCAGTAAATATTTCTTATCTAATAAGGGGGTAATGAGTTTTGCAAATAAGGTTCCATATTTAACATTGTGAGCATTTGCTAGTCTTAATACATAACTTGAGAGAGATTCTTTAAATTGAGTATTTATTCCTATGGGTTCTATATTATAGAGGACACTTCTTGATTCGTCTTGTGGAGAAATTGGATCCAACTTATTCACCCCAATTTATTTGAGGTTAGTTTCTTTCTCTAATTACTTTTTATGCAAAAGATATAAAAATTACATAGAAACTTATTTGTTTTTAGATATTTAAGTAACTCCCTAACTGTAGCCAGAATTTACATTTTAATCTAATTATTCACTGCAATTAATAAAATAGTAAAGCGGAATTTTCGTATTAAGACGGCCTCTTCTACTTTACTAACAGCACGGACGAGAACCTAGAAAACATCTACTTTATTAAGCCATAAGGTGACTTATTCTAAAATAATAGCCTCTGCAAGGTTTCTTAACATTTTAACCTTATAATAGAAAATAATTTTAACAGAGGTGATTGAATGAAGTGTGAAACCATAACCTTACCAAATAAGCGGGATCAACTTACAAATACAGGCATCATTTGTAAGTTAAATAAGAGGATGACAATCACCATACCGAAAAAAATCAGAAAAAGATTATCTTTAATGGCAGGAGATGAAGTTGCTATCTCCATGATTGCCAAATCAAATGAGTTAATAATTCGAAAAGTCATTGAAGATACATTGGATAATAAGATGATTATAAACGAAAAAGGCGCAATTCGAATCCCTATAGAATTAAGAAGGTTCCTCTCCTTGGAAAATGGGGATTTGTTTCTCCTTAATTTAAAAGACCACGGTCCTTTTATCTCACTTAAAAAGCTCAGCAAATAATAATATTCTATCTAATAAGGACTGTCTTTTATTTGTAATTATTATTTATATATCCTAACTATTCACCGGATTTAGGTGTGTTATTACCAAATCCAAAACTAGAATATTAAGCTAGTATTACAAGTACTGCGTCTGCACATTTTCTCCATACTTTCTATTTACAATTAGGCAGGTATTAACATTTGCAAAAGAGGAGTCATACCACCTATGAAGTTAAAGAAACTTATGGAAGAAATTAAAACGGTGAGTGAAATGAATTCTGAGACAGCGAACCTCATTGTTACTGGTATAGCAGATAGTTCAGATAGCGTGTCACAAGGCCATATTTTTGTTGCAATTAACGGGTTCAATCAAGATGGTCATCAATTTATTCAGGAAGCTATTGAAAAAGGTGCATGTTTAATAATAGGTGAATCAGAGATTACCGGTTTAACTGTACCTTACTTACAAGTTGATAGTAGTAGAAAAGCTTTGGGAATCCTTGCAAATAAATTTTATGGCACTCCTTCAAACCATAAGCTAATGATAGGGATTACAGGAACGAATGGCAAGACCACGACAAGCTATATCTTGAAACATATCTTAGAGAATAATGGAAAATCGTGTTCTTTAATTGGAACAATACAAAATGTCATCAATGGCCAAGTTAAGAAGAGCACTAACACTACCCCAAGTTCATTAGATTTACATGGATTAATATCGGAAAGTAAGGATGAGGTAGTCATAGTGGAAGTTTCCTCACACGGGTTATCTCAATATAGGGTACAGGGCATAACATTTGATCTTTGCTTGTTTACGAACCTTGAACATGAACACTTGGATTACCATCCTACAATAGAAGATTATTTTCAAACAAAGATGCTATTGTTTGACCATTTAAAAGAAGGTGGACAAGCCATTGTTAACACTGATAATCATTGGGGGAAAAGACTCGTTAAAATCTTACAAGGCAGAGGAATTAACGTAAATTCGATTGGCCAATCTTCTAATAATAAATTTAAGATACTTGATTTTAATTTTAAAAACTCTAATCTTTCTGTTGAAGATGGAGATGAAGCAAACCTTATTTTTTCTCCTATGTATGGAATTCATAATATGTATAATACTTTGATGGCTTATGTTAGTGCTAGACTGGTGGGTCTTGGTGAAGATTCTATTATTGAATGCATTTCAAATTTCCGAGGTGTAGAGGGCCGATTTGAGAAAACTAAACTGTCTAATGGCGCTATCATCGTAGTCGACTATGCCCATACATCAGAATCAATATTACACTGCTTAACAACTGCAAAACAGTACGGTGCGAAGAGAGTAATCCATATATTCGGTTTTAGGGGAAATAGGGACCAAAGTAAAAGACAAGAAATGTTGACAGTAACCTCCGGCACAAGCGATCAATATATTTTGACCATGGATGATTTAAATTCTGTTCCTCAAAATGAAATGATAGAAACACTGAAAAGCCTAAACAACCTCTATGGAAATGAAAAAGGTCTCATCATTCCTGATCGAACCCTGGCTATAAAGTGGGCTATAGAACACAGTAATCCAGAAGATTGGATTATTATCACAGGAAAAGGACACGAAACATACCAGCAAAATTACCGTTTGCAAACTAATTCTGATAAAGAAACCGTTTTGTATTTTAGTAATAAGAAAAAACATTCCCGGAGTAATTAAATATGAGGAAAATTATATTATTTATTACCACGATTGTCGCCGTAAATTCTTTGTTTGGTTCAAAAGCCTTCGGAGAATCCCATCCTTCTCCGCCTTCTCTGGAAAGTGAGGCTGCTATTTTACTAGAAAGAAATTCAGGACAGGTTCTCTTTGATAAAAACGCCAATTCTCAAATGTATCCTGCAAGTGTGACAAAAATTGCTACAGCAATCTATGCGATTGAAACAGGCAACCTTGATGATATTGTAACTATTAGCAGTAATGCCAGAGCCAAAAATGTGGAAGGAACCACCGTCTATTTGGAAGAGGGAGAAAAAGTAACATTGAAGGAGCTGGTCCAAGGTTTATTAATCAATTCGGGTAATGATGCAGGTGTAGCAATTGCTGAGCATTTAAATGGTAGTGAAGAGCAGTTTTCTAAAGACATAAACACTTATCTAAAAAACGTTATTGGCGTCCAGGATACTAACTTTGAAAACCCACATGGTCTATTTAATTCAGAGCATCGTACAACCGCAGAAGATTTAGCAAGAATAACACGGTATGCCATGAAAAATGAAACCTTCAGGGAAATATTTGGAACAAAAGAATTAGAGTGGAATGGGCAAACGTGGGACACAACCATACTTAGCCACCACAAATTAGTTAAAGAGGAAATACCTTATAAAGGTGTAACAGGCGGGAAAAATGGCTATGTAACCCAATCCGGCTATACATTAGCGACAACAGCTGAGCGAGATGGTTTAAGCTTAATAGTAATCACCTTAAAAGGCAGCATGAAAAATGTTCCCTATGATGACACGATCAAGCTACTAGACTATGGATTTGAGAATTACAGAACATCCATTATTTCAAAGGGGACCAAATTTAAGGTAGAAGATCAAGAGTACACAACCTCTGAGAGAATAGCTTATACTCACCCAAAGAATGAACAACTGAGTAAAGATATAAAAGAGGATGGGACCATGGAAATCATTGCTCAAGATGGAAAAGTAGCAGCTGCTTATCAGCTAGAGGAAGTTTCAAATAAAACAATTAATGTTAAAATTAAGTTGGAAAACACTACTACTAATAAAGTAAGATACGGTAGCATTTTTGATGAGCAGGATCCATATCTAGCATATTTTTCTATCGCCTTTCTCCTAAGCATGATTGGTATATTCTATCGTCAAAATATATACTGCTTGAGGAAGATAAAGTAAGAATACAATTTCAATAATTTAATGGTGAATTGTTTTCATTTTTCTTTCCTTATAGAACAAAGATTGGCATTTATATTATGGGCCAGAATGAAACTTGATGATCAGAGAGATTCCGTAAAAAAATAACATCCTATGAATTTCCCTAGTAATATCCTAGTTAATAAGCATTTACTTCTATGAGCCCATCGTAAAGTTCGTTAAAAACCTCTGAAAATTGATTAATAGTGTTACTTAATTCATTTTCATCGTTATCTATACCACCTACTTCAACTAAGATTGGCTTATTGGAAAAATCCTGATTGTATACGCCACTACCTACGGTGGTCGATTTTAAGTAAACGCCTTAACTTAACCCAGTGTACCTTTCTTCAATTCTAACACCTGTTTAATCAATGAAAATTGAAGAAAAGACACCTGCTAGCTATGGAGATATGCATATACAGCAGGTGTTGTCTTCAAAACTTTGCATTTTCCTTTGGTAGTTGTGAAAAGATAATAGAAATAGATTCTGATACATTTCATTTAAGTAATATGGAGTTCCTGTTTTATATTTTCGATTCCAAACCGATCCACAAACCTATAAAATTTCTCCCTCTTTTTACCATTTTCTCTATATAAATCTAATACCCGTTCCACAAGCTCATATAATTCTTCAGGCTGGAGATTCGACTTGACTAATTTTCCGATTCTTGCATCTCTTCCAATTGATTTACCGCCAATGTATAGTTCAAACGTATTTTTATCTTTCATGACACCTATATCATTGATTAATGGTTCGCCACAACCTATCGAACAGCCTGTATATGCAGGTTTTAATGTAAAGGGTACTACCTGACCTGCAATACGACGATTTAATTCCTTAGCGACAGGCATCCCCTCTTCTTCTTCACCTTTGCAAAAGTTACAGGTTCTTAAATTCTTTACATACTTCCCCACCTTATAATATTGCAATCCGACTTTATCGAATGTTTTTTTAGCTTCTTCCCATTCAACTTCTGGAATTTGAACGATGAGTTGTTGAAAAGTGGTCAATTCTATATCCGTATCTTCGTCCAGATACGTACCTAATACTGCTAGTTGCTTCGGTTTAAGTTTTGCACCAAAACCTATACCATCATTTACAGCTATTGGTATATACTTCTTTGACTTCATAGCTATTCTTCCCCCCTTCTTAAACTATATAAGTATTGTTAAACTAAATATATAGCATACCCCTGTATAGTATATGATATTTTTATTCAATCTGAACACTTTTAATTAGGTTAGTAGGGATTGACGTCAACATGGGAAGTTCAGTAAAAAGACTAAGCAGGAATTCTGCTTAGTCAATGAAAATCATTTTAGTTTAATCAATCTTCAACAATTGTGCATTAATTGCAACAATAATCGTACTCAATGACATCAGGATAGCTCCAATAGCTGGTGTTATCAGGATGCCTGCAAAATATAACACGCCCGCAGCCAAAGGAATTGCTATAATGTTATAACCCGTAGCCCATGCCAGATTCTGAACCATTTTCCTGTAACTTGCCTTCGATAATTTGAAAATATTCAAGATATCTACCGGGTTACTATTTACCAGTACAACATCTGCCGTCTCTATTGCAACGTCTGTACCTGCACCAATTGCAATACCTAAATCTGCCTCAGCCAAGGCGGGGGCATCATTGATTCCATCACCAATCATACCAACCTTCCTACCACCTTCTTTAAGTTTTTTTACATTATCTGATTTTTCATGTGGTAAAACTTCCGCTATCACTTTTGACATTCCAAGTTTGTCACCTACATAATTTGCAACGCGGCTATTGTCCCCAGTCATCATCACGGTTTCAATTCCACGATTATTTAATTCCTCAATTACTTTATAAGAAGATTCGCGAATGATATCCGCCAACGCAATCATTCCTTGGAAGTCATTATCCTTTAATACAAAAACAACCGTCTTCCCTTGCTGGGCCAATTTCTCATATGTTTTAACATCGAACGATATATTATTAGCTTGCATGGCACCAGGACTGATAATTGCGATTTCTGTTCCGTTCACTTTTGCTTTTAATCCTTTACCGGTTAAGTTTCTATAATCCATTACCTTATAAAGTTCTAGTCCTCGTTCTTTTCCTTCTTTAACAATTCCTCTCGCAATTGGGTGATCAGACTGTGTCTCTACCGAATAAGCCAGTTTCAATAAATCTTCTTCAGTAACATCATTACTTGGATGAATGTCTGTTACACCAAAGTTCCCTTCTGTCAGGGTTCCCGTTTTATCAAACACCACACGGTCTAGTTTCCAGGCTCCTTCAAATGGCGTACGGTTACGAATTAATAATCCCTTTTTGGCAGCAATGCCAGTAGATCTAGAAGTAACCAGTGGTGTTGCCAAACCAAGTGCATGCGGACAAGCGATAATCAAAACGGTAACCATTCTTTCTAATGCAAATTCAAAATCACTTGTTGTGATCCAGTAAGCTATAGTTATGATTCCTGAAGTAACTGCAACATAAAATAACCATCTAGCTGCAATATCTGCAAATCCCTGTGCTTTCGACTTCGTTTTTTCTGCATCGCTTACCAACTTGATAACTTGAGATAAATAGGTATCATTACCAGTTTTGTTAACCTTAATTTTTAATACGCCTTCCCCATTGACAGCTCCGCCAATTGCTTCCATTCCAGGAGCCTTTTCTACTGGAACAGATTCTCCAGTCAACATGGATTCATCGACCGTTGATTCCCCTTCAAAGATTTCACCATCAAGTGGTATCTTTTCCCCTGATTTCACTAGGATATGGTCTCCAGGCTGCAATTCTTCTACAGATACCTCTACAATATTTCCAGATGCATTAATCTTATGTGCTTCTTTTGGCATCAGTTTAATTAACTCTGCGAGCGCTTTTGAAGCCCCCATTAACGATCTCATCTCTAACCAGTGACCCACTAGCATAATGACAATCAACGTGGCAAGTTCAAAGAAAAAGTCACTACCTTCTATAAAAAAGGCTGTTAAGGAACTATAAACATAAGCAGTAACAATTGCTAGCGAAATTAACAGCATCATCCCTGGTGCTTTAGCTTTCAATTCATCCAAGGCACCAAGTAAAAACGGTTTTCCTCCATAGAAAAAGACAATAGTTGAAAGTAAGAATAACAACAGTGTATTACCTGTAAAATTTACTTCATATCCTAAAAGCATTTGAATCATTGGTGACAAGTAAGTTATGGGTAAAGACAAAACCAAGGAAATCCAAAAACGTTTTTTAAAATCTCCTACCATGTGCTCATGATGACCGGAATGCCCTTCTTCATGTCCACTGTGGTCATGGGATGAGTGGCTAGAGTGTTCATGACCTTCATATTCATTATGATGACCTTGTCTATTATGCTCCGATCCTCCCTGGCTACTATCATTGGTTTTATGACTAGGATTTTCGTGCCCACTGTGTTCACTATGACTGTGCTTATTCTTCTGTTTGTTATCATGATGCGTCGCCATTGCTATCAATCCTTTCAATATATACTCTTTTTAAGACACTCTTATAAGTTGTGCAAAAAAGGTTCGTGTTATTACAATCATATAATACGGTACCCCTGTACGGTATTATATAAACTAAGGATATTGTTAAGAAACTGTGCATTTTTTATGGAGATATTTGAAATTAGTTTGTTTTAGTAACTAGTGGGAAACGTATACTATGTAAGATAAAAAATTTAATTAATTCAGGAGGTTTTACAAAATGTCACACGAACAACATAAGGAACTAATCCAGTCGTTACATGAATGTGCCGTAGCTTGTAATCATTGTTATGATGCATGTCTGAAAGAGGAAGATATCAAAATGATGGCCGAGTGCATCCGGTTAGACAGAGAGTGTGCAGATATTTGCAGTTACTTAGAACATGCACTCTCAAGAAACACACCATTTGTTTCCGAATTAGCATCAGTTTGTGCTAAAATTTGTGAGGCATGTGGAAATGAATGTAAAAAGCATGACCATGAACATTGTCAGAAATGTGCGGAAGCATGTTTTAAGTGTGCAGAAGCATGCAAAAATGTTGCTTAAGATCTTCCATTAGTAGAAATTGCTCAAGCAGAGGTAGGCTACCTGCTTGAGCAATTTTTTATCATAATATGTTAGCTCACCTATTAATCCACTTATATCCGATTCCCCAAACAGTTTTAAAATACTCATCGATGGGAAAACCAACTTGGCGAATTTTTTCCCGTACATTTCTGACATGTGAGTCTACTGTACGTCCTTCAGTTTCTGAATTGAATCCCCATACTAAATCAATTAACTGCTCCCTGGAAAAGACACGTTCGGGATTTTTCATTAAAACTCCAATCATGGAAAATTCTTTGGGTGTTAATTTAATCGTTTCATTTTTATAAGAGAGCTCAAATCGATCATCATTCCATAACAAACCATTTACTTCAATCTGAGTAGCTGGTTTTATTCTTCGCAACAGTGCATCCATTCTCGCTACCAATTCCTCCTCATTAAAAGGTTTCGTAATATAATCATCTGCACCCAGTCTCAGCCCCTTCACGATATCTTCCTTCTGTTCCCGTGCAGTGACCATAATAATTGGCACTTCTGAAAAACGCCTTATTTCCTTACAAAGCTCCCACCCGTTCATTTTCGGCATCATAATATCAAGCAGAATGACGTCAAACTTCTCTACTTTTATATAGTAAAGAGCCTCTTTAGCCCCCAGTGCTTTTTGACACTGATAATGATGTGGCTTCAGGTACAATGCCAATAAATCCAACATCCGTTTTTCATCATCGATTAATAACACTTTATTCATTACTATCACCTCTTAACAACTTTATGATAAAACTAGTCCCTTCGCCCAGTTTACTTCTAACCTCAATCGTACCACCATGGAACTCCACGATTTCTTTTGCAATAGTTAATCCCAGACCAGTTCCACCACTCAATCTTGATCTTGATTTTTCCACACGGTATAAACGTTCGAATATATAAGGCAGGTCTTCTTCGGGAATCCCTTCCCCTTCATCTGAAATTATCGTTATAATTTCATGTTTATTTTGAGATACTTCTAATGAAATTTGCTTCCCTCGAGAGGTATGTTTTTTTGCATTATCCAGTATATTCAATAGCACTTGTTGAATTCTTTCAGGGTCAACATAAGCAATAATATGGCTAGGACAACGAACGGAAAATGTGATGTTCTTTTCTTCAAATACAGGGCGGATACGTTCCGTAATCGTACGAATGAGTTTTCCAAACACGACATCCTCTTTATTTATAGTAAACTTATTCTGATCCATTTTTGCCAGGTCAAATAAGTTTTTGATTAGTACCGCTAATTGTTCAGTTTCTTCTCGAATGATTTCAATATAATCATTTCTCTCGTTATTTGATATGCCACCTCGGCTTATTATATCTGCGTATCCTTTCAGATAGGTTAACGGAGTTCGGAGTTCGTGCGAGATACTGGCCAGAAATTCATTTCTCTCTTTTTTTAATCGTTCTAAGTCATCCGATAACTTCGTAATTGAAGCTGCCAATTCCCCCAGTTCATCTCTACGATCAGTATGTAGCTCCACCTTATGTCTACCTTTACTTAGTTGTTCCGTTGCTTTCTTCATTTTAACCAATGGTTTTGTAATAAGTCTGGAAAGGATAAAAACTGTAATAATTGTTAGAATAATTGTAACAAATCCTATAAATACAAATTGGTCACTTAAATGATCGACAATTCTTTTGATATTATTGGTATCAGCGAACATAAATACGTGCCCCTGATGTTCCTCATTTATTGTAATGGGACTATCTGTAGCTATATATTTTTTATCTGGCCAACGTTCTTCCAGTACTTTACCCTCATTAGGCATTTGATTATAATCCGTGTGTTCTATAACATCCATCATTTCCTCTTCAATTGGATCGGAAGTGATGATGACGTTCCCTGTGGCGTCTGTAATCATGACAGTAAAATCTGATTCGGACTCCATTATAGCAACGTGTTCTAATGTTGATTGGTTATAATTTTCCTCCAATATCGCACTATGTGTATTACCACGGGCCAATAGGTTATTCATCACTTCCTCAATCCGCTCGTTTGCCAAGTTCGTATACAGAACAAAATACAGGAAGGCCTCAATAATCAAAATAAATACAAAAAACAGAAGACCAATTTTCAATGATAGTTTATTTAACATAGATGACCCCTTTATTATCACTAGGTTAGTTTATCGATTATAAGAAGTATAGCACTAACGATTATTTAGCTTATTGCACCTGTTTTCCTGCTTTTCATTAAAATTGCTCCACTTGCTCCAAAACACCAAGTTAAAAAATTGACTACCAGCAACGGAAGTGATGTTCCTAAGCCAAATACAGGCATCAATGTCAGGTATAAATGGTGGGTGCATCTACATTACTGGTAAGTTGGCAGGGTAGGAACGACTCCAATCACTCGTAAGAAGAACGCAAACAAAAAGGGAAGACGTTCAAAGCTATATGCAATTTGTTGAAGTTTCCCACTTAGTTTACTACTGATTTGATTAACAAGATCAAACATATTTTGTTCAACGAACTATCTATCATATCTTATTTAGCTTGGCCATTATCTAGAATTTGCACCCATGATTCAGAACCATCTTCTGTTAAATAAGCGTTCCCTTTTGTGGTATAAATTGACAATTGATTTTCATCGTTTGGATTTTGTGCAATATAGACCGGTCCATCCTCTGTTAATTCTGGCAAATTTATTGTTTCTTCTTCTCCCATTTCAACATTATATTTTATAAGTTTTGGACTTGTACTATAGCTTGCATAATATAAATTTTCATTATTAAAAAACACAGCTGTTCCAACATCGTTTCCATCGGTTAAAATTTGGAAACTGTCCCCTCCGTCTATAGATAGATAGATTCCATTTGAACTGGCAGCTGCAATAAAACTTGAATTGGATGGATGAATCGCTAATGATAGAATTTCACCTGAAAAACCATTTGCGCTTACATTTTCCCAGGTCTCCCCCTCGTCAGAACTCCTATAAAAGCCCTGTTCTAATTCAGAGTTTTTAGCAGGGTTCATCAAAAAAATGTCATGACTCTTATATCCTACTGCCATGGCATGAAAGTCGGTTTCACCCTCAAATTTAAGGTGCTCTAGGGTCCTGCCCCCATCGAAACTGCGCTGAATACCGATTGGGTTTGGCAAATCAGAATCCTCTTCCGGATGTCCTGATGTATAAAAGCCTTCGTCTACTGCATTAAAGCCCATATAGTCATTAAAATTTTTAGCAGTTTCATACCATTTACCATTGTGGAATATTTTCAGTCCAGTATGAGTAGCAAAATACAATCCTTTATCTTTTCCAGCGTAGCCGATGCCATGAACATGATCTATACTTCCTTCAAAGTCGACTTCAAAACCTTCCTCTTGATTACTACTACAGCCTGCTATAAGTACAACTGTGATAATTATTACAATAATTATTGTCTTTTTCATCATTTTTAATCTGCCCCCCCAAATCAGCAACTAATAAAATTTCCAAAATGAATGTTAACTTTTCTATAGTTTAATAAAAAAGCATCTATGTTTTTTGCAGATATTCTTTACCGGTATAAACTCATTTTTTTAGAATTGATTTTAATCGTTCATATTCCTTCTCACCTATTTCCCCACGTACAAATCTTTCTTTTAAAACTTTTTTGACATTGCGCTGTCCATGATTAAAGTTTTTAACTAAGAAACAACCCAGAATAATTAAACCCAGCCAAACAATGATCATACAAATCAAAGGCCAGACTGAACTATAACCATACATAAAATGCATTTTGTCACCTTCTTTTTCACAGCTAACAATAAGTATATAGGAAATTAATCAAGAAAGTTTGCAGAAGTTCACTCATAAATTACTCTTTGCTAATTACTTCTTCAAATAATTCTTCTCTTTGTAATGAAATCTGCAATTAAACTGCATACTTTTAGGGTAGAGTACTGATGAAATAAAAAAAATGGAGGGTATTAAAAATGAAAAGAAATATAATTATAATTGGACTTGTTTCTATGATTACAGTATTTTTATTATCAGCTTGTACTGGTGAGACAGATGAAAACACGGATACAGAAACAGATTCCAACACACAAGAAGAAATGGATAAGGAAACAGAATCTGATTCAAATGAAGATATGGAAGGTATGGACCACTCAGGGATGAATATGTCTGGCAGTGGTGAAGTTCCTGAAGATTTAGAAGAAGCAACAAATCCTACTTATGAAGTTGGAAGTCAAGCAGTTATAGAATCGGACCATATGAAAGGTATGAAAGGTGCTGAAGCAACAATCGCTGGTGCATATGATACGACTGTCTACACCGTTTCATATACACCTACAAACGGGGGAGAAGAAGTGACTGATCACAAATGGGTCATACATGAAGAATTAGAAGGTACTGGTGAAGCTCCGTTAGAACCTGGTACGGAAGTAACCCTAAATGCAGATCATATGGAAGGAATGGATGGAGCTACAGCTGAAATTGATTCAGCTGAAGAAACAACAGTGTATATGGTTGATTTCGTCCCAACTAACGGGGGAGAAGAAGTGACAAACCATAAATGGGTAACAGAAAGTGAATTATCGGCCGTTGAGTAAAATAAGATATCCAATATTTTAAAGAGCTTATTCAAAATTGAATAAGCTCTTTAAGCTTTAAATATAGTTAATTAACTTCTAAAGGCCGTATTGTTTAGTAAGTTCTTTTTACTACTTTTCCTACATACAATATTCTTATATTTTATCAAAGGAGAATGTGGATGTTTCAGTACAAAGTAAAGTGCTTATTTCCAAAAGATATTAATCCAAGTAAAGACATATATCTAGGAGAAACTTCAGTGCAGATTGAAGGTTTTCATGGATACCCAAGTATCCATCTTGTAAAATCGTATATGTTAGCCGATGGCCACGATATTGAACATGATACAGGAAGCTACTATCATATTTTCCATTTCAAAGCTGGAACTACCGCTATAAACTATAATCAAAGAGAGTTCGACCAAGTTCGCAAATTTATTCAGTTAAATAATCATTGGAATATATTTTATCAAGACCATAAAGGCGATATTCCTATACCTATTCCAAAAGAAAATTTCTTGCGCTCTCTATGAGTTCAATTCCAAAATCCCTTATCAAGTCACTTCTTTGATAGGTTGATTTATAAACCCAGTTTCACAAAGTTCCTAAATTAATTTATCCAAGATTTTATCGCCAGCTAAGATATACAGCTAAAGACTCTACTCAGTAGTTCGCTCAAACTCTAAAAATTTTTTAAGCAAAAAGCTGTCACTTTTATTTTTAAGCATAAGAATGTCAATGTGACAATCTTATGCTTAAAATCACAATACAAAAAAACCACCAACATATGTATTGGTGGAGACGGAGGGAGTCGAACCCTCGTCCAGAGATATCGGCACTCAAGCTTCTACACGCTTAGTTGGTATATTATCATTCACTGTCACATCAGCCTACCAACAGGCTTTTGTGCAGCTAGTCTGATTGGTTTCAACGCTCATCCTCAGACGGTGGATGACCGTATAGCCCGCTTCAGTTGAGACCCTTCAATCTGCCACACGGGCGATAGCAGGAAGGATCGCTTAGCAGAGCTTACGCTGCTGCTAAAGCAGTGTTATTGTTAGTTTTGCCAGTTATATTTAGGCGAGTAACGTTTTACGAGTCGTAACCTCGACGTGCAACCTGAGCTCAATCTATCCCTGTCGAATCCGTAACGTCCCCATAAAGGAAAACGCTCGGGTATATTGAGCATTTATTAAATTGTTTTAGTTTGTCATTACAATAAATAGTATACCATTTTTCGTGAAAAAGTCAAGAATCCGACCGTTTTGAGCTTACTTCATATGATCCTTAATTGCCCGATCAACATCACGCTTCATTTGTTTACGTTTCAGATCTTCACGCTTGTCATATTTCTTTTTCCCTCTACCAAGACCAATTAGTATTTTAGCAAAACCGTTCTTAATATATATCTTCAAAGGTACAAGCGCATACCCTTGTTGCTGGGTTAAACCGATGAGTTTATCGATCTCTTTACGATGTAACAACAGCTTTCTTGTTCTTGTCGGGTCATGATTATATCGATTTCCCTGTTCATATTCTGCAATATGCAAATTGATGAGTTTCACTTCTCCGCGATCAATTCTTGCATGGGAATCTTTAATATTGACTCTACCTGCCCGAAGTGATTTAATTTCGGTACCTTGCAGCACAATCCCTGCTTCATAGGTGTCTTCAATAAAATAATCATGTGATGCTTTTTTATTTGTTGCGATTGCATTTCCTTGTCCTTTTGGCATCAGAATGTCCTCCTACTGCTTACGTGAACCTTATTCTACCAAAAAAACAGCTAGAATCCAATTACGAGCCATTTATATAATGAGAAGTAAACTTAACGCCATAACTGCCATACCACCAATTAGGCCATATATGGAGATATGTGCTTCATCATATTTTTTGGCAGCTGGAAGCAGTTCGTCAAGTGAGATAAACACCATGATTCCAGCAACCATGGCAAAGATAACACCAAACATAATGTCATTTAAGAATGGCATTAAGATTAGAAATGCTGCAACTGCCCCAATCGGCTCAGCCAACCCGGATAAAAAGGATAGCTTAAAGGCCTTCTTTTTATCATTGGTCGCATAATAAATAGGAACGGAGACAGCAATCCCTTCTGGAATGTTATGAATCGCAATGGCAATAGCGATAACAAAGCCTAATGCTGGATCTTGAATGGTCGAGATGAAAGTTGCAATTCCTTCTGGAAAATTATGAATCCCAATGGCTAATGCTACAAAGGTACCCATTTTGAGTAACTGAGGGTCCTTAATTGCAGCTCCCGGTTTTTTCATATCTTCAATCTTTTTCAGCTCGTGAGGGTTTGTTTGGTTAGGGATCAAGCGATCAATAAGTGTGATAAGTAGCATCCCAGCAAAGAATGAGCCTACAGTCAGCCAGTTTCCTCCAACCTCTCCAAGCTCACCTACAAGGGATTCCTTTGCTTTCACAAAAATGTCGATCATGGAAACATAAATCATTACGCCCGCCGAAAATCCTAGGGCAAATGATAAGAACTTCGTATTTGTTGTCTTTGTAAAAAATGCCAGTAAACTACCTATTCCTGTTGCCAGACCCGCAAACAGGGTAAATAAAAAGGCGAGCAGTACCTCTTCTGTCATGGTTGTGTCTCCTTTGTTGTAAAATGTAACACCCCTGTTTTTTCACTTAGGGTTCTACATCCCTCACTAGGTGTATATCACGCATCCTGAGGAACCTATTCTTATCATATTACAGTTTCTTTTTTTGGAAACTTGTTTTGTTATAATAGTCAGATTTTACGATGGTTAATTAGTAGTGTAAGGCAACAAATGATTTACGTCAACAATATAGTTTACCAAAGGCAAAAAACATTTAAAAAAGAGCACTGATCACATTGTCAGCACCCTTTCGTTCTTGCTATCTAACTTTTTTACTCATTGTCTTTTTACGCTTTTTCTTATGAGCACTAGGTTTTTCGACTCGAGCCATTTCAAAGTCAACAGCACGCTCATCAATATTGACACCAGCGACTTTTACTTTTACTTCGTCACCTATACGGTAGACATTCGCTGTTCTTTCACCAATCATGGCGTGTCGGCCTTCATCATAATGGTAATAGTCGTCAGTCAGATAACTAACATGTACGAGTCCTTCAATCGTATTCTCAAGCTCGACAAACAGTCCAAAATTGGTAACAGAGCTAATGACACCCGTATACTCTTCTCCAATCTTGTCTTGCATGAACTCCGCTTTCTTCAAATCATCGGTTTCTCGTTCCGCGTCAACCGCAGTCCGCTCTGCTTCACTTGTATGCCTAGCAATCTCCGGCATGGCGTCTTTCCAATATTTAATTGTTTTCTGATCCATTTGTTTATTAAGCAAGTAGGTTCTGATAAGCCTGTGAACAATTAAATCCGGATAACGACGGATTGGTGATGTAAAGTGTGTATAGAATTCAGTAGCCAACCCAAAGTGTCCAATGCTTTGTGGATCGTATTTTGCCTGCTTCATAGAGCGAAGCATTAGCTTAGATACAATCATTTCCTCCGTTTTCCCTTGTACCTCTTCAATTACCTTTTGGAGAGCCTGCGGGTGGATTTCATTACTTGTTCCTTTCACCGTATAACCAAGACCTGCAAGAAATTCAAAGAAATTTTGTAGCTTGCCTTGATCCGGTTCTTCGTGAATCCGGTGAATAAATGGTACGTCCATCCAATGAAAATGCTCCGCGACCGTTTCATTGGCAGCAAGCATAAATTCTTCAATGAGACGTTCTGCAACAGAACGCTCGCGAAGTACAACATCCTTTGGCACACCTTTTTCGTCTACCAATACTTTCGACTCTTTAAAATCAAAATCGATGGCACCTCGCCCCATACGTTTTTTGTTTAGAACGGAAGCTAGCTCTTCCATCTGTTCAAAGAATGGAACGAGCTCTTTATACCGTTCCCTTACTTCCTCATCTTTATCGACAAGAATTTTGTTTACATCACTGTATGTCATACGTTCATTGGTTTTGATAACACTTTGGAAAATCTCATGGTTCACAATATCACCAGAAGAGGTAATTTCCATTTCACAGCCTAATGTCAATCGGTCAACCTTTGGATTTAAGGAACAAATTCCGTTTGACAAGCGATGGGGAATCATTGGGATAACTCGGTCAACTAAGTAGACACTTGTACCCCTTTCAAATGCCTCTTTATCAATTGGGCTATCCTTATCCACATAGTAGCTGACATCTGCAATGTAGACACCAAGCTTGTAATTTCCGTTATCTAGCTTCTTAACAGAAACGGCATCATCAAGGTCTTTAGCGTCCGCTCCATCAATTGTTACAATGGTTTCATCTCTTAAATCCCGACGACCTTGCAATTCTTCCTCTGCAATTGTCTCCGATGTATTAGTGGCTTGAGCCAATACTTCATCAGGGAAATCAATTTTAATCCCATGCTTATGAATAATCGAAATAATATCGATGCCAGGATCATTCTTATGACCGAGTATATGAATAATTTCCCCTTCAGCACTCTTTTGCTTTTCCGGATATTTCGTAATGTGGGCTATTACTTTATGGCCACTTACCGCCCCATTTGTTGAACCTTTCGGGATAAAAATATCGTTAGGGATTCGCTTATCATCGGCAATTACAAAGCCAAATGATCGGTTGTCCTCAAATGTGCCGACCACCTGAAGTGTTGCACGTTCCAGTATGCGAATTACCGTTCCTTCTGGTCTTTGGCCTTCCTGATCACGCTTTTCTAGACGGACGAGCACCTTATCATTGTTCATTGCCGATGCTAAATCAGAATGATGAACGTAGACATCTGTCTGCTCCTCATCATCTGGAATGAGGAAGGCAAACCCTTTTGCATGCATCTGAATACGGCCTCTGACCAGGTTCATTTTTTCTGGTAGACCAAATCGGTTCTTTCGAGTACGGACAAGCTCACCGTTGTCCTCCAACTCATTCAGTGCTTTAACCAATTCTTTAAATTCAACAGCATCCTCGATTTCTAATACTTCTTCTAATTCATCTACAGATAATGGCTTTGTTCCGTTTTCTTTAAAATAATTTCGTACTCTTTCCTTCATTCGCTCACCTTCTTTCTATATTATTATTTACCTTTTCTTAAAAGTTATAATCATACTTGCCAGTCTAGCTGTTCAAGAAATTGATAAATCTCTTCAAAAACTTGTTCCTTTTCTTTCCCCATTGTGATGACATGACCGGAATTCTCAAACCACTTAATCTCTTTTGTACCTGCTTCCACTTGGTCATAAATGTAAGTGGCACTATCTGTGTTGATCATTTCATCTTTTGTTGCCTGAATTACAAGGGTTGGGGTGTAGATTGTATCAATTTCATTTTTCACTTCTGTAATAAAGTTGCCAAGATGTTTAAAAACATCCTCCGAATTATTCATGAGCTCTTCTAGCTCTGTGTTCACCGTTTCTTCATCTTTTCCTTCTAACTGCTTGTACTCTTTAGAAAATGCCTTGAATCCTTTGGTTAGTTGTGTCTCGTTGTCAAAAAACATTGGGGAACACATTGTGATAACTGCCTTGGTTTGTTCCGAATACGCTAGTTTCAACCCTAGCACTCCACCAAGGGAGAGACCAGCTACAGCTATTTCTTTATAGCCTAGTTCCTGTAAGTGGCGATATGCTTGTTTTACGTCTTCCCACCATTCTGCTGGCGTAGCCTTTACTAGTTCTTCTGGTGGAAGTCCATGTCCACGGTAGATTGGTGCATGGCTTGTATAGCCTTGCTTCTCGAGATAGCGACCGAGCATTCTAACATCTGCTGAATGTCCAGTAAAACCATGTAATAATAATACCGCTCTTGGTCCCGCTTCAAACGTAAAAGGTTGTGGTTGTTTTACTTTCATTCCTGCTGCATCTCCTTCATATTTATAAATCCATTTTATAGCCTTCCAAAAAGTAGGAAAGACCTTTTCTTTTCCCCTACTTTCTTGAACCTTCTGTCCCTACTTTACCCTTTTTTTAACCAGAACAAAAGTGTAAGCGACCAGATTTAAGGGAGTTGAGATTTTAAAATATAAAACAATAACCCTTACCACAAATGTGGTAAGGGTTATTGTTATTGTAAAATATATGCACTTAGAAAAGCTAAGACAAAAAACAAAACGCCAGTTACAATCGTTCCTCTGTGAAGAAAAAGGTCAGCTCCTCGAGCCTTTTGTTTTCCAAATAACTGTTCTGCCCCGCCGGAAATCGCACCAGACAGTCCTTCGCTTTTTCCTGACTGTAATAATACAAAGACAATCATAATAATTGCATCAATCACTAATAAAACATGTACCAATGTTTCCATTATGCAAGACACCCCCAAGATCCTAAAACACAAACAACCGATTGCTTGCGCCGAATATACAATACTTATTTCTACTTTAGCATAATAGTGTTTTCAATAGCAAGTCTATTTTGCAAGATAGATGTTATACTAAAACCACTACAAGAGTTGAATGAAAGACCATTTTAAGGAGGGGAAGATAAATGATAAAAGAAGAATGGCTTCAACTACCAGATAAGACGGAGATTTACTTAAAGAAGTGGTATGACCCCAATCAAGAACCTAAAGCGATAATTCAATTGGCACATGGAATGGTAGAACATATTAATCGCTATCATGACTTTGCAGAACAATTAGTTGAAAGAGGATTCTATGTGTACGGAAATGACCATAGAGGGCACGGAAAAACAGGGGAACGTCAGGGATTTTTAGGCTATTTTGCTGATGAGAATGGATTTTTCAAAGTGGCAGATGACCTTGCCGAAATAACAAGAACAATTCAAGCAACCTATCCTTCTGTTCCGATTATTCTGTTTGGACATAGTATGGGATCTTTTCTAGTTAGAAGCTACATACAACAACATAGCCATGCTATTCATGGAGCGATCCTCTCTGGGACTGGCTATTTTCCGTCCATTCAATCCTATGCCGGAAAGCTTTTAGCTAAACTGCAGCCAGCTAAAGAGCCATCAAAAATGATGTATAAGCTTACGTTCGGCCGCTATAATAAGAGAATTAGTGATCGACAGACAGAAATGGACTGGCTAACACGCAATGAAACCGCCATACAGGATTATGAGCGTGACCCTTTTACGGGATTTACGCCTACCGCCCGTTTTTTCTATGACCTGTTATCTGGTTTACTAGCCATCCAACGACATGATTGGAACATGTCCATTCGGAAAGATCTACCACTACTGTTAGTAAGTGGAGACCAGGATCCTGTAGGGCACTATGGCAGCGGCGTGTGGAAAACAGCGCACTTATATGATAAGGCCGGACTTGAAAACGTGCTTACCATGTTATTTGAAGATGGGCGTCATGAATTGCTTTTTGAATTAAATAAAGAAGAAGTTTATGACGCCATCGAGAAATGGATCCACGACACGTTAAAGCTCAAACTTTAATTCTTGTGTAATGGCGAGCAAGCGTTTAAAATAGACACTGGAGTGTATAAACGTCTATAACGGTTTTATCGCTAATATTTTTTTGCAATAGGAAAGGTTGGTCAAAATGACAAATGTTCAAGGAATTGCTGCATCATCTGGTATTGCTATCGCAAAAGCATACCAATTAGAAACTCCAGATCTTTCATTTGAAAAGAAATCGATTGATAATCCACAAGTGGAAATAGAGAGATTAGAAAAAGCGCTTGAGATTTCCAAGCAAGAGCTAGAGAAAATTAAAGCACATACAAAAGAGCAGCTTGGAGACGAGCATGCTGAAATCTTTTCTGCCCACTTACTAGTATTAAGTGACCCGGAATTAATTAACCCAATGAAGGATAAAATTAATGCCGATAATGTGATGGCAGAAGCTGCACTAGATGAAACAGCTAAAATGTTTATCGACATGTTTAAAGCAATGGATAACGAATACATGAGAGAGCGTGCTGCTGATATTCACGATGTGACACAGCGTGTAATGGCACATCTACTTGGTGTGACATTCCCAGACCCAGCGCTAATCAATGAGGAAGTAATCGTCATTGCTAACGATTTAACACCATCTGACACAGCGCAATTGAACAGAGAATTTGTAAAAGGTTTCGCTACAGACATTGGTGGGCGTACTTCCCACTCAGCAATTATGGCTCGTTCTCTTGAAATTCCAGCTGTAGTAGGAACAAAAGAAATTACCTCTTCTGTTTCTAAAGACGATATGATCATCGTCGACGGTATGGAAGGAATTGTAATTATCAATCCAACAGAAGAAGAGATTGCAGCATACCGCGAAAAACAAGAAAACTTTGCTAAACAAAAAGAAGAGTGGGCGAAACTAAAAGATGAACCAACATTCTCTGCTGACGGTGAACAAGTTGAGCTAGCAGCAAATATTGGTACACCAGAAGATGTTGCCGGCGTGCTTAACAATGGTGGTGAAGGAATCGGACTTTATCGTACAGAGTTCTTGTATATGGGTAAAAATGAACTTCCTACAGAGGACGAGCAGTTTGATGCATACAAATCTGTTCTGGAACAAATGCAAGGCAAACCTGTCGTTGTACGTACATTAGATATCGGTGGAGACAAAGAACTAAATTACTTAGATCTACCGAAAGAGTTGAACCCATTCCTAGGCTTCCGAGCAATCCGCTTCTGTCTGGAAAATGAAGATGTGTTCCGTCCACAGCTACGTGCATTATTGCGTGCAAGTGCTTATGGAAACTTGAAAATTATGTTCCCTATGATTGCAACAATCGAGGAGTTCAGACAAGCAAAAGCAATTTTGCTTGATGAAAAAGAAGCTCTACTAAAAGAAGGTAAAGAAGTGTCCGACGATATTGAGGTTGGTATCATGGTAGAAATCCCTTCAACTGCAGTTATTGCAAAACAATTTGCAAAAGAAGTTGATTTCTTCAGTGTTGGAACAAACGACCTAATTCAATACACAATGGCTGCTGATCGTATGAATGAACAGGTATCTTACCTTTATCAACCATACCACCCTGCTATTTTAAACCTTATTAACAATGTAATCGAAGCAGCACATAGTGAAGATAAATGGGTTGGTATGTGCGGAGAAATGGCTGGAGAGCCTCTAGCAATTCCAATTCTTTTAGGTCTTGGACTAGATGAATTCAGTATGAGTGCAACTTCAATTCTTCCTGCACGTACACAATTAAAACAGCTTCATAAAAAACAGCTTGCTTCTAATAAAGATAAAATCCTTTCAATGGGAACTGCAGAAGAAGTATTAGAGTTTGTTAACGAGCTAATTAAATAAGTTTGATAGTTAAAGCCGGATAGAATTTCTATCCGGCTTTAATTATTTATACAAGTAGCAGACCGGCTATTCCCCGGGTTTCTGGAAGAAAAAGTGTCTTCTATAACGAGAGCCTTTACTTATAAAATATTTATAGAAAGGAAACAAACGAATGAAGAAAAATATACCATTTTATATTGCTGCGATTGTAGTATTGGGCTTAGCCTTATCAATTATAGACTTTTATGATGAAGGAGCTTACGAATGGTTAGATAACTTTACCCAATCTACCTTCATACTATTATTTGTTGTTACAGTAAATAGGTTAATGGCAAGAGAGTGATTTACGCACAAAGATACGCTAATGAACAACGATCTCCAATTTTTGATCAATCGGTGTTCTACCTTTGTCACGTGGAATTTTCTTGGGATAACCGATCTGTAGAACGGCTGCAATCTTGATGTCGTTTCCTTTAATACCAATGTTATTGGCAAACTCTTTTTCATGCATATATGGTGTAATGGTCCACAACATACCAACCCCATACTCCCAGGCTGCAAGCTGCGCATTTTGGATAAAGGCACAAACAGCTGCATAGTCCTCCTCATAGCGAATAGGATCTTTCTCGGTTTTAAAATAAATTACTGCATGGTGAGGGATTGCCAGCAAGAATTGCTTCATGGAATCTTTCATCTTAATGGTCTTCATATCTGAATTTGTCTGTAGCATACCAATTCTTTCATAACTGGAAAGGATCTCATCGACAAAGGCACCCTTTCCTTTTCCTTGATACATTTTAATCTTCCATGGTTCTTTCATATAATGGGTGGGCGCATAGGAAGCATATGTAAAAATTTCTCGCAGGAGTTTGCTTTCTACTTCCTGTTCTTTAAAGGTATGAATGGAACGCCGGTTTTTAATTGTATTTAAAAGTGAAATAACATTCCCCTCCCAACTATTTTTACAAATAGCATAGCAATGCTTGCTTCTATTGGTCAATGTATAGTTGTATATAGCATGCGTATTCCTAGTTAAACCGTTGCCCACTCATAACCGTCATAAAATCTGTAAAAAACTGCTGGTAATCTAATTGAAATGCTATTTGATGCTTGCGAGGCATTTCCTCTCCCTCAGTCAAGAACTGCCTTATGTCTGCAATACTTTGCCCTCGTTCCGTGCCTTCAGCAGCTTGCACAATATGTACAGGCAATCTTTCATAGGTGAGCATTTCTGGCTTAATCACGGCCATTAATGTTAAAACATCATGTAAAGGACTGCCAGTTATCGTTGGATTTCTATCCTTATAAAATTTGTAGTAGTAATCAAGTAAAGGTTTTACAATATCAATATTTCCATATGCGTCAATATAATCAACCATCTGCGGAGTAGCAATAGCTTTTTCAGTCACATTTAAAGGGATTATTTTTACGTTCTCGGCATACTGAATTACTACTTGTGCAGCAACTGGGTCACCATAAAAGTTTGCCTCTGAGACAGCAGTAATATTGCCTGGAACCCAAAACGCACCTCCCATTATGTAATACCCGTTTACAGTCCGCATTAGATCACCGTACAAAAGAAACATCGTTGCTAATGAAGTTAAACGGCCAATGTTTACGATAAGTAAATCCTCATTAGAATGAATAACTTCTACAATTTCATGAAAATTTTCTGTAACGCCATCCATAAAATTTAGAGGAGGAATAATTGGTCCCAATCCATATTCTCCATGGATTTCTGGTACGTAGATCGGGAGCTCCCCCGTCATTGGCACCTCTGCCCCTACAATTATTTTCACCTCTTCTGTCGCTTCACTGCTTAATAAAGTTCTAACATATTGAATGTTCGCTAATGCATTCTTCCTTGAAATGTTTCCATAATCTGCAACAACTGCCACAATGTCAATCTCATCATTTAAATAAGCATAAATCAATGCGATTGTATCATCAATTCCTATGTCTCCAAAAAGGAGTACCTTCTGCGCCAATGGATCCACCCCCTGTATATTTTTTACATACTATTACAGTGTACGAGGCGAGGAATTGTCCTATGCAGAGGAGTTTGTTTGTAAATTTTGGAGGAGTTCTTTATGTTTTGAGAACTTGAGATTGGACTGCTTGATTGGTTGATTGCTCTGCACCCGTGGTTGATTGCACTGCTTCCGTGGTTGATTGCACTGCATCATTGGTCGATTGCTCCGCACCCGTGGTTGATTGCTCTGCTCCCTTGGTTGATTGCGCTGCATTCTTGGTTGATTGCTCCGCACCCGTGGTTGATTGCACTGCATCATTGGTTGATTGCGCTGCATTCTTGGTTGATTGCTCCGCATCATTGGTTGATTGCGCTGCATTCTTGGTTGATTGCTCCGCATCCGTGGTTGATTGCTCCGCACCCGTGGTTGATTGCACTGCTCTCTTGGTTAATGAAACCCATCCGCAATTGAGTGCTCAACACCAACACTACCAGTAAACAAAAAAACACCACTCTTGTCTAAACAAGAGTGGTGCTTCCTATGCTATCTTACTTATTTTTTAGGTTGTAGAATGAATCAAGTCCACCATATACGCCTAGACCTGCCAATTCGTCTTCAATACGAAGTAATTGGTTGTATTTTGCAACACGGTCTGTACGGGAAGGTGCCCCTGTTTTAATTTGTCCAGCGTTTGTTGCAACAGCGATGTCAGCGATTGTAGCATCTTCTGTTTCACCTGAACGGTGGGAAATAACTGCTGTGTAACCAGCACGTTTAGCCATTTCGATTGCTTCGAATGTTTCAGTTAACGTACCGATTTGGTTCACTTTTACAAGGATAGAGTTGCCTACACCTTGCTCAATACCTTGAGAAAGCTTCGCAGTGTTTGTTACGAATAGGTCATCCCCAACTAGTTGTACTTTGCTGCCAAGGCGATCTGTTAATAGTTTATGACCTTCCCAGTCGTTCTCGTCAAGGCCATCCTCAATAGAGATGATTGGGTATTTATTAACCATTTCTTCATACCAGTCTACCATTTCAGCGGATGTACGAACGACACCTTCGCCTTTTAGGTTGTATTTGCCATCTTCGTAAATTTCAGAGGCAGCTACGTCCATTGCCAATTTAATTTCTTCACCTGGTTTGTAACCAGCTGCTTCGATTGCTTCTACAATTGTTTGTAGTGCTTCTTCGTTAGATCCTAGGTTTGGAGCGAATCCACCTTCGTCACCAACACCTGTGTTATAACCTTTGTTTTTAAGCACTTTTTTAAGTGAATGGAAAATCTCAGCACCTGTACGTAATGCTTCTTTAAATGTAGGAGCTGCAACAGGCATAACCATGAATTCTTGGATATCAACATTGTTATCCGCGTGCTCTCCACCATTTAAGATGTTCATCATTGGTGTAGGAAGAGTTTTCGCATTGAATCCACCAAGATAATTGTATAGTGGAACTTCCAAATAGCTTGAAGCTGCATGTGCTACTGCCATGGATACACCAAGAATAGCGTTAGCGCCTAATTTTCCTTTGTTTTCTGTACCATCAAGCTCGATCATTAGAGAATCGATAATGTTTTGACGTGTAACATCAATTCCAACTAATTCTGGAGCAATTACTTCATTAACGTTCTGTACTGCTTTTTCTACACCTTTACCTAAATAACGGCTTTCGTCACCATCACGTAGTTCAACAGCTTCGTATTCTCCAGTTGAAGCACCACTTGGTACTAAAGCTGAACCGAATGCACCGGATTCTGTGAATACTTCTACTTCAACAGTAGGGTTACCGCGGGAATCTAGTACTTCTCTAGCATAAACATCTGTAATATATGGCATGTAAATCTCTCCTTTTTCATGTGTCTAATTTCATCTTACCTGAGTTATATTAAATTAAGCAACTTACTTTAATAAAGATTTTCCTGACATTTCCTCTGGTTTGTCTACATTTAATAGATCAAGAAGTGTTGGAGCAAGGTCTGCAAGAATTCCGCCGTCGCGTATTGTTGCATCCTCTTTTGTCACGATAACAGGAACAGGGTTTGTCGTATGTGCTGTCATCGGGTCACCATCGACTGTTACTACTTCATCTGAATTACCGTGATCAGCGGTAATAATAGCATTTCCACCAAGGGAAGTAATCTTGTCTACGATTTTACCTAAACACTCATCAACTGTTTCAATTGCTTTAATAGTAGGTTCAAGCATTCCGGAATGCCCAACCATATCAGGGTTTGCAAAGTTTAGGATAATCGCGTTTTGTTTACCTTCGTCTAATTCTTTTAGTAAAGCATCTGTCACTTCATATGCGCTCATTTCGGGCTTAAGGTCATAGGTAGCAACTTTTGGAGAATCGATTAGAATACGTTTTTCTCCTTCGAATTCCTGTTCACGACCACCACTCATGAAGAATGTAACGTGTGGATACTTTTCTGTTTCAGCAATACGTAGTTGATTTAAATTGTTTTGTGCAAGCACTTCTCCAACCGTGTTATCAAGGTTGACTGGCTCATAAGCAACGTAACCATCTACCGTTTCACTGAAATTGGTTAGCATAACGAAATCCAAATCCTTTGGTACATTCTCTCCGCGATCAAAGTCACGGAAATCCTTGTTCGCAAAGGTACGTGAAATTTGGATGGCTCTATCTGGGCGGAAATTATAGAAGATAATAGAGTCTTCATCTTGTACCTTTCCGACTGGATCACCATTCTCATCTGTAATAACAGATGGAATTACAAATTCATCATAGATTTCGTTGTTGTAGGAATCTTCAACAACTTCCTTGGCACTAGAATATTGTGGTCCGTCACCATGAACCATCGCATCATATGCCTTCTTAACACGTTCCCAGCGCTTATCCCTGTCCATGGAATAATAGCGTCCAGAAACCGTTGCGATTTTTCCTACGCCTAGTTCTTTCATTTTCTCTTCCGTTTGTTCAATGTACTTATTAGCCGTTTGTGGACCCACATCCCGGCCGTCTAAAAATGCATGTACATAAACTTCTTTTAAACCTTGATCTTTGGCAAGCTTTAGCAATGCAAACATGTGGCTGATATGGCTATGGACACCACCATCAGATAACAAGCCAAAGATATGCAATGCTTTCCCTTTTTCTTTTGCAGAACGAATTGATTTCAAGAAAGCTTCTTTTTCGAAGAAGTCTCCTTCTTTAATAGAAAGATTTACTCTTGTTAAGCTTTGATAAACAATTCTTCCTGCACCGATATTTAGGTGACCTACTTCGGAGTTACCCATTTGGCCTTCTGGAAGACCAACAGCCTCTCCACTTGCCGTCAGTTGATTATGGGCGTATTTTGCCCAATATCGATCAAAGTTAGGTGTATTAGCTTGTTTTACTGCATTTCCCATCTCTTCATCGCGAATTGCGAATCCATCAAGGATAATCAATGCAGCTAATTTACGTTGTGTCATTATTTACCAGCCTCCACGAGCTGCAAGAATGAGTCTGCCTCCAGACTTGCTCCGCCAACTAGGGCTCCATCAATATCAGATTGAGCAAGTAATTCACTAATGTTTGCAGGCTTCACACTACCGCCGTATTGCAGAACAACTTTTTCAGCTGTTGCTTCTGACGTCACTTCTTTTACTACATTACGGATGTGCGTACAAACTTCATTTGCTTGTTCACTTGTTGCCGTTTTACCAGTTCCAATCGCCCAAATTGGTTCATAAGCGATAATTGTCTGAGCAACTTGTTCTTCTGAAAGTCCTTCTAAGGCAGCTTTCACTTGGTTACCTACAAGGTTCATTGTTTCATTTGCTTCACGCTGGTCAAGTGTTTCTCCAACACAAACGATCGGTGTTAAGCCATGCTTGAAGGCAGCTTGTGTTTTTTTATTTACGGATTCATCTGTTTCTGCAAAAAGCTCTCTGCGCTCAGAATGTCCTAATACGACATGTGTTACACCAAGATCTTTTAACATAACAGGGCTCACTTCACCAGTGAACGCGCCACTTTCTTCAAAATGCATGTTCTGTGCCGCTATTTTAACTGGTGTATTTTTTGTTTGTTCCACCAAGCTAGCTAGAAAAGGAAATGGTGCACAAACGATTGCTTCTGTCTGTTCAGATTGCGGTGCTTTCTTTACTACTTCTCCAACAAACTCTGTAGCTTCAGACATTACTTTGTTCATTTTCCAGTTACCTGCAATTACATTTTTACGCATACGATCACCTCTTCAAAAAATTTAAATTCTAGCAATTATTTATCATTTAGTGCTTCTACGCCAGGAAGTGCTTTACCTTCCATGAATTCAAGTGACGCTCCGCCACCAGTAGAAACATGGTCCATATCTTCTGCATAATCAAATTTTTCAACAGCAGCAGCAGAATCTCCGCCACCGATTACCGTATATCCTTCTGTATTTGAAAGACTCTCTGCAACAGCTTTCGTACCACCAGCAAAAACGTTTAATTCAAATACGCCCATTGGTCCATTCCAAATTACCAGCTTGGAATCCGCAACGATTTGGCTGTATTTTTCACGTGTTTTCGGTCCAATATCTAATGCTTCCCAATCTGCAGGGATCTCTTCAATGTTAACAATTTTTGTGTTAGCTTCTTCAGAGAAATCATCTGCTACCACAACGTCTACTGGTAATACGAAGTTTACACCATTGTCTTTCGCTTTTTTCATAAAGTCTTTAGCAAGATCAATTTTGTCTTCTTCTAGTAAGGATTTACCTATTTCATGGCCTTGTGCCTTAATGAAAGTGTAAGCAAGTCCCCCACCAACAATAAGGTTATCGACTTTATCTAGAAGGTTATCAATAACATTGATCTTATCCTTCACTTTCGCTCCACCGATAATCGCAGTGAAAGGTCGTTCAGGGTTTTCTAGTGCTTTACCTAGTACTTCAATTTCTTTTTCCATTAGGTACCCGGCAACTGCTGGCAGCTTTTCTGCAACACCAGCTGTGGAAGCATGTGCACGGTGTGCAGCACCAAATGCATCATTTACATAAATGTCTGCCATATCTGCAAATGCTTGTGCAAGCTGCTCATCATTCTTTTCTTCCCCTGCTTCAAAACGAACATTCTCTAGTAAAAGAACATCGCCATCACTTAGACGGGAAAGTGCTTCATTTACTTCGCTACCGTATACTTCATCTGTTTTCACTACTTCTTTGTTAAGTAGGTCGCTAAGACGTTTTGCAACTGGATCAAGGCGTAATTCTTCTACAACCTCACCCTTGGGACGTCCTAGGTGGCTAGCAAGAATAACGGTTGCGCCTTGCTCACTCAAATAGCTAATCGTTGGGAGAGCTGCCTTAATTCTAGTATCGTCTGTTACCTCTCCATCTTTCATTGGTACATTAAAATCGACACGGCAAAAGACCTTTTTGCCTTTTACATCAATGTCATGAAGTGTTTTTTTGTTCATTAAAACAACCTCCTACTATAAATTTATGTAACACTTTTAGCTTTTCCCTTAATGACATAAGGTTAACCATGTTACAAGCAAAAGACGAAGGAGGAATAAGCTCCTCCTCCGTCTGCTTTATCAACCGGCTGGTAAGGTTATCCCTTACAGTCCTTGTTTTTTAAGAAATGCAGCTAAATCTACACAACGTGAAGAGTAACCCATTTCATTGTCATACCAAGAGATTACTTTAACCATGTTATCTTCAAGAACCATTGTAGAAAGACCATCAATGATAGAAGAATGTGGGTTACCTACGATGTCAGTAGATACAAGTGGCTCTTCGCTGTACTCAAGGATTCCTTTAAGGTCGCCTTCAGCAGCTTCTTTAAGTGCAGCATTTACTTCTTCAGCTGTTACGTTTTGATCCAATTCTGCAACAAGGTCAACTAGTGAACCGTCTGGAGTTGGAACACGTACTGCGCCACCGTTAAGTTTACCATTTAATTCAGGAAGTACTTTTCCTACCGCTTTCGCTGCACCAGTTGTAGTTGGGATGATGTTTTCTGCAGCTGCGCGAGCACGACGGTAGTCTTTATGTGGCAAATCAAGGATTTGCTGATCGTTTGTGTAAGAGTGAATGGTTGTCATTAGACCACGTTTGATACCAAATTTGTCATTCAATACTTTAGCATATGGTGCAAGACAGTTTGTTGTACAAGAAGCGTTAGAGATAACATTATGGCTAGCGGGATCGTATTGATCATCGTTAACCCCCATAACTAGTGTTAAATCTTCGTCTTGTGCAGGTGCGGAAATAATTACTTTTTTCGCTCCAGCTTCAATATGCTTCTGTGCATCTTCACCTTTTGTGAAGCGACCAGTAGATTCAATAACAACTTCTACGCCAAGGTCTCCCCAGCCAAGATCTGCAGGGTTACGCTCAGATAGTACTTTAATTTCTTTTCCACCAACAACAAGGTTGGATCCATTTACGGAGATCTCTTGATCAAGTTTACCGTGAACAGAATCGTATTTTAACAAGTGTGCTAGCATATTAGCATCTGTTAAATCATTTACTGCTACTACTTCCACTTCATCATTTTTTAGAGATTGACGAAATACGTTACGTCCAATTCTACCAAAACCATTAATACCTACTTTTACTGCCATGTATAATCCTCCTAAAAATAGAATTTATTTTTATATATAAAAGGGTTACCCCTTTAATATCTCTTTTGCTGCAGCTTCATCCGTGATTAAGAGATTGCTTTTCCCTTGTTTGAAGTATGAAGCAATTGCCTTTCCTTTCGACTGACCTCCTGCAATGGTTACAACATGATCAATAGTGTTCAGATCTTCTAGTTGAATACCTACTGTTCGCACTTTATAGACGACATTTCCCATTGCATCAAAATAATAACCGAATGCTTCCGTAATAGCCCGTCTTAAAAGAAGCTCTTCCTCCACATTTTCCGGCGTTTTGCGACGTTTAGCCATCGTCATTGCATCACCTATACCGTGAAGTACAACAGTTGCTCCTCTTATATACTGGAGGGTTTCATTAATGGATGGCTCATTAATAATAGTTTGGTAAGCAGATTCGCTTAACGGATCAGGCGCATAAAGTAAACGATAATTTACACCAGCTTTTCTAGCCATCTCCGCAACAATTGTATTGGCTTGGTTTTCTACCTTTTCCCCAATACCTCCACGAGCTGGAACAAATAGATAGTTATTTGTCTTATCTAGTGGATTCATCACATTCGCTACGGCCGCCATGGTTGTACCACCAGTAACAGCAATTATATCCTTACTGTCTATAACAGATTGAAGGAAGGAAACACATGCTTTCCCCATTTCCTGCTTGACCCATTCAAAATGGTCGCTGTTACCCGGAACCACAATAACCTTTTCAATATTCAATTTATCCTTGATTTGCTTTTCTAAAACACTTAAGCCTTTAATTTCATTCATAAATTCGGCCAACTGCTCCAGAATTACTTTCCCCTCTTTTGTGATATACATTCCTTTTGAGGTAACTTTTATAAGTCCCTGTCTTGATAAGAAATCTACTTCACTTCGAGCATTTCTTTCAGATAGACCAGTGTTATCAGCCAAACTTCGTCTACCAATCGGCTGAAACATATCGACACTATGCAACACAGCATACCTTTGCTGCATAACATCTATCAGGTCAGGTACTAGTTTTTTCTGCAAATCAATTAAATCACTCATGTTAGAACCTCACTTGCTGGACATAAAAAGTCCCAGATGGTTATATTATGTCCCAAAGCAGGCAAAAAAATATAACATCTTTTCTACAAATTCATTATAGCATAGCAAAAATAATATACAAACAAAATGCCCGGGATTTTTTCTCCCAAGCATTCCCTTACTTACTTAACGCTTCTTGCAAAACTTCTGGCTGTAATTGCTCCCCATAAAATTGTATCCCGTCTATTTCCACAACAGGGATCATAAGTTGATATTCTTGTAACCATTCTTCATTCGTATATATGTCCCGCTCTTCCATTTGGAATGGATACTGAAGCTGCAAACTTTCCAATAAACCTTTTGCTTCTTCACAAAGTCCACAATTTTCCTTCGTATATAATATGATTGTTGATTGCATCATGTTAACTCCTTTCTTTTAAAAGAAGAGGGAATATTGAGTTGTTCCCGATACTTCATTACAGTTCGTCTGGCAACATCAATTCCAAACTCCCTTTTTAATTTATCTCGTAACACTTCATCTGAATAAGGTGAAGTTGGCTTTTCATGTTCCACCAGTTCCTTCAATAATAATTTAACTGCGACTGATGCTTGCCGATTACCATTGCGTTGTTTAATACCTGATTGGAGGAAAAACTTAAGAGGGAGAACCCCGTTCGTTGTTTGCACATACTTATTCGCTACGGCCCTGCTTACAGTGGACGGGTGGAGATCTAATTCTTCCGCAACCTCCCGTAATGTGAGCGCTTTAATTGCATGAATACCAAAATCAAAGTATTGCCACTGTTTTTTAATGATAACGTCAATAACACGCTCCAACGTGTTTGTCCGGTATACGAACGCACGATTTAGTTTTTCAATTTCTTGATGTTTTCTTGCTAAAAAGGTATATGCTTCCTTTTGCTCTTTTTTTACATGCTGATAGGCTGTATCAATCACAATTTTTGGTGTACTCCACTTAAAAAAGTCAACATGCCATCTTCCTTCTGACTTTAAAATCGTAGCTTCTGGAATGATATAGGATGTCTTCTCAGGTTGTAACAATTGCCCTGGTCTTGGATGACATGCTTTAATTTGTTCAATACGTTCCTCGGCTTCCCCAGTAGAGATATTATACGTTACTGCTATCTCTGTAATATCTTCATTTGCTACCCAGTCTAAATGGTTTTGTAGCAAATCTTCTATATATGGATCAAACCTATTGGTATGACGTGTTAGCTGCAGGAAAATACATTCCGTAAGATTCCTTGCTCCTATCCCTGCAGGCTCAAGCTGGTGAATAATCCTTAATGCATGCTGAATTTGGTCACCTGTCACCTGTTGTTTTATGGCCCATTCTTCTGTGCTTATATCTAAATACCCATCATCATTTAAGGAATCAATTCCAAATTCTACTATGGCAACCTGCTCTTTAGGAACCTTAATCAGCTTTAACTGTTCCTTTAATTTCTCTGCCATTGACCTTTCCCGATCTACCCATAAATTCGCGTCCAGCACGCTCTGTGAGTAATTGTAAATATAGTCTGTGAACGAATCTGCAAACTTTGACTGATCTATTAAGGGGTTTTCTTCAGCTATTTCTTTAAGGTACTGCATAAGTTCCACACTAGAAAACTGCAGTACATGTAGGGATTGTAGAAGCGATTGACTCATTTTTCTTTGTAACCGTTGTTCCTGTTGAAAATAAGTGTCCATTACAAACCCTCCCCTTTTCCCACCTATATTTTGTCATAATTAAGCGTAACTGTCACGTACTGCTTTCCCTTTTACTCTGTTGTATATTTACGTCTATAATATAATAATATATCGAGTAAAGGAGTTGCACGAGATTATGATAGAAGTTTATACAGATGGCGCTTCCCGTGGAGATCCCGGCAAAAGCGGTGCAGGTATATACATAAAACAAGGAAAGAACAAGTTTGAATATGCCATTCCATTAGGAGAACTTTCCAATCATGAGGCAGAGTTTCTTGCAGTAATAAAAGCATTGGAAATTTGTGAGGAGAAATTTCCTGATGAGATTATCTCTATTCGTTCGGATTCAAAATTAGTAGTGGACGTTGTGGAGAGAAACTTTACACGGAACAAAAACTTCAAGCCATTTTTGGAAACGATCATACAAAAGTCAGCAACATTCCCATACTTTTTTATTAAATGGATCCCTGAAAAACAAAACCCGCATGCGGACAGACTCGCAAAGCGGGCTATTAACGAAATGATTTAATTAAAAGGAGTTTACTTTATGGCACAGCGTAAAAGAAAAAAAGAGAGCATTGCTCATCTTATCATCAGGTATGTCATGCTCTTTCTCGGAGCAGCCCTGGCAGCTGCATCCATTGAACTTTTTCTCATACCAAATGAAATTATTGATGGTGGGATTATTGGTACCTCTCTGCTAATCAACTATTTAACCGGATTTAGTTTTGGCGCCCTCGTTTTACTTATTAATATTCCTTTTTTATATGCAGGTTTAAAACGACTCGGAAAAGATTTCCTGTTCTCTTCACTCTTTAGTATTATTGCTTTAGCAATTGTAGAGTCATCTCTGCACCATGTTGCGCCAATAACAGACGACAGGTTGTTAGCAACAGTATTTGGTGGACTGACCCTTGGGGCTGGTGTAGGAATTGTTATTCGCAATTCCGGTGCACTTGATGGGACGGAGATCATGGGCATCTTATTATCGAAAAAAATACCGTTCTCTGTCGGGGAATTTGTGATGTTTATTAACATTTTCATTTTTGGCTGGGCAGGATTTGTGCTCGGTTGGGAGCAAGCAATGTTTTCTATCCTCACGTATTACATTGCATCCAAAACAATTGACGCTGTAGGACAAGGATTTAATGAAACAAAAGCTGCTCTTATCGTAACGAATTTAACAAGCGAGATTGCAGACGAGATTGGAGAAACCCTTGGTAGAGGTGTGACCAAGCTATATGGCCAGAACAGCTACCAGGAGACTGACACGGAAGTTGTCTATGTTGTGGTGACAAGACTGGAAGTTGCTAAACTAAAAAGCATTGTTCATAGCATTGACCCATCTGCCTTTACCACCATTATGGATACACAGGAAGTACATGGAGGTAGGTTTAAAAGTACAGGACATTAATTAAGGAACATTCCCCTCTCGAACAAAAGCGTAAGCGCCCGTTTAGAAACGTAGTGAGTGGAACGAATCAACTGAGATAAAGGAATCACGGTGAGGTTACGAACCGATGATGACTTATCGTAGGGCGATTTCGTGAAGTCGCCTAGTTTCTGGGCGCTGGAGCTGGACGTGGCTGTTCCTGTCTAAGAACAACATACCGCCAATTTTTTATACTCCCTTACCTCTAAAAAATCCTAGCGATCTTAGACGATCACTAGGATTTTGTGTTTGACCAGACAGGTTATCTTTAATAGCCACTAAGTAAAACTTTTACCGCCGGGATTCAACCTTGTTCTCCAGTTTGCCGATTGACTCTATCTCCACCGTAACCGTATCTCCATCGTTTAAGAACCCCGGCGGATCCATGGCAAGTCCAACGCCACTTGGGGTACCTGTCAGAATGATATCTCCTGCTTCTAGTGTCATAATGGAGGATATAAATTCAATAAGATATGGAATATCAAAAATTAAATGTTTTGTGTTGGATGATTGCCGCTCCTCCCCATTTACAAATGACCTTATTGCCAAATTAGCCGGGTCCGTAACCGCCTCTTTTGTGACAACCCATGGCCCTACAGGTGTACTTCGGTCAAGCGTTTTTCCCTGTAACCATTGTGGTGTGCGTTTCTGCAGGTCACGAGCGGAAATATCATTTCCTATTGTATAACCGAGAATATAATCTGTGGCATCTTCTTTATGTACACAGGAAGCTTCTTTGCCAATTACAATGGTGAGTTCAGCTTCGTAATCAAGCTTGTTTGTTAAAGGATTTTTAACGATAACTTCTTCTGGACCAATCAAGGCATTGGCAAACTTGGCAAATAAAACAGGGTGATCTGGTACATCACTATTCATTTCTGCTGCATGCTCCGCATAATTCTTCCCGACACAAATAATCTTACCTGGTCGTGAAATGGGCGTGCCTAATTCGATCTCGTCCCTGTCATATTGCAAAGATTTTATCTGGTTACTTAAAACATAATCCACTACCAGCTTTGCACCCTTTACAGCTTTTAGGCCCACTTTATAAAAAGAATCCGGGTTTACTGGAAATTCTTCGACAGCTTCCCCACTTTCTAATCTCATTTGTTTACTGGCATCTTGTAAATCTAGTACTTTATTTGTGTCTAATAGAACGCCGATCCGGAATGGGGCGTCTTTTTTATTTCGAAAGCTGACAAGTTTCATGTTATCATCTCGGTAATAGTTTTAAGAATGCTGGTGAATGATTTGTAGTGCTTTTCTCAGCTCACTGACCGATATTTGACCAGGTGCAGAAGCTTGCTTCCCTGCAGCAAACGTCGCGACGCTTCCAAACACTTCACCTGCTAGACGGCTTAATAAGCCTAATTTACCCATGGCCATTGTTATAATAGGTTGCTCCGATTCATTAGCCTCTTGGGTCACCTCTAATAATGTTAAAAGGTCCTTCACAGTTTGCGGCATGACGGCAATTTTGGGTATATCAGCCCCTAGAGTGACCATTTTTTGCAGGCGGAAAAGCAAGGTTTCCTTTGCAGGTGTATGGGTAAACTCATGGTTTGAAAGAATAACGTTAACCCCTCGGTGCTTGGCATGGCTTATCACTTCCTGTAACATGCTTTCATCCGTTAATAATTCCATGTCAACGAGATCCACTTGTTGTGAATTAATCACGGTTTTTAACAGGTGGAAATAGTCACTTAAAGGCATTGGGCAACGCCCGCCTTCTTGTTCCGTACGAAAGGTAAAGAGTAATGGGATGGGAGTTAATTTTTCACGGATTAAGTGAAGTGCATTTTCTACTGCTTGCAGATCCTTCACATTCTGAAAAACATCAGCTCGCCATTCAACCGTATCTGGCTGCTGTTCTTTTATATAGGTAATTTCCTCCAACAGTTCACTTTCTGTTGTCCCCATAAGTGGTACGATAATCTTTGGTGTCCCCACCCCGAATGTCACATGTTTAACCTTTATCGGCTTCATTGGCTTCTCCTCCAGATAGAAACGCTGTTAAGACTATTCTATCATTTCTCTTTATATTTTTTTAGCTAAATCTACGTATTGTTTTTAAACAACGTCTGTGGAATTCCCCCTAAATCTCTCCAACATTTTAACGTTACAAAATGAAGTCTATCCCCTATACTAAATGAAAGCCATTTTTAGAAATGAGGGTGACCATGGATCGAGAAGATAAAAAAAGTATTGCTTTAACTGGATTTATGGGTGTTGGTAAGACTTCGATCGGAAAAGCTTTAGCGAAAAAAATGGGAAGACAGCTAATTGACATTGATTCAGAGATTGAAAAAGAGGTTCAACTACCCGTGCCGGAAATTTTTCGCTTATATGGGGAAGAATATTTCCGTGAAAAAGAAAAGAACGTGATTGATAGATATCGTCAGCAAGATAAAAAGGTGCTTTCTTTAGGTGGTGGGGCTTTCCTACAGCCTGAGGTGAAGGATAAGTGTCTGGAGTCCTGTTATGTCATCCACTTAGGGTTGTCTTGGGATAAATGGACCGAGCGCTGTGAGCAATTGATTGAAACAAGGCCTGTGCTACAAGGAAAAAGCATGGAAGAAATGAAAAAGCTATATTATGAGAGAGAAAAAATCTATCTAGACTATCATCTAAAAGTAAACACAGATAATATGTCTATTGATGAAGTCGCGGAAGAAATAATACGTTCTTTATAGAAAAAGAGACAGCCTTGGGTTTTCCAATAGCTGTCTCTTTTGTATAAATCCCTTGTAATTAATCGAATTTCCTAGCCTGGCCAAATCAATCGAATGAACTATGTTTCAAAAAGATCAACTTCTATTTCTTCGATACAAAAATAGCAAGGATGGCAACCTAGCCAATCCTTGCTATTTTTAGTATGATAGCGCGCCCGGAGGGATTCGAACCCCCGACAAACCTGGTACCGGAAACCAGTGCTCTATCCAACTGAGCTACGGGCGCATCTTCTATTTCTTAAATAAGACACATAGGCTATTATAACCTCGTTGAATGTCAGATACAAGCATTTTATTAAAAAAACTCGCATTCACACGTTTTTAGGGATGTGTGTATATTTTTGATACTAACCACTTTAACCTTCTAACTACACTTCCTTACGACCTGGCTACAATTTTAATATGTAAAAAAGTAAGAAAGTCCTGTTTTTTTACTAGTAAGTTATTAATTTATGAGCGTGTTTCATATAATTGATCAACAGCAATCTATGAGGAGGAATTCTATGCAAAATAATCCATCACTTCTTGAAGTAAGGAACTTACATACACACTTTTTCACCAAGACAGGTGTCGTAAAGGCAGTGGATGGGGTGAATTTTTCTGTAAATCCCGGTGAAACACTGGGAATCGTTGGCGAATCCGGTTCAGGTAAAAGTATTACTGCCCTTTCGATCCTTGGATTAATCCCTTCTCCACCAGGAAAGATTGTGGATGGAAATGTTTTATTTAAGGGAGATGACTTGTTAAAAAAGTCTCCCAAAGAAATGAGAGCAATAAGAGGGAAAGAAATTGCTATGGTTTTCCAAGATCCTATGACTTCCCTTAACCCTGTACTTAGTGTTGAAAAGCAAATGGTCGAAACCATTCTAACTCATGAAAACTTAACTAAAAAACAAGCATCTGACCGAGCGTTGGATTTATTGAAGCTTGTTGGAATCCCGGACGCACAAAATAGACTCCGCAATTACCCACATGAATTTAGTGGAGGAATGAGGCAACGGGTGATGATCGCCATCGCTTTATCATGTAACCCATCCCTACTCATAGCAGATGAGCCAACCACAGCATTAGATGTCACCATCCAAGCACAAATACTTGCGTTATTTAAAAATATGCAGAAGGAACTAAACATGGGGGTGATTATGATTACCCACGACCTTGGTGTGGTCGCAGAAGTATGTGACAGAGTGATGGTGATGTATGCCGGAAAGCCAGCAGAGTACACCGAGACGAAAAGACTTTTTGATCATGGCAAACACCCTTATACCCTTGGACTCATGCACTCCATTCCCAAAATTACGAAAGAAAAGAAAAAACTAGAAGCTATTACCGGCATGCCACCTGATCTACGCTCTCTGCCCAATGGTTGCAGTTTTGCGCCACGCTGTAAATACGTAATGGAGGGGTGCCTGCAAGCTGATCCCACTTTAAAGAATGTGGCAGAAGACCATGCAGTCAGATGTTTTCTACATGACCGATCTAATAACGAGGAGGAGACCTTCAATGCAACCATTATTGGAAGTGAACAATCTTAAAAAATATTTCCCTACTAAAGGTACTTCCCTTTTCTCACGTACCAAAGAAATGGTTAAAGCAGTGGATGGTATTTCTTTTACTGTAAAAGCGGGTGAGACACTTGGCCTCGTCGGGGAAAGTGGCTGCGGCAAATCTACTGCTGGTAGATCCATTCTTAAATTGACAGAGCCAACAGAGGGGCAACTCATCTATAAGGGAGAGGATATTACGAATTTTCGTGGAGAACAAATGCGAAAACTACGACAGGAAATGCAGCTAATCTTTCAGGACCCATACGCTTCCCTTAACCCTAGAAAAACCATTGAACAAACCATTACAGAACCTATGAAAATATTTCAGATGGAGAAAACTGCTCGTTCAGAGAAGTTGAATCGCTTATTGGAGGTAGTTGGTTTAAGTTCCTATCATAAATCCCGTTACCCACATGAATTCAGTGGTGGACAAAGACAGCGTATTGGCATCGCCCGATCCCTGGCACTGGATCCAGAGCTTGTTATATGTGACGAACCAGTTTCTGCTTTGGATGTTTCCATTCAAGCCCAAGTTATTAACCTATTGGAAGATCTTCAAGAAGAATTTAACCTAACGTACATTTTTATCGCACACGATTTAAGTGTGATCCACCACATCAGTGATCGAGTGGCTGTCATGTATTTAGGTGAACTCGTGGAGATAGGTGAGGCAAAAGAAGTATATGCATCTCCCCAGCACCCATACACCCAAGCACTCTTATCTGCCGTACCGGAAGCAAATCCTCACCTGGAAAAGGAAAGAATTATTTTAAAAGGTGATCTGCCCTCACCAGCTAACCCGCCAGAGGGATGTAAGTTTCACACCCGTTGCCCATTTGCTGAAGCCATTTGCCGAAGTGAAAAGCCAACAATGAAACAGGTATCCTTAACAGGGCAAATGGCTTCTTGTCACTTTGTAAAGGAGGTGGTGAGGCTATAATACTGCTTCAAAATTTAAATGAAAAACATATGGAGGGGGCTTAATAGTGTTAAACAAAAGATGGATAGGAATATTGGTTTTATTATTTGCTATGCTGCTTGTAGTCACTGCATGTACGGAGGAAAATACAGATTCGAGTAATGAATCCGGTGAAGACACGAATACGGAGGATGGCACAGAGGAGGCTACGGGGGAAAAAACACTCATATTTGGTCGTGGAGCAGATTCCATACAATTAGACCCATCCAAAGTAACAGATGGAGAATCAATTTACGTTACAAATCAGATTTATGACACCCTTGTAAGGTACGAGGAAGACAGTACGGAAGTAAAGCCTGCACTAGCAACAGAGTGGGCACCAAGTGAAGACGGCTTAACGTGGACTTTTCAGTTAAGGGATGACGTTACCTTCCATGATGGGAGTGACTTCACTGCAGAAGACGTCGTTTTTAATTTCGAGCGCTGGGCTACCTCAGCAGAATATATCTACTATGGCTATATGTTTGGGGCTTCAGAAGATGATTTAGGTGGGATCATTGAGTCTGTAGAAGCGACGAATGATTACGAGGTAACGTTCACTTTAAGTGAACCGAACGCCCCGTTTTTACAAACACTAGCAATGCCGCCTTTCGGAATTGCTAGCCCTGAAGCAGTGGAAGAACATGGCGAAGATTATTTTAAAAACCCTGTAGGCACAGGACCTTTCGTATTTAGTGAATGGATACCTGATGACAGCATTACCGTTACCAAAAACGCCGATTACTTTGGAGATACAGCAAAGGTAGACAAAGTTATCTTCCGCACAATTCCTGATAATGGCGCGCGTTTCATGGAACTCCAGTCAGGCTCCATTGATATGATGACAGGGTTAAACCCTCAGGATATTCAAACGACAGAGGCCGATGAAAACTTACAGATTATTGAACGGCCATCCATGAATGTTAGTTACATGGCAATGAATACTGATAAAGAAGGGCCACTTGCAGAGAAAGCTGTTCGTCAGGCGATTAACCTGGCTATTGATAAAGAGAAGCTTGTCTCCTTATATGAAGGGATTGGCAAGCCAGCTAAAAACCCTCTCCCGCCTTCATTATGGGGGTATAACGATGACATTGAAGACTATGGTTATGATGTGGAAAAAGCAAAGGAATTACTTGCAGAGGCAGGCTACGCTGATGGTTTTGATATTACATTAAATACGTTTTCTAATCCAAGACCATACATGCCTCAACCGAAAGTAAGTGCACAAGCGATCCAAGAAATGTTGAAGGAAGTCAACATTAATGTTGAGGTTATTGAAAGTGATTGGGACACCCATTTATCACTTACGGAAAACGGAGAACACGACATGGCGTTTCTAGGTTGGACTGGGGATAACGGAGACCCGGATAACTTCCTTTATGTTTTACTCGATAAAGATAATGCAAAAGTTGGCTCCGCCGGAAACATTGCCTTCTACAAAAATGATGACGTGCATGCGTTACTAAAAGCTGCCCAAACAGAGATGGACCAAGAAAAACGAACTGAACTTTATTTAGAGGCACAGGAGTTGATTCATGAGGATGCACCATGGTTCCCAATCGCTCATACGACACCACCAATCGCTGCAAATAAAAAAGTAGTTGATTATGTGCCACATTCAACGGGAAGTGAGCCTTTTAATATGCTTGATATCCAAGAGTAATATGAACAAAAGCGCGGTGCTACCGTATTAAGAAAGGCCGACTAAGACTGCCCCGTCCTGGGGAACGTCGGCATGACACAGGTCCATCGGGCCCACGTACGGGGTGAAGGAATTCACGCCAGTCTCCGGACGCTGGAGCTGGACGTGGCTGGTTCAGTTAGTTCGTTATCCACAGCCCGCGTATTTTATATGTTCTAGAAAAGAACAAAGGAGTGTTGCCGAAGATCCATACGGCAGCACTCTAATAAAAGGAGGGGTGTTTTATGCTGAAATATATTAGCAAACGCTTGCTAATGCTCATACCTGTTCTTATAGGTGTATCCATTATTACCTTTTCACTTATTCATTTAATACCTGGAGATCCTGCTCGTAGTATGCTTGGAGAAAAGGCGACCGAGGCTCAGCTTGACTTGTTACGCCAAGAGCTTGGACTTAATGATCCGTATATTGTTCAATATGGACGTTTTGTCGGGGATATTCTTCAAGGTGATTTAGGACAATCTATTCAATCAAAGGAATCCATCAGCTATGAGCTATTACATAAGCTACCAGCAACCGTGGAGCTCACCTTGTTTGCTATGATGCTTGCAGTCATAATCGGTATTCTTGCTGGGGTGATTGCAGCTGTAAAGCAATATTCCTGGTTCGATAACCTTAGTATGACTGGCGCTTTATTTGGTGTGTCACTCCCCATCTTCTGGCTTGGTCTTATGATGATTTGGTTCTTCTCCGTCAAACTAAACATCCTCCCCCCTTCAGGAAGACTTACGCCAGGAATCGAAATCGATACAATAACTAATTTTTATTTATTAGATAGTCTGCTTACAGGCAATTTCGGTGCATTTAAAGATGCCTTTTTACATTTACTAATGCCCGGTATCGCTTTAGGTACCATACCAATGGCAATTATTGCAAGGATGACACGCTCGAGCATGCTGGAAGTGATGAAACAGGATTATATTCGTACCGCAAATGCAAAAGGATTAAAAACACGTCTGATTATCTTTCGTCATGCATTAAAAAACGCCTTTTTACCTGTCCTTACAGTTATCGGTTTACAATTTGGATTACTGCTTGGCGGAGCAGTACTTACGGAAACGATATTTTCTTGGCCAGGGATAGGTAGATATGTATACCTAGCTGTTCTTGGGAGGGATTATCCTGTGGTACAAAGTACGATACTGATCGTCGCAACGATATTTGTACTTGTTAACTTATTAACAGACCTTTTGTATAAATATTTTGATCCAAGGATCCGTTATGATTAATCGCTTTGCAGGACACTTGAAAGGATGTGAATACAATGGCTCGTTCTCCAGAACCCTTAATAGGTGAGGATTCTTTAATAACTACAAAGCCTATACCGTTATGGCTTGACACAGGGCTACGAGTTGTAAAAAGTAAAACGGCACTCATTGGTGTAATTATTATTGCATTGCTTGTACTAACTGCTATTTTTGCACCAGTAATCGCCACACATAACCCAACTGACCAGGATATCGTCAATCGTTATCAGGCACCATCGTCAGAACATTTACTAGGTACGGATGAACTTGGCAGAGACATATTCTCTAGAATAGTGCATGGAACAAGAATCTCCATTCAAATAGGCGTTATTGCGGTAGGTATTTCGCTCATAATCGGCGTTTTTCTTGGAGGAGTCGCTGGGTATTTCGGTCGTTGGATAGATCAAATCGTAATGCGATTTATTGATATTATGATGGCATTTCCTAGTATACTTATGGCAATTGCATTGGTTGCTGTACTTGGCCCTAGTCTCCAAAATGCGATGATTGCTGTTGGTATTGTTGGTATTCCTCAGTTTGCCAGGATTGTACGATCAGCAGTATTATCGATTAAAGAGAATGAGTACATTGAAGCTGCAAAATCAATTGGAGCAAAACATGGTAGAATTCTTATCCAACACGTTCTTCCTAACTGTGTAGCACCTATCATTGTGCAGACTACCCTTGGTATTGGGACAGCAATTCTGGATGCAGCAGGTCTTAGCTTTCTTGGGCTTGGAGCACAACCCCCCACACCTGAATGGGGAGCGATGTTAAGTGATGGACGGGCAGCTATACAAAACGCACCATGGGTGGTTGCTTTTCCAGGGCTCGCTATATTTTTTGTCGTGCTTGGGTTTAACTTGTTTGGCGATGGATTAAGGGATGCTCTGGATCCAAGATTAAAACAATAACCTGGCCACGGATCGAGTTGGCAACTGTCTTTCACTCCATCGTTCTAGCCTTCTTATTTAAAAATGGGAGGCGGGTTTAATTTCCTGCTAATAGGGAATGATGGTGGAGTATACATAGAGCAAAAAATCATCGTGAAACTTGTCGGTCTATTTTATTTGACCTTTTTTGACCTATTAGGTATGATAAGAATATCCAATCCAATACATGGATAATAGTGAAACAATTGAAGGAGGATTTACAAATGAATTTAATTCCTACAGTTATTGAACAAACGAATCGTGGAGAACGCGCCTATGATATTTACTCACGTTTATTAAAAGACCGTATTATTATGTTAGGAAGCGCAATTGATGATAATGTGGCAAACTCAATCGTAGCACAGTTGCTATTCTTAGAAGCAGAAGACCCGGAGAAAGATATTTCCCTATACATTAACTCACCTGGTGGATCTATCACTGCAGGTATGGCGATCTATGATACTATGCAGTTTATTAAATCAGATGTTTCTACAATCTGTACTGGTATGGCTGCATCTATGGGAGCTTTCCTTCTTGCAGCAGGGGAAAAAGGCAAGCGTTATGCCCTTCCAAACAGTGAAGTTATGATTCACCAACCACTTGGCGGTACGCAAGGTCAGGCTACTGATATTGAAATTCATGCAAAACGTATTATTCAAATGCGTGAAAAAATCAATGAAATCCTTTCTGATCGTACTGGTCAGCCAATTGAAGTAATTGAGCGCGATACAGACCGCGATAACTTTATGACAGCCCAAAAATCAGTTGACTATGGTTTAATTGATAAAATTTTGGAACGTAATACAGATAAATAATATCTAACATGTGAAAAGGCGGGACACGTTGTGTCTCGCCTTTTTATGTGTTAATTAAATGAAACATAAACACTATTTTTTTATCCCTAATCTTATTCTGTCACAAATGTTGCTAGTTCACTTACCGCACTTTCTTCATCTGTTCCGTCTGCAAAGATAATGATTTCCTCATCACTAGCAACGGCTAAGCTCATTAATCCCATAATGCTTTTGGCATTGACTCGTTTCCCTTCCTTTTCCAAATAAAGATGTGAACTGTAACGGTTAGCCAATTGAACAAATTCCGCAGCTGGTCTTGATTGTAATCCAGATGCCAACCCCACTTTTACTTTCTTCTCCTGCATCGCCATCACCTTTCCTTTTAGTAAGCGTTATCATTTGATTTGGAAAAACAATCCGGTTTGGTTACAACACCATTTATACCGGATTTATAAATCATATGAATAATATTTTAAATTATCCGTATTATACCACGGAGGCTCACAAAAGCAAATTTCTTAACCATTGCTTAGGAGTTCTCCGCGCTTAATTTTTTCCGCGAATTCATCTATTTTTTTCAGTCGATGGTTAACACCTGATTTAGATATTTTTCCGCTGCTTACTAATTCGCCAAGCTCCTTAAGGGAAACATCCTGATGCTGAACACGCAGCACGGCAATTTCCCGTAATTTATCAGGTAGCTGGTCCAACCCTACTGTCCGCTCAATTAAGTTAATATTTTCTATTTGTCTGAACGCTGCTCCAATGGTTTTATTCAGATTCGCAGTTTCACAATTGACGAGGCGGTTTACCGAATTACGCATATCTCTAACGATTCTTACATCTTCAAATTTGAACAATGCTTTATGCGCTCCAATAATACTTAAAAACTCCGTAATTTTCTCTGCTTCTTTCATATAAACAATGAAGCCATTTTTTCTTTCCAGCTTCCTTGCATGCAGATTAAATTCATTAATGAGTTCACAAAGCGCATCATTGTGCTCTTGGTAAAAATTAAATATTTCCAAATGATAAGAAGAGGTTTCTGGATTATTAATCGATCCACCAGCAAGGAAAGCTCCACGCAAATATGACTTTTTACAGCAATCTTTTTTCATGTATGTGCTTGAAATTTTTCTATTGAATGTATGTGGCACCTTCAGTATTTCCAAGTCTACAAGCAATTCTTGGACATCTTGCTTCATCCGTACAATATAGACATTATTCTTTTTCAGCTTCATTTTTTTCCGTACTAGCAACTCAACAGGCAATTCAAAGAGGGATTTAATTAACGTATATATTCTCCTGGCAATTGCTGCATTTTCTGTTTGAACATCTAACATATATTGCTGCCGGGCTAGTGAAATAGCACCGTTCATGCGAATCAAAGAAGCTAGTTCAGCCTTTTTACAGCAATCATCCACTTCGATCGCTGTAAGTTCTTTTTTAATTTCTGAAGCAAATGACATTGGGTACCCCCCTCTCCTTTTCCCAATCCTTTTGCTGGTTTCGTTGATATGAAATCCTTATCTTTCCTGCAAAATAGAATAAAGCAGCTTTGCTACTTTTACATTGTCATGACGGAGCATTTGTTGGGAATAGCTAATAATATCCCCTTCAATAATTTGTAACCCCATTTTAAGCAATCGGTCTGTATCATAAATAACTGGTTCAGCGTTCTCTTCTGCATAGATTTCTCGTACTGACCTTACAATCGGCTCATTATGTACGACAATTGCATCCACACTATCTTCTCCGATGTGATCGCGAATCGCTTGAACATGATTTGATGCCGTGTAGCCGGTGGTTTCCCCTTCCTGGGTCATCACATTACACACATACACAACTTTTCCTTTTGTTTTTCGAATCGCTTCATCAATTTTTGGCATAATAATGGTCGGCATAATGCTTGTATACAAACTGCCAGGTGCGATTACGACCAAATCTGCATTCTCGATTGCTCGAACAGCATTTGGAAGAGGTTCAACAGGTTGTGGACTTAGAAAGACCTGATCAATTTGTTTGTTGGATAAAGGGATATTAGATTCCCCAGAAACAATAGTGCCGTCTTTCATTTTTGCATGGAGAGACATGTTGTCATTGGAAATGGGATAAATCTTCCCTTTCACATTTAAGACTCGGGATATTTCTTTAATCCCTGTATTAAAATTACCTGTTATAGCAGTCATGGCTGCCAATAACAGGTTTCCCATTGAATGTCCTGATAACCCATTTCCTGCATTAAACCGATGTTGAAATAATTCAATAAGCATTGGCTCTGCGTCTGAAAGTGCTGCTATTACATTTCGTATATCACCTGGTGCAGGTATAGACATTTCTGATCTTAGTCTTCCAGTGCTCCCACCATCATCTGCCACAGTTACGAGTGCCGTGAGATGAATTGGCAAGTTTTTTAGTCCTCGTAATAGGACCGGCATCCCGGTACCGCCGCCGACTACGACGACTTTTGGTAAAGCTTGTTGTGTCATATTACTGTCCCTTTCTTTTATCAATATCCCTATGCGTCACATGTGTTATATAGTTAGACGACAGCTCTTTAGCAAAATACTCAGAAAGGGCTACAGAACGATGCTGACCGCCTGTACAGCCAATAGCGACAACAAGCTGTGATTTACCCTCTTTTTTATACTGTGGCAGCATAAATTGCAAAAGATCTAGCACCTTTTCATTAAATATCTGCGTATCAGACCATTTGAACACATAGCCGGCAACATCCTTGTTCAGTCCGGTTAATGGCTGCAATGTCGGGACATAATGGGGATTTGGAAGAAAACGCACATCAAAAACGAGGTCTGCATCGATTGGCAACCCATACTTAAATCCAAATGATACCATATGCACAGAAAAGATCTCTTGCTTATCTTCTGTATATTTTTGAACAATTTTCTCACGTAGTTCCTTAGGTTTTAAGGCAGTTGTATCAATAATCCGCTGTGCTCTTCCACGTAATTGCTCCAAGATTTCACGTTCCTGGCGAATTCCATTTAGTGGGAGTCCTCCTACATCTAATGGATGCGATCTTCTTGTCTCTTTATATCTGCTGACTAATTTCTCATCTTTTGCATCGAGAAAAAGAATATGTTCTTCTAGCCAATCTTCTTTACCTAGTACATCCAACGCCTCAAAAAGGGAGTCAAAAAACTCTCTTCCTCTTAAGTCCATCACGAGTGCTACTTTTCGAATATTATTCCTTGAATCTCTCATTAATTCTAGGAACTTAGGCAATAAAGCTGGCGGTAGATTGTCCACACAGTAATACCCTAAATCTTCAAAGCTTTGTATCGCTACAGTTTTTCCTGCGCCAGACATACCTGTAATAATCACGAGTGAAGTCTCTGTATGATTACTGCTTTCCATTTGCATTCCCCTCCATTCAGAATCAGACCCTTAGGATGGATCCAAACGGGCGTCAAGAAGTTGATAATTTTCCGTATATGAAAACGAGCCATACAAAATCCCTTTGCTATGCCCTATAATATGCCGGAAAATTTCCCTGTCTCCCTCTGCCATTGGCAGGTTTTCAATATTTTTTAGCGGAACCCATTCCAATTCACCCTCTGGGCTTTCGTCAGTAAGTTTCCCCGTATATGCATATGCGATAAAGGTAAACATCATCCATTCCTGAATAAACGTATCATCCGTATCGACTTGAAAAGTAAACACTCCAGCAAGTTCAGGGTTTTGCACCCGAAGATTTGTCTCTTCGAAAAACTCCCTTGTAGCTGCTTCTTTAATTGTTTCTCCAGGTTCCATTTTCCCACCAGGCATTGCATACCAGCCACGCCTTGGCTTTTTTATAAATAAAATGTGATCATTCTCAATAACGATACAATTCGTTACACGTTGCATGCTCTATTCGCCTCTTTCCGTATCTCTTAAGAGGATGTGATTAGTAATTATCTTCTATAATTTTTAAAAACAGACTACTCCTATTATACAATGAATAAAATCAATCCAACAAGGTTTAGGTTTTTCCAAATCTCTTGTTATACTACTGGTAATTATGACAGTATTCGACTATGTAAATATGTAGGCGTAGAGTATCACGGGGCATCCTAATTTCATATATGAAATGATTTGAGTGTATGTATATTAGAAACCGGTAACTGCACACCGCTTTGTCCCAGCATGCAAAAAAAAGGCACAGGTGCTATTGCACCTGTGCAAGAAACTAATCTATCTATTAAAAGGGGGTCAATTAGTTATTTATAGTGTACCCCATTTTTATTTCGTGCGTGTTACAACAGCGTTAAAAAGCAATTACTTCTTAGTAAAGACAACTTCACAATTCTAAGATTGCGCTGTTTTCACGGATTCTTGCAGGTCTTCCACATACTTAATAGCAGCTTCGGCAGCCACACTTCCGTCGCCAGTTGCTGTCACAATTTGTCGAAGTGTTTTCTCACGGATATCTCCAGCAGCAAAAACGCCAGGTACATTTGTTTCCATATGCTCATTTGTTGGAATATATCCTTCTTCATTTGTGATACCAAGTGATCTAAATGGTTCGCTTAATGGCACCATGCCAATATAAATGAAAACTCCATCAATGTCTTTTTCTTTCAATTCTCCTGTAACGGTGTCTTTTAAGCTGACACTTCCTACTTTACCGTCTTTATCATTAATGTTTTCGACGACAGTGTTCCAGATGAAGTCGATTTTATCATTATCAAAAGCACGTTCTTGAAGGATTTTTTGCGCACGTAACTTATCACGGCGATGCACTACGGTTACCTTATCGGCAAAGCGTGTTAAATAAATGCCTTCTTCTACTGCAGAGTCTCCACCACCGATGACGATAAGGTTCTTCTCCTTAAAGAAAGCACCATCACAGACTGCACAATAGGATACACCTCGGCCACCTAACTCTTCTTCTCCCGGAATACCGAGCTTTTTGTATTGGGCACCTGTTGTAATAATAAGGGATCTAGTATTGTATTCCTTTTTCCCAGCTACAACGGTTTTATAGTCACCATGGTCAATAACTTCTTTAATATCACCATAGGCGTATTCTGCACCAAATTTTTTCGCATGATCGAACATTTTATTGGATAAATCCGGACCTAAAATATGGTCATATCCAGGATAGTTTTCCACATCTTCTGTGTTCGCCATTTGTCCACCCGGAATTCCGCGCTCAATCATAAGTGTGTCTAAATTTGCACGAGATGCATAAACTGCTGCAGTCATTCCTGCAGGTCCAGCACCTGCGATAATTACATCATACATACGTTCTTCGGACATATATATCGCCCCTTTTTCTTCTATTCATTAGCCATATCTAGCTTATAAGACAAAACAATATTCGTCTAATATAATGCTCAATCCCAAGGAGCCGTTTCCTTGGCTAGCTTGGGATATTTTTTCACTCCTTCTTGCCATAGCGAGCGTGCAAGGTTCTCTTTCCCGATCTGAAAGGCAGCTACACTATACCATCGAAAATAGGATGGGTGCCCTTTTAGCTTTGGTTTAGAAAGTAACTGGAATCGCTGATATGCTTCCATAAATCGATTCGTGCGTGCTAATGTGACAGCCACACGAAGCTTTTGTTGTTCATGGATTGGATATACATTTAGTAATGCCTGAATATGCATTTCATATTCCGAATAACTTTCTTGCTGAAAATAAAATAAAGCAAGGTTCACATGACTGTACAAGGAAGTAGGTTCTGTAGCAAGATGATCTTTTTCCATCTGAATCGCTTCATCTTCCTTGCCTGAGAAGAAGAGTGCTTGGGTATAATCATGCTTTGCCAGTTTATGTTCTGGAAAAAGCGTCATCATTTCCTCAATTAATGGAATGGCTTTTTCCCATTCCATACTCTCCATATGATAAAAAACGGTTTCCTGATAAATGAGAAGCTCATCCTCATCCTCTAAATCCCAGTCCTCGTCCTCATCCTCATCTATATCAATTAGCTCCAGCAGTGTCGTTGCTTCTTCACTCAAATCCCCATTCGGCTCCTGCTCTAAATATGCCAATGCAAATTTCTTGGCATCCTGCAGCAGTCCTAAATGAGCGTAATTGTTTGCAAGCAAATAATAACAATCCACATAATCGGAAGATTGCAAGACTCTATTCAATAACTGATTCGCAGCGTGAAATGCGCCTATTTCTGTATATATTACCGACATTTGACAAAGATACAATGGTTCTTCCGGCTTTGCCTCTGTCGCTTTTTTCATCCACTTTAAAGCGATATCGAACTTTCTTTTTTGAAAAGCTTCTATGCCTTTTGTGAAATAAAAATCACCTTCAGGAATAAAAGGGATAACATTGTTTTCCTGTTCTTTCCTATCATCTCTCACATGTTGCATGCATATCCCCCTATTTAAATTACATACGAAAAAATTATACCATAATAATTCGTTAAATTATATAGGTGGGACAATGGTTTGGCATATAGAAAAGCTTCCCCCAGAAGGGAGAAGCTTTTTCTATTTAGGATTCAACCGGGACGACTGCATCGTGCAGGAGCTGGTCTAATTCTTCTACATAAGCGTTCGTTTGATCATCTGTCCAATTTAGCTCTTTAGCCATATAACGAATCACATTGTCTTTATGATCTCTCACCCAGCCAATTTCAAAGAATAAAGCACCTGTACGACGGACAAAGAAATCAACTGGTTTATAAGCTAATTCATATTTCATCGCATATAAGAGTTCTGCAAATACAACTGGATCGATATCTTCTGTTTTAGCTTTCTCAATATTTGTTTCGTATAGTTCCATTACTTTATCAAAGTTAGCACCATATCGTTGAACCAGCATTAATGCAGTTTGTTCATCAAGCCCTTGCGCTGTTGCTTGACTAACTTTCCTATTTTTAAAGTCTTTAAATCCTTTCGATCCACCTACTTCTCCACCAGAAACTGGTAAGTGCTCTGTCTCGGATTTAGAGTAGAGAATTCCTTCTTCTTCTTTAAGTTGGTCAGTTACTTTATTTACAGCGTGTTCCGCCATTTTCCGATATCCTGTTAGCTTTCCTCCAGCCATCGAAATAAGCCCTGAATCTGACACGAAAATTTCATCTTTACGCGAAATTTCACTTGGATTTTCATTATCTGCTTCTGCAATCAATGGACGTAATCCTGCCCAGCTTGATTCCACATGCTCTGCTGTTATATCAAGTGATGGGAACATATAGTTAATCGCATCGATAATATAGTCTCGATCCTTAACAGTCATTTTTGGATTAGCAATGTCCCCTTTATAGGTCGTATCCGTAGTCCCTACATAGGCCACGTTGTCACGCGGAATGGCGAATACCATTCTTCCATCTGGTGTGTCAAAGTAAATCGCTTGCTGAAGTGGGAAAACTTCTTTACGGAAAACAAGGTGGACCCCTTTTGTTAAATGAAGGGCCTTCCCTTTTTTAGAGCCATCTATTTCTCTTAATTCATCGACCCAAGGGCCACCCGCATTAATCACTTTTTTGGCATACACTTTATGCTTTTCACCGGTTATGGTGTCCTCCATAATCGCACCAACAATTTTATTCTGGTCGTTATATATAAAATCAATAACTTTTGTATAATTAATCGCATGTACACCTTTTTGTACAGCCTTTTTCAATACTTCAATTGTTAAACGAGCGTCATCAGTTTTGTATTCTACGTAGAATCCTGCGCCTCTTAACTGGTCTCGTTTAATAAGTGGTTCTCTTTGCAGCGCCTCGTCTGGTTTGAACATGGTACGGCGTTCATTCTTTTTCACACCTGCAAGAAAGTCGTATACACGAAGACCTATATTTGTAGTGAGTGGGCCGAATGTACCTCCCTTATGGAATGGTAACATCATCCATTCTGGTGTCGTCACATGTGGTCCATTTTCGTATACTATGGCGCGTTCTTTTCCTACCTCGGCAACCATCTTCACTTCAAATTGTTTCAGGTAACGTAAGCCACCATGAACAAGTTTTGTAGAACGACTTGACGTTCCTGCTGCAAAATCCTGCATTTCTACCAGCCCTGTTTTCAAACCTCGCGTTACCGCGTCAAGGGAAATCCCAGCACCGGTAATTCCACCTCCGATAACAAGTAAGTCTAATTGTTCCTCTTTTAAATGATCAAAAGTAAGATTTCGTTCATAACTAGAAAAAGTAGTAGTCATATCTAAAGCCCTCCCAGATTAGTACCAATGTCTATACATATAAATACCCTGTTTCCGATATTCTAATGTATGTTCGAACAGAAAAATCGCTCTTCAGGAAAACAAAAAACCGCAAAGCACACTAACCAAAATACGATTAGCGTGTTCGCGGTTTCTCCATTTCTCCGTCCGAGATTATTAACTTGACTTTAGTATACCATAACTATGAGGAGAAGTATAGAAAAGTGTTAAAAATCCGCCTCACCTAAAAAAACCTGGATAAACCGCCATTGCTCTCTTGCTGTTTTAATTCACCGGGTATAATGGACAGAAATCGCATCTTATTTAAATGCTTGTGCTGCTTTGACTGCCTTCTTCCATCCATCGTATAGCTGCGTTCTTTTCTCTTCATCAATATCAGATTCAAATTTTTCATCAAGCTGCCACTGCTCTGAAATTTCCTCTTTGCTTTCCCAGAAGCCAACAGCGAGTCCTGCTAAGTAGGCTGCCCCAAGTGCAGTTGTTTCATTAATGGTTGGACGTTCTACTTGGAGCCCTAGAATATCGCTCTGGAACTGTACAAGGAAGTCATTTTTAACAGCGCCACCATCAACTCGTAACGTTTTAACGTCTATTCCTGAATCCTCTTTCATTACGTCTAAGACATCACGGGTTTGATATGTCAGGGATTCTAAGGTTGCACGCACGAGATGTTCTCTTTTCGTTCCACGTGTTAAGCCAAACACTGCTCCTCTTACGTCACTGTCCCAATATGGTGTTCCTAAACCAACAAACGCAGGTACGACATATACGCCTTCCGTATTCTCAACTCTTTTTGCAAGTGACTCTGTTTCTTTTGCATCTTTAATTATTTCTAGTCCGTCACGCAACCATTGAATCGCTGATCCAGAGACGAAGATACTACCCTCCAGTGCATACTCTACCTTTCCATCTATCCCCCATGCCAACGTGGTTAAAAGGCCATTTTTTGACTGGACACCTTCCTCACCAGTATTCATGAGCATAAAGCCACCGGTTCCATAAGTATTTTTAGCCATTCCTTTTTCAAAGCAAGCTTGTCCAAATAGTGCAGCATGTTGGTCACCAGCAATCCCTGCAATCGGAATCTCATGTCCAAAAAAGTGATAGTTCACCGTCTTACCATATACTTCAGAGGACTGTTTAACTTCTGGCAACATGGATTCTGGAACACCGAGAATTTCTAAAAGTTCTTCATCCCACTTCAAGTCGTATATATTATACATTAACGTCCTGGAGGCATTGGAATAATCCGTAATATGTTGTTCGCCACCAGTTAGTTTGTAAACAAGCCACGTATCAATCGTACCAAACATTAAATCACCATTGTCTGCCTTCTCTCTAGCTCCGTCCACATTATCTAATATCCATTTCACTTTCGTTCCAGCAAAATATGGATCAATAAGTAGACCCGTCTTCTCCCTGAACGTGTCACTATAGCCTTCTTCTCTAAGTTCCTTGCAAATATCAGCTGTTTGCCGTGATTGCCAAACGATCGCTTTATAGATGGGTTTTCCTGTATGACGATCCCAAATCACAGTTGTTTCCCGCTGGTTGGTGATACCTATTCCCTCAATGTCACCAGGCTCCACATCACTTTTTCGCATTGCTTCCGAGATACTGGATAACATGGAGGTCCAAATTTCATTTGCGTCATGCTCGACCCAGCCTGGTTTATTAAAATGTTGTTCAAATTCCCGTTGACCTGTTTCGACCACTTTTCCTTTCTGATCAAAAATAACTGCTTTTGAACTCGTTGTCCCCTGATCGAGTGCTAGAATATATTTTCCCATTATGATCTCTCCTCTTCGTAATTATCCTGAGTACTTTCTGATTTTCTTAATTCTTGTATTAATCCTACTGCAAATAAAAGAACGATAGCAATACTACCTATCCAGAACCATACACTTGGCTCCGTTTCAAATATAGCCTGATAGAAGAGCCCGCCGTAAATTCCACCGATTGCTGGTCCAATAACAGGCACCCAGGAATAACTCCAATTCGATGCTCCTTTACCAGGTATCGGAAGTAAAGCATGTGCGATTCTTGGCCCCAAATCTCTTGCAGGGTTGATAGCATATCCTGTCGTACCTCCTAGTGACATACCGATCACAACAATTAACAACCCAACAATAAGCGGGTTTAACCCTTCCGTGAATTGATGCGCACCAAGAAATAAAATGCCCATAACTAAAACAAAGGTACCAATGACCTCACTAATTAAATTTGCAATTGGACTGGGAATCGCCGGCCCCGTACTAAACACTCCTAGCTTTGTGCTAGGATTATTTGTTTTTCTCCAATGTGGTAAGTAATGAAAGAACACAATAATGGCGCCAATAATTCCACCAAGCATTTGTGCGGTAATGTATAAGGGAACCTTACTCCATGCAAAGTCTCCAACTGTGGCAAGTCCTAACGTAACTGCCGGGTTTATATGGGCTCCTGTTATATTTCCGACGGCATAGACACCCATGGCTACACCAAGTCCCCAGGCAAATGTCACTAATACCCAGCCTGCTCCTTCTGCTAAAGTATTTTTTAAAGATACACCAGCCACTACACCTGTCCCAAAAATAACAAGGATCATGGTCCCAATCAATTCTCCAACAAACTCTGACATTATCTCTCCCCCCTTGCTCCCAATATATATATGGTATTCCACATTTTTAAGAGATTACACCTTTGGATTTGGATAGTTGGGGAAAGATGGAAATGTGTAACATTAGAAAAACTCGCATTCGCTCGTTTTTTAGTAAATGCATGCTTCGTACTTTATCTACGTTGTTATTGCTTCCTAGCTAAAATTTTATATTTTTCTAACATGCAAAAAAAGGAACCTATTAACATAGGTCCCCTCTACTCTTCTCTACCAAAGTGATTTATTCGATGTCGATACCGCAACAGCGCCTGCTGATAACGCTGTATCTACTTGATCCTGAGATTTAATTAATCCCCCTGCAATAACTGGAATGTTTGTTTCCTCATGAATATAGCTGATCATATCGGGTATTAACCCTGGTAATACTTCAATACAATCTGGTTTGGTTCGATTAATTAATTTGATATTATGCTCTAATGCCAAGCTATCCAGTAAAAACACGCGTTGGATTGCTAAAAGGTTATTTTTCTTTGCCATCGTAATAACATTTGCTCTCGTTGAAAGAATACCATCTGGTTTAATTTCCCGCAGTAGAAATTCCATCGCATAATCATCTGCTCGAAGGCCTTGGATTAAGTCAAAATGCACAAGCGCCTTTTTGTTAGCACGTTTTGTATATTCCACAAGGCTCTTCAGCTGAGCAAGCCTTGTTTCAAGAAAAACGATGGTGTCATACGAAGTTTCCAAAACAACATCAAAATCTTTCATTTTTCTTATGGCTGGCAATATGCCTGAGGGATGAATCATTCTTTCCACCTACTTTAATACGTCAATTTCACGTTTTTCCATTTCTTCCTTTGTGTAAATAAGCTTCATTGGATTGCCACCCACAAAAGCCCCTTCTGGTACATCTTTATGTATTAATGTTCCTGCTGATACAATTGCTCCATCTCCTATTGTCACACCAGGTAGGATCGTGGAATTCGCCCCAATTAGAACATTATCACCGATTATTACCTCACCAATTCGGTATTCTCTAATTAAATATTCATGCGCTAGAATAGTGGTATTATAGCCGATAACACTATTGGAGCCAATTGTAATCTTCTCAGGAAACATAACATCAGGCATTACCATTAGCGCAAATGCCGTTTGCTGACCAACCTGCATCCTCAAAAAGGTGCGATAAAGCCAATTTTTCATCCCTAAAAAAGGCGTATATCTGGCAACCTGAATCACGATGAAATTTTTGACAACTTTAAAAAAAGGCACTGTCTTATAAATTTGCCAGAGTGAATTGGTCTTTTCTACCGGATAACGAGTGGTCCTTCGCATAATTTACACCTCAATTAGCTTCAATAAATCACGCATATCCTTTAGCATATATGTCGGATGATATTCTGCAAGAAAAGAACTTCCTTTATCAGACCAGGCTACACCAGCTGTCAAGACACCAGCATTTTTGCCTGATTCAATATCATGGTAGTTGTCTCCTACCATTAACGTCGTTTCCAAATTGGCCCCAAGTTCCTGAACAGCTTTTAAAACGGGTTCTGGGTGGGGCTTCGCATGTGTCACATCATCAAACGTAACAATCGTATCCATAAAGGAATCTAAACCTGTAAGGGAAAGTCCCATGTTTACACCTTTTCTCATTTTGGTCGATACGATACCTAGCTGAAGTCCCTGTTCTTTTAAAGCTGTAATGGTCTCCAACACATATGGAAAAGCTGTAACATAGCTATCATGCACAGCTAGATTATGTGCACGGTACGTTTCTATCATTTTCTCCCCAAGATCTGGAGCGATCCTCTGAAATGTATCTGCAAGTGGAGGTCCGTTGAATTGAATAATTTCTTCTCTCGTATAGCTCATGCCATAATGCGAAAAGGTATGCATAAAAGAAGCAATAATTAATTCGTTCGTATCGATTAGTGTTCCGTCTAAATCAAAGAGTATGGTACGAATGCTCATGTTGGTTTACTTCCTTTCGTTTCTTTTTCTCTAAACGATTCCATATAAATGCAATGGTCATCGTTAAGAGAATCGCCGTTGTAAGACGGATTATTAATAAAGGCCAAACTGGAATTCCTAATGGAATGAAAATCAGGGTATCCTCCACAACAGCATGACAGGATACAAGAAAGATAAGCGCAAGGGACATATCCTTTTTGGAAACATTATCCTCTTTAACTGCCTGGATCATTAAACCCGCACCATAAGCCAGCCCTATTGTCAGACCCGCTACCATTGTCATGGATGTATTTTTCTCCATCCCTAGAAACTTCATACAAGGAGCCAGCTTATTAGACAGCATTGTTAACCAGCCTTTTTCCCGTAAAAATTGCATAACAACCATTAATGGAATGACAATTAATCCAAGCTGGACAACCGCCATCAATGCTGTTTCAATTCCCTGATAGGCAATCTCTGCCCAGCCAACAGGTACATTATCAGAGCCTTGAATCAATCCGTACTGTGCTTGTTCTGCTCCTCCTTGCCAGAGCAGGTTAATCAACAATCCGCCTAATAGGGCAAGGCCTATTCTGATTCCGGAAATAAGCCACCAGCTAACCCCTACTTTTGAGGCCACAGCTGATTCAATAAACAGATTATGGGAAAATGACAGCATGACTGCTAATATAAATACTTCTTTTACCGTAAACTCAAAGGAAACGATAGCCGCAATTCCAGCATATAAATTCAACGTATTGCCAAGCACAAGTGGCACTGCAGCTTCCCCTGATAGTCCTAGCAATCCCATGACGGGGGTTAAAAGGTCAATAAGCCATGGAAGAACCGGTGTAAACTGTAAAATAGTGATTAGTAACGTAATAGGGAAAATGACTTTTCCTAATGTCCAGGTCGTTGCTAGGCCCTGTTGAAAACCACGATATACTATACCAGACACTCCATCCCCTTCTTTCTATCCATTATTATTTCTTTTTCTTCTTACCTTTTTTCTGAGGAGCAGGCACATCCTTATACCTTTCCTGTACTCCCTTTTTACGACGGTAAAGAATAAGCGCTAAGGCTAGAACGATCACTAAAACCGATAGCAGCTGTGCTTGTCTTAAACCAGCAAAAGCATACAAGCTATCTGTTCTCATTCCTTCAATAAAGAAACGACCAATGGAATAGGTGATCGCATAGCTTAAGAAAATTTCCCCGCGTATAGGATTGTATCTCCGTAATACAAGTAAAAAGACAAAAACTAGTATGTTCCAAACCGACTCATATAAAAATGTCGGATGATACATAACGCCATCTATCGTCATTTGGTTCATGATAAAATCAGGCAGGTACTGTAGAAAATTATCATATGCAGCTGCAGACACTTCTCCGCCATGCGCTTCCTGATTCATAAAATTTCCCCAGCGGCCGATTGCCTGACCAAGGATTAAACTTGGGGCAATAATATCTGCGATTTGCCAGAAGGTGATTGGTCGATATTTGGCATACACAATCGCTGTAAGAACTCCACCTATAACAGCACCGTGAATGGCAATACCACCCTCCCAAATGGCAAATATATCAGTCCATGGACCGTTTGCATAGCGTTCCCACTCAAAAATAACATAATAAATTCTTGCACATATAATCGCCACCGGAATCGCAAAAACGATAAAATCTATGATTAAATCCTTTTTCAATCCAAGCCGATCTGTTTCCCTTGTTGCTAAATAGAGCCCTAAAAATGCACCAGTAGCAATAATTACCCCGTACCAATAAACAGTCAGTGGACCTAGTTCAAAGAAAACTCTGTCCAGCGGAGCTGCGGTTCCCAACATCATGACCCCTCCTATTCCGTTTCATCCTTTTCATTTTTGATCATGGTTGTAAGCCGTTCTGAAAACTCCTCGGCTGCATTAACACCCATTCTTTTCAAACGAAAGTTCATTGCTGCAACCTCAATAATTACGGCTAAGTTCCGACCTGGACGAACGGGAATCGTTGCCTTCGGAAGGTCAACCTCCATAATCCTCATTTTGTCTTCATCAAGCCCAAGCCTGTCATATTGCTTCTTTTGGTCCCAAATTTCAAGATTTATAATAAGGGAAATACGCTTGTGACTTCTAACAGACCCTGCACCAAATAAGGTCATGACATTAATAATCCCAAGTCCTCTGATCTCCAGTAAATGCTCGATAAGTGGTGGAGAGTTTCCGATAAGACTGTCATAGTCTTCCTGTCTAATTTCCACACTGTCATCGGCAACAAGTCGGTGACCGCGTTTAACCAACTCCAAAGCCGTTTCGCTTTTTCCTACACCACTCTGCCCGGTAATTAATACTCCGACTCCATATATGTCTACTAAAACGCCATGAATAGCAGTAAATGGTGCAAATTTTGTCTCCAAATAATTGGTTAATCTACTAATAACACGTGTCGTTTTTCGCGGGGAATGTAGAATCGGCACCCCCGAATCATTTGCTGCTTCAATTAATTCCTCAGGCACGTCCATCCCTCTTGAAATGACAATACCTGGTGTAATATCTGTACAAAGATTGTAGGCACGGTCTCGCTTATCGGCTTCACTTAACTCCATGAAATAAGCCATTTCCGTTTTCCCAATAAGCTGTAATCTTTCCTTAGGATAATATTTAAAATACCCAGTCATCTCAATACCAGGTCTAGAAATATCACTTGTTGTAATTTCTCTATGTATACCGTCTTTACCAGCAACTAAATCTAAATTAAAGTGTTGTAGTAAATCCTTTGTCCGGACAGTTGACATCTAGTAAATCCCCCCAGCTATTTAACCACTTTTTCAATTTATTATTACCTTTCTGCACATTTGCTTCCTCTTGAGCAGAATAGATACACTTTATTGTAGCATACGCCACACAAAAATCGTAGGCTGTGCGCCTACGATTTCACGGAATCTTTAATCAAACTATTTAGTAACAAGTTTAGAATAGCTAGGATAACTGCTGCAATTAATGCGGTACCGAATCCCTCGATAACAAAGCTACTTCCCATAAGTGCCTGGGTAATCATGAGTGTAATGGCATTAATGACAAAGAGAAATAGTCCAAGGGTTAGAACCGTAATCGGCAACGTTAGTAAAATGAGAATCGGTTTTATAATTATGTTTAAGATAGACAGGATAAAACTCGCAAGTACAGCAGAGCCGAATCCTTCCAGGTGAAAGGAATCAAATAACTGGGCCACCACAATTAAGGCCACAGCATTTAGTATGATCGATAAAATCCAACGAATAAACAATGTTACAACTCCCTCTCATTTGGGATGATGAATAAAGCAACTGCGTAAAGCAGTGCTACGGTAAAGAAGCTCATAAATAATAGAATAACAAAAACTAAACGTAGAATGGTTGCGTCCACTTGTATATATTCAGCTAAGCCACCGAATATCCCACCAACCATTTTATTTGAATTAGAACGGTACAGCTTTTTCATTTATAATACCCCCAATCTTTAATATACCAATCTTTTTGGGATCGTAAACCATTTTTAAAGTGTCGTGAAAGTAGGGAAGGTTGGTGCATGTTTCGGAAGACAGTGTATCTCTATCTTTGGGGTGTTGCGTCTTTTTTCTTGGGTGCTGCCTCTCTTGCCTCGGGTGGTGCGGCTCTTCCCTTGGGTGCTGCGTCTCGTGCCTCGGGTGGTGCGTCTCTTCCCTTGAATCCTGCGTCCCTCTTCAAGCGATGTGCGAATATGTACTTTCCATTTCATCTGCAACTATAACTAAAATACGTTTCATTTTCAAAAAAGATCCAAAAAAGCTCTTCTGCGTTAGCTACAGAAGAGCTTTTCCATTAATAATGCCATGTATAAAATTGTTCTTTGCCAAATTGCTCTACTGCTGCATCTCTGTCCTGACTATCCATTGTCCGGTAATGTTTAAGCTGGCCTAAAATTCCACCCGCTTGGGAATCATGACAAAGAATAGCCTCCATTTTCTTATCAAAGTAGTTTCTAACGTCATTTTGGATATCAGGCGTCCCTAGCACTTCCTCATAATTTCTTGAGATGGCTTGTGCCCAAACGACAGGACGGCTACTTTCATCCATTAAACGTACTGCTTCGATAGCTGCCGCGCCCAGTGCGTTATGGTCAGGGTGCACTGCATGGTCTGGATAGTGGGTAATCACAAGACTTGGATTAATTTCCTCCAGAATTCCTTTCAGATGCTTTGCTACTTCATTGCGATCTTCATACTCAAGCGTTTTGTCACGATAGCCAAGCATTTGCAAATCGATATCAAGTACCTCGCACGCTTTAATAAGCTCTTGTTTTCTAGTTTCTGGTAATGTTTCTCTATTTGCGAAGGTTGGGCTGCCCATATTCCGTCCCATTTCTCCTAAGGTTCCACAAAGGTACGTTACAGGGACACCCTCTTCACGGAATTTTGCTATTGTTCCAGCAGCACCAAATGATTCATCATCTGGGTGTGGGTATATGACGACAACATGTTTTTCCACATTATCTCTCCTTACTCCATGTTTTATCTAAATTTTAATAATTGAAAGGTGTTTCACTAATTTGCAATGCGACCATTAATCTTCCTTCACGATCATGCCCTGCAAGCAACAACTTATCGCCATCCTCGATGGTCCAATCGGTTAGCCCTTCTGCGTAAATCCAACCCATTTGCATTTTAAGACCAGCTCGAAAAACTTTACCATCACCTACGATTTTTGCCTGGCTAAAGGACACGGCTGCATTTCGCACATATGCGCCAACATTATATGCCTTGTCATTAAAATGACTTGCATATGCTCCATTTGTTGTTTCCACATGAACATATACATTTTTATTAACAAAACGCTCTAATTGCTCTTGTACTTCGTCTATTTTAATTTGCTTCATGGTTTGTTCCTCCTACTAGCTTCTCTATTTAGCTTAACGAAATGAAGCCCTACCGTCAAAATATTGATACCGAAAAAAAAACAGCCAGTCGTAGTAAATCAACTCGCTGGCTGTTTTTAGGAACTTATTATTTTGCAGTGGCTTTTTCTTTTGCTTTAAAATTCTCTTTCATTCGTTTTTGGTCTCTTTCCAATACTGGTTTTAAATACCTTCCTGTGTAAGATGCGTCAACTTTAGCTATTTGTTCTGGAGAACCTTTCGCTATGATCTGACCGCCTCTGTCACCACCCTCTGGACCAAGGTCAACAATATGATCGGCTGTTTTGATCACATCAAGGTTATGCTCAATAATTAAAACAGTGTCTCCATTGTCGACAAGTCGTTGTAAGACAGCTATCAACCGCTTGATATCGTCCACATGCAGTCCAGTTGTTGGTTCATCCAGTATATAAAAGGATTTCCCATTGGATCGGCGGTGCAATTCACTAGCGAGTTTAACTCGCTGAGCCTCACCACCCGATAAGGTAGTAGCAGGCTGCCCTAATCGCACATACCCTAAGCCAACATCATAGATCGTCTGCAGCTTTCTCTTAATTTTTGGTATGTTGGCAAAGAACTCAAGTGCATCTTCTACTGTGAGTTCCAGCACATCTGCAATGCTTTTCCCTTTGTATTTAACCTCTAGTGTTTCACGGTTATAGCGTTTGCCGTGGCACACTTCACATGGCACATATACATCAGGAAGAAAATGCATTTCTATTTTTATAATACCGTCGCCACGGCAAGCTTCACAACGTCCGCCTTTTACGTTGAAGCTAAATCTACCTTTCTTATAACCACGCACTTTTGCTTCATTCGTTTGGGCAAATACATCGCGTATATCATCAAATACCCCAGTATATGTCGCTGGATTGGATCTAGGCGTTCTTCCAATCGGTGATTGGTCAATATCTATTACTTTCTCAATATTTTCTATACCCTTTACTGCCTTATGCTTTCCTGGCTTGTGTTTTCCGCGGTACAGCTCTTTGGCAAGTGATTTATAGAGAATTTCATTTACAAGTGTACTTTTACCAGATCCAGAGACACCAGTGACAACAGTCATTAGTCCAATTGGAAACTTTGCAGATACTTTCTTTAGATTATTTTCTTCTGCTCCAACAATTTCTATCGCACGTTTGTCCGCTTTTCTTCGCTTTGTTGGCAGCCCGATAAATTGTTCCCCTGATAAGTATTGCCCAGTTAGTGAGTTCTTGTCTTTCATGACCTCCTCTGGTGTTCCGCTTGCCACAATATTACCACCATGCTCCCCAGCTCCAGGACCAATATCAATGAGCCAATCGGCAGCAATCATCGTATCTTCATCGTGTTCTACTACAATGAGGGTATTGTCCAAATCACGCATTCGTTTTAATGTTTCAATTAATCGATCATTATCCCGTTGATGTAACCCAATAGACGGTTCATCCAACACGTAAAGCACGCCTGTTAACGCAGAACCAATCTGGGTTGCTAAGCGAATACGCTGGGCTTCCCCACCTGATAAGGTGCCAGCAGCACGTGAAAGGGTCAAGTAATCCAAGCCGACATTATTTAGAAACTCTAAACGATTGCAAATCTCTTTTAATATCATTTTAGCAATTTGTGCTTCCTTCTCGGATAAGCTAAGATTTTCAAAAAAGTCTTTTGCTTCTACAATCGAGTAATCTGTTACTTGGCTAATATGCAGATCGTTTACCTTTACAGCCAGTGCCTCACGTTTCAAGCGATACCCTTTACAAGTTGGGCAATGCTTTTGTCCCATATATTTTTCAAGGGATTCCCTTATAAAATCAGAAGAAGTTTCTCGATACCTGCGAGCAACATTATTTAATACTCCTTCAAATTGAATCTGATTGTCCCTAACATTTCCAAACTCATTGACATAGTAAAATCGAATTTTCTCTTTCCCGCTCCCGTGCAGGATAATATCCATTTTTTCCTTTGGCAGCTTTTTCACTGGTGTGTCCATATCAATATCATAATGGTCACAAACACTTTTCAGAAGTTGTGGATAATATTGCGAGCTAATTGGCTCCCATGCCGCGATGGCATGCTGATTAAGTGTTAGATCCCAATTAGGAACCACGAGATCTACGTCAACCTCTAGCTTGGTACCTAACCCGTCACAAGTTGGGCAAGCCCCATATGGACTGTTAAAGGAGAATAAACGAGGTTCTAACTCCCCTATTGAAAAGCCACAGATGGGGCAGGCAAAATTTTCACTGAATGTCAGTTCTTCTTCACCAATCACATCAACAATAATTTTGCCATCGCCTAGACCTAAAGCCGTTTCAATCGAGTCACTTAGTCGCCCGGCAACCCCTTCCTTCACAACGATCCTATCTACGACCACTTCTATGGAATGCTTTTTATTTTTCTCCAGCTGAATGTCGTCCGTAACTTCACGCATTTCTTTATCAACACGAATACGGACATAGCCTTCCTGACGAAGTTTTTCTAAGGTTTTTACATGCTCACCTTTACGGCCAGAAACGACTGGTGCAAGAATTTGCATTTTCGTTCTTTCTGGATATTCTAAAATGCGATCCACCATTTGCTGTACAGTTTGCGAGGTGATTTCCACCCCATGATTTGGGCAAACAGGATGACCGATCCGCGCATAAAGTAAGCGAAGGTAATCATAAATTTCGGTAACCGTTCCAACCGTTGAACGTGGGTTTTTGCTCGTTGTCTTCTGATCGATTGAAATAGCTGGTGAAAGGCCATCGATTGCATCCACATCTGGCTTATCCATCTGTCCTAAAAACTGTCGTGCATATGCGGAAAGTGATTCTACATATCTGCGTTGTCCTTCTGCATAAATGGTATCAAAGGCAAGGGAGGACTTTCCGGAGCCTGACAGTCCTGTTAATACCACAAGCTTGTTTTTTGGAATTGTCACATCAATATTTTTTAAATTATGTGCCCTTGCTCCTTGAATCTGAATTGATTTACTAGGCATTCTCCATCACCTTCCTGCTTTAAGTTCAAGAATAACATCACGAAGCTCTGCTGCCTTTTCAAAATCGAGTGCCTTAGCAGCTTCCTTCATTTCTTTTTCCATTTGCTCGATTACTTTTTCTTTCTCGTCTTTAGAAAGCTTGGTAATACTTTTCGCTTTATTTTCATATTCTGTCTGCTCTTCTGCTGCCACAGTCGCTCGAATCACGTCTCGTACATCTTTTTTAATGGTCTTTGGTGTAATGCCGTGTTCTTTATTATACGACTCTTGTTTTTCTCTACGTCGATTCGTTTCTCCAATAGCCACTTCCATAGAGTTTGTAATCTTATCGGCATACATAATAACGCGGCCATTTTCATTACGGGCAGCACGTCCCATTGTCTGGATTAAGGAACGTTCCGAGCGAAGGAAGCCTTCCTTATCAGCATCTAAGATTGCAACTAGGGAAACTTCCGGGATATCAAGTCCTTCACGAAGTAAGTTTATCCCCACAAGCACATCATATTTACCAACACGTAAATCACGGATAATCTCAATTCGTTCTAATGTTTTAATCTCAGAATGTAAGTAAGCAACCTTAATACCGATTTCTTTCATATAATCGGTAAGATCTTCAGACATTTTCTTCGTGAGGGTTGTTACAAGTACACGTTCATTTTTCTCCGAGCGCATATTAATTTCTGCCAGCAGATCATCTATCTGTCCATCAATCGGTCTTACTTCTACCTCAGGGTCCAATAACCCAGTCGGTCTAATAATTTGCTCCGTCATTTGCGGAGAATGTTCTAACTCATAAGGACCAGGTGTAGCAGACACATACACAAGCTGGCTTGTTTTTTCCTCAAATTCGTTAAATTTTAAAGGGCGATTATCCATTGCAGATGGAAGGCGGAATCCATGATCGACTAGCACCTGTTTTCTAGCCTGGTCACCATTATACATTCCTCTAATTTGCGGAAGTGTAACATGGGATTCATCAATCACCACAAGGAAATCATCTGGAAAGAAATCCAGCAATGTATATGGTGTAGCACCTGCTTCCCGAAGCGTCAAGTGTCTGGAATAGTTCTCGATACCTGAGCAAAAGCCCATTTCGTTCATCATTTCCAAATCATAATGAGTGCGTTGCTCTAGTCGCTGAGCTTCTAAAAGTTTATCATTCTCACGTAACTCCGTTAGACGTTCTTCCAGCTCTTTTTCAATATTTTTAATGGCAATTTTCATTTTTTCCTCGCGGGTTACGAAGTGGGAAGCTGGGAATATAGCAATGTGTTCTCTATCGCCAATAATTTCACCAGTAAGGGCATCCACTTCCCTTATTCGGTCAATTTCATCACCAAAAAACTCAACGCGGATGCAGTGCTCTTCTCTTGAGGCTGGAATGATCTCCACAGAATCTCCTCTTACTCGGAAGGTACCACGCTGAAAATTAATATCATTTCTAGCATATTGGATATCAACAAGTTCGCGTAATAGCTGATCTCGTTCCTTCTCCATCCCTACTCGTAAGGATAGCACTTGGCTTTTATATTCCTCCGGGGAACCTAAGCCGTAAATACAGGAAACACTGGCCACGATAAGCACATCATTTCGTTCAAAGAGTGCCGATGTTGCCGAGTGACGAAGCTTATCAATTTCATCATTAATGCTGGCATCTTTTTCAATAAATGTATCTGTGGAAGGAACATAGGCTTCCGGTTGATAATAGTCGTAATAGCTTACAAAATATTCCACTGCATTATTAGGAAAAAACTCTTTAAACTCGCTGTACAACTGGCCAGCAAGTGTCTTATTATGGGCAATTACTAATGTTGGACGATTTATTTCTTTTACGACATTTGACATCGTAAAGGTTTTTCCAGTTCCGGTCGCCCCTAGAAGTGTCTGATGCCTTTGTCCCTTCATAATTTTATCGATAATTTCTTGAATGGCTTTTGGCTGGTCTCCACCTGGCTCGTAGCTTGATACTAACTCAAATGTATTGTTCACATTCTACCTCCGTTCACTGTCTTTCTAAAATATATAAAAGGCTCTAGCAACTAAAAAGAGCCAAAGATGTTTCAATCGTGATGCAATCCATACTAACCTATAATAACGTAATTATTATAACATAAACACGAACAAATATTCGATCTTTTTGCTTTTGTTATCTTTAGCATTATACCCTTTTTCGGTGATGAAATATCAATTAGAAGACGAAAAAGCACTAGCTTATCGGCTAATGCTTTTCTCCATTATCTCTTCAAGGATTTCTCCTAAGTTGCGTTTATCAAGATGATCATGAAATTCTCCCACACTTTGTTGATACAGGCTCATTGCTTCTTCATTTTCAAGATAGTTAATAATTTGATCTTCCACTGATTTGTCACTGGTTAACTGCATCATCAAGCCATGCTTTTCAAGCTCTTCCTTGTTGATCCTTTCCTGCCCTGGTAGTGCATGACTCACAAAGATGGGTTTTTGCTTGATCAAGCACTCACTAACCGTCACACCACCTGGTTTGGTTAGAACTGCATCCACTTTATCATATAGCTCATTCATTTGCTGTTTACTACTTATATAAGGGATAGGAATGATGTTGTCATTTTTTCTCGCTAAAAGTCTTTTGTAGAGCTTTTCATTGTTTCCACAAAGAATATAATACTGGAGGGAAGAAGATTGACTGTTTTCTGGTAGCAAGTTTTCAAGAAAACCTGCCCCCATATTTCCACCAGTCACAAGCACCGCATACTGCCCGGTTTCCTCTTTTCTGGGAGGTGCTGGTTGGAATGCATGGTGTACGGGTATTCCTGTTAGAAAAATGTGCTCTTCCTCCACCCCTAGTTCGACAAGGAATTTCTTTACTGTTAGGGACGGTACTAAATGATAATCTACTCCTTTAATTCCCCATACTCGATTTATAAAAAAATCCGTATAAACATTTACCACTACGGAATCAAGCTTCCCTCTCTGTTTTAAACTGGCTGCTATATTGGAAGGCAGAGCATGGGTACAAAACAATAAAGAAGGATTTTTGCGAGTGACGAGTTTTTGAAAATTAGAGCTAAATAAGAGCTCATAGTGCAATGCTCGACTGCGTTTGGCAGCATTGCGAAATGCTAAGTAATAATAAAGGCGATCATAAGATGTAGGGAATAAATGGATCCATTTCATGTAAAAAGAAGAGACCATCTTCTCTACTACACCAAAACTATACGAAAGAATATCAACCTTACTCGTATTTATATGTTGGTTGATTTTTATCGTTTCTTCCATTAATGTGTCAGCTACATGATGATGGCCGGAAGCCATTTTTAAAAACGGTAGAAATAAAACTTCTCTCTCCATTTCCCTCACCTCCTCACAATATAATATACCGCTAATTACCAATGATCTCCCCACCTCTACCATGGTATAATTCCATTGGAGGCGGATCTATCTATGACCTATTTAATTATTGGAATCGTAATACTCATAACCTCTCTTTTTATTTACAAAGCATATATAAATACGAAGGACATTCAGATAAATAGGATTAATATCGAGGCTTCAAAATCGTCAACACTCGCTTCATTGTCCATCCTTCATTTATCAGACTTACACTTGGAAAATATTTCGATTAGCCCTGAAGAATTAGAACAAAAGCTATCGGGTGAGGCACCAGATCTCATCGCCTTAACCGGAGACTTTTTAGATAAAAAGCGTACGATACCAAAATTGCGCCCATATTTGCAAGTACTGCAAGACATGAAGCCCAAGTATGGCATGTTTGCGGTGTTAGGTAACCATGACTATGTTCTGAAAAAAGCTGACCTAAACCACTTAAAACAGACCTTACAGGAATTTAATTGCACCATATTACAAAACCAAAATATAACCGTTTCAATGGGCGGGCAACACCTAAATATCATCGGTATTGATGATTACAGTACAAACAGAAGTGATTTGACAAAGGCCTATGAAGGCATTGAACAAGGGGTAAACCTAGTCTTGACCCATGACCCAACCGTAGTACTTGATATGAAAAAACAAGCATTTGATTATCTGCTTGCAGGACATTTTCATGGCGGACAAATTTGCTATCCGAGGGCTTACCATTTGGTGAAAATGGGCAGGCTCGCAAGGAAAAAAATTATTAAAGGCTTGCATATACAGGATGGCAATCCATTTTATATTAGCGAAGGGTTAGGCCAGACGGGCTTTAATATTCGAATTGGAAGCCGTCCCGAAATCACCTTTCATACATTTACTAATTAGCGATATTCCCCGAGTAAATGTTGCTTTGACATAAATAAATATACAGGTTCCTGATTTAAACGCTTTTTCCCTGCTACTAATTGAATGGGAATAAGCGTTATTTTTTTATATGCCACGTAATACTTACTTTTAATAGGTGCGAGTTCAAAACCTAAGCGACTTGCACCTGTTTTTAAAGAAGTTATCCCAATAATACCCTTGATTTGCGAACTTTTCTGATGTGTCGACAGGTATGCAGCAAGACTTGGTAAAGATCGCTTAACCATATGGTATATATAAACAGCCCGCTTCACTTCACTAGAAACACCCTCTAGCTCTTTTAACATGCGGACATTATGCAAATGTATTTTTAACAGCAGATCGTTTTTTAGAATCTTGGTCCCATCCTGTAAGGTGATTGGACCACCTTTATAACGTGTTAAGCGAACGCGCAGGATGGTATTTGATTCACTCTCTCCCTGTAAATACTGTAATCTTGTACATTTATAGTATAACGGATCAAGATAGGTCCATACATTCATTAAGTAGCTCTTCATAAACTGTGCCCCATTCTCTAAACTACTGTTAGTTTTGGATAAATGGACACAATTTATTGAAGGAATTATTTGGTTGTTATTTTAATACTAAAAAATGGCTGGACGATTGATCTCTCAATGTCCAGCCATTTTCGTTTATGCTTCTTTCCTACGGTATGGCGTATCACTAAAAAGCAATCCTAGTTCGTGGTGGTCCCCTTGATAGAGGGCACCTTGCACAAACCGCAACTCACCATGTAAATCTTCTATATCCAGCTTAAAATAGGCCCCACTTGCCTGTAAGGATTCATAAAACGACTCAATACTGTTAACCATTTGCCCATTAACCTTCATAATATTTTCCCCAACTTCTATTCCTAAACGATCTGCAGGGGTGCCAGGTATAACACCAAGCACCTTTAATCCCTTGTTCATCGGATGGAAATAACAACGTCTCAATCGCTCGCTATTTCGGTGACGATAGTTTATATACTCTTTCCCAAGGATCGTTAGTAAAACTGCAGCAAGTGATAACGGCGCAAGAAATAGACCGCCGACTGCTATTGCTGTCGCTCCTACTCCCATTAATATGAGGGGGGTTGCTATTTTTTCTGCTGCTTCCTTTGGATATCTTCCGCGGACTTTATAATCTATACCAAGTAAAAACGGAAATAGGATAAGACTATAGGTCTGTTCGCCGAAAGATACATAAGGCCAGTACTCCGCAAACGGAGTTATTGCTCCTGTTGGAAGTAGAAAGAAAAATGGTATAATGGCTAGTTTTTTCAAACGGTGTTCCCCGACCCACACCCCTCGATTACTAAGCGAAAGACCTGGGTACGTTTCTCTTAGGTTGGTCCGCTTCAGCAATATTCCCTCTGCTATTAATAAGATTCCTAATATTACAGGAAATACCGTTAAATTAATCGGATCAAATAAATCTTCCCTAAGCCACTGTTGATTTTCCAGAATCGTGGGTAAGAACAGTAACAGAAGAAAAGAAACGCCAACTGTATAAACAGGTGATAAAAACAGAAATCTACCTGATAAACTAAATAAAATGACCACAACACTTAATAATAATAAAGACGAGAACGAAACGACAAAGCCTGTTCCAATTATGACAATAGAAAGGACTATACCTGTCAATAGAGAGAACAGCCATGTTGATTTCCATTCCGTGAAAACATCAAACACCTTCGTGCCAAAGTTTTGTCTTTCTCGTTTTACCCTTTTATAGCCGGCAAGTATTACTAATAATACTGACCAATACAATAATGGATTTAAAAATAACTTAGTCAAACCTTTTGCAAGCTCTACTAGCCATGCTTCGATCATAAGACCACCTCTTCTGCTGTATCTACCGATTCTATTTCGATCATTTAAATATATTTATGTCGTTATTTTACCATACAATAGAAAAGGTTAGTATACATACTCTCCTCTCCAAACTACTAAAAAATGCCGAACAACCAACTAAAAGCCCTAAGGCTATAGGTCGTTCGACATTTTTTCTATCCTCATTACTATTTTTCAGCTATAGAAAGCTCTGGTCTCCCAATAATGGGAGAACAAGCAAGTGCTCTTCCAAAGGATTTATTGGTAAAGCTCTTCTAATGCCTTTTCTAGCTGTCTGTCATCTTCACCATTACGAATTTTATCAATTATTTGGGCTTCAATAAGACCTGCAGTTTCTTGATCTACTTTTCCTGTTTCCTCTAGCTCATTGTCCTGCTGGAAAGCACGCACTGCAGTTTCTGTTTCTTCACTGAAATAACCATCTGTTCTACCTGGTTCAAACCCAAGACCTTCTAACATGGTTTGAACATTTCCAATACTGTCCTCTGACTGATCAAATTCTAAAGGTTCTTCAATTTGGACAGGATTTGTGTAGAAATAGTCCGCTTGCTTAATGGCAACCGTAGGTTCTACGCCTTTTTCATGAATGGATTCCCCTTCTGGTGACAACCATTTATAGAAGGTTAATTTAATGGAACTGCCATCCCCCATCGGAACTGCCTGTTGCACGGTACCTTTTCCAAAGCTTGTTTGCCCTACAATATCATAGCCCATTTCTTTCATTGCGACAGCAAGAATTTCTGAAGCCGACGCACTTCCTTCATCAATAACAACACTTACTGGATAGTCTTTTTTCTCACTAAGTTCAGAGAAATATGGTGTTTTTTCGCCATTTTTATCCTCTATTTGTAAGTATGGCATATCCTCAGGAACAAAGAGTTTCAACATATCTTCAACAGCTGTTAGTAACCCCCCAGGATTTCCACGTACATCAATGACTAAACCTTCAATACCTTCGTCTTCTAAAGTTGTCAATTGTTCTGAGAACTCTTGGGCAGTACGTTCAGAGAAGTTAGTAACTTCTAATATTCCCGTTTTCTTACCATCTATTTCTTCGACACTGCTATAAACTGTTTCGAGTGGTATAGTGTCCCGAACTATTGTGATTTCAAACGGGTCTGTGGAGCCTGGTCGTTGAATTTCCAGAACTACCTCAGAGCCCTTCTCACCACGAATTTTGGCTACAGCCTCGTTTAAATCTAACCCTTCAACACTTTCTCCATCTACACTCAGTACCTGATCATTTGGACGCAAGCCTGCCTTTTCAGCCGGTGAATCTTTAATCGGAGCTACGATGGTTACCATGTTATTTACCATGCTTACCTCTGCTCCGATCCCTTCGAATGAGGATTCGATCTGCTCATTAAATTGCGCCATTGTTTCTACGTCCATGTATGAACTGTAGGGATCTTCCAATGTGGAGAGCATCCCTTGGATCGCACCTTCAATAAGCTCTTTATCCTCTACGTCTTCGAGATAATTTTCTTTTATAAGTGAAAAAGCCTGATCAACTTTTTCTATATCTGATGGGTTTGTTTCCTCTGTACGTGGTATTGCTTGCTCCACTTGTTCATTGTTGCCTTCGTCATTCCCCTGACCTGCTAACTGAACACCCATATAGGCACCAGCAAAACCTAAAACAAGTGCTCCAAGTAGGAGTAGGACGATATGTGTTTTTTTCAAGCTCATATTTCCACCTCGATAATTGTTTATATAAAATATCCTTACATCTCATTATGTCCCACCTTAACTGGCAGTAAGACACCAGGGATCAACTGCCAGTTAAGGTACGTTTCGTTCAACTAACATTTAGAGGGGCAGGAAGGGAAAACCCTACCGAATGAAGTTTCACTTTATAAAAGCATACCATTATCTTCTACTTATGACTATGGTTTTCCTTAAGCTTTTATGAAATAGAATTTACAGATAGTAGAAAAAAGACATCACACCAAGAGGGTGATGTCTTTCATTTATTTTATGACTTAATAGAATTTCATCGGATCTACCGAATTACTTTTTGCGGCATTCCAGCCACCTTCATGTACTTCGAAATGTAGGTGGGGACCTGTGGACCCGCCTGTATTCCCTGTCTTCCCAATACTTTGACCTTGTGAGACAGATTGTCCAGCAGATACAGAAATACTGCTTAGATGTGCATAAAGCGTCGTATATGTTTGGCCATTTAAGTTATGTGTGATCATAATCGTGTTTCCATATCCACTCATCCAGCCAGCACGAATTACCACACCGGTAGCCGCAGCCTTCAATGGCGTCCCGCTTGGGGATCCAATATCCATTCCGGCATGTAGCTTATCGACTCCATGAATTGGATGGTGGCGCATGCCATAGTCAGATGTCTTAGGACCTGCGGCCGGCCAGATAAACAACCCGCTTCCAGTACTTGGAGGTGTAGATGTCGAGTTATCTACTTGCGAGCTATTGTTTGAAGAAGATGCGGACGCGGATGAGGACTCATTAGCTTGTTCAGCCTTCTTCGCTGCTTCTCGTTTCTCTGCTTCTCTTCTTTCCGCTTCTTTTCGAGCTGCTTCTTCACGCGCTAATTGTTGCAGCTTTCCTTTCTCTGATTGCGCAAGCTCCTTCGCTTTCCCCACTGCTGCAGCCTGAGCTGCCAGAATTTCTTGCTCCTCTTCTAAGCTCACTTTGTATTCTTCAAGGTCTGCATGTTCTTCTTCTAGCTGTGCCATTAATTTTTTCTTTTCATCTTTTTGGTCAGCCAGATCAGCTTTCAATGCAACAAGTTCTTCCTTCTGGTTTTCTAGCGCTACCTTTTTGTCTTCAACTGCGGCTTTACTCGCTTCTACCTCTACTTTATTGGCTTCAAGTTGTGCTTTGTCAGCTTGTTGTTCTTCCATAATGGATTTATCCTGGTCCATTATTTTATTAACAGCTGAGCTACGGTTAATAAAGTCGCCAAAGCTTTTTGATCCTAAAATAACTTCAATATACTTCATATTGCCGCCGCTTTGCTGAATAGCACGGAGACGCTCTTTTATCAGTTCGTCACGTTTTTTTATACGTTCTTTTAATACTTTTATTTCTTTTTTTAATTCTTTCATTCTTTCTTGAAGTTTCGTGATTTCATTGTCAGTTGTAGTAATCTCTTGTTCTTTTGTTGAAATACTTTCCTGTGTTTTGGTTAGTTTGTCATCAATTGATTTAATTTGGCTATCAACAGTATCTTGCTTTTCTTCGTTCTTGTTCATCTTACCTTCAGTATTTTTTTTATCCCCTGAAAGATTCCCTTGCTCTTCTTTTAACTCACTTTGTTCTTTTTCTAGTTCATTGATTTTTTTATCCAGTCCGTCGATTGTTTCTGCAGAGGCTATATTGCCATTTAAGGATATTGTGGTGACTGCCAATGTTGTTGCAAGCATAAATGAAACAGTTTTTTTCATCGTTTTGCTTTCCCCTTCCCTCTGTACAATAATGGTAGATTCTGTATCTCTCAGTCTAGACTTTTAGGAACTTACGAACACTCATTACACTGCCCCATACGCCGATAAATGCGCCGATTCCCAATATAAGAAGGGAAAGCTGCCATGCAAATGGGTTATATGGTAATATTTCGACAAAGCTGTAAGAGATTTGATCACTCACATTGTTTGCAAGATAGTAATAGCCTGTTAAGATTACGCCGATTGGAAGAATAGAACCTAATACGCCCAGTAGTAATCCTTCTATAAAGAATGGCCATCTAATGAATCCATTCGTTGCTCCCACAAGTTTCATAATGCCGATTTCTTTACTTCGTGCCATAATTGTAATTTTAATAGTGTTTGAGATTAGGAATATTGCTGTAAAGACAAGTCCGATGATTAAAGCTAGTCCGATATTTCTCGCGTACTCATTAAAGGTAAAGAGTCTGTTGACTACGCTAGCTCCATACTCTACCTCTTGCACGCCTTCCATTTCTCTAATTTGATTCGCAATACTTTCTGTATCTTCTGGGTCAGTGGCTTGTACGACATAAACATGGTTCAGTGGGTTATCTTGTTCAAATAGTTCCCAAGACCTTCCCTCATCTCCCATACTTTCAATAAGACTTTCTAATTGGTCATCCTTTGATGAAAAGGTGACGGATTTAACACCATTAATTTGTTCAATCTGGCTACCAAGATCCGTTATCTCTTCCTCGTTTAATGTCAAGTCAATTAGGGTACTGATTTCTACATCTTCTTCTATGTTATCTGCCATCTGATTCAGGTTAAGCATAAGTGCAAGAAATGCGCCAACCAGAATTAAGGTTGTAGTAACTGCTCCCACCGATGCTACCGTCATCCACCCGTTTCGGGCTATATTTTTCAACCCTTGACGGAGATGTCGCATTAATGTCCTAAATTTCATAGCCGTATTCACCTCGGTGTTCATCTCTAACAATTAGGCCATCTTCTATTGCGATGACACGTTTTTTGATAGTATTTACTATTTCTTTACTGTGGGTAGCCATGAGAATGGTCGTACCTCTCGCGTTAATTTCTTCAAAGACCTTCATGATCCCCCATGAAGTATCTGGATCAAGGTTTCCTGTAGGTTCGTCCGCGATTACGATCTTCGGGTTGTTGACTATTGCCCGGGCAATAGAGACACGTTGTTGCTCTCCACCTGAAAGTTCATCCGGTATAAAACGTGCTTTATTTTTTAGACCTACAAGCTCCAATACTTCCATAACCCGATTGCGAATTTTCTTTGGAGATTCCTCGATAACTTCCAAAGCAAATGCAATATTTTCAAAGACTGTTAGTTTTGGGAGTAATTTGAAATCCTGAAAAATAACTCCTATATCACGTCTGAGAAGAGGGACTCGTCTCTCTTTGAGATCCGTCATGTTAATCTCATTGATTACAATATTGCCCTTTGTTGGCTTTACTTCACGGTAAATTAGTTTAATGAAAGTAGACTTACCAGCACCACTTGGGCCGACAACATAGACAAACTCACCTTGCTTTATATCAACACTGATACCATTAAGTGCTGTTACACCATTGGCATATGTCTTATATACATCGTTCATTAATATCATAAAATCACCTTTGCTTTTTTGTTGGCTTCTTGGCTGACTGACTTTTCTCCATAGCTACGTCTGCTAGGAGACTATGTAGACAATACTTTCTAAGTATAACATCTTTCGCCAAGATTTTTAGACACAAAATTATTACATTTATGTTTCAAAGGCTGTAATGAAGGAGTATATTGTCGGTCGCAGAGAAACCATGGATTTATGCCGTTCTAGTTATAGGTAATATTCGATAAAAGAATCGTTTTTTTGACGTTTGTTTTACAAAACTATTTGCCATAAAGTGAAACTTCATTTGGTGGGAGGGTTCTCTTCCGCCCCTTCCAAATATTAGTTGAACGAATCGGGCATTTACTGGCAGTTGACCCCAAAGTCTTACTGCCAGTTAAGAAGGGATTAAAAAAAGGCCCAATGCTTTTAAAAAGCATTTAGACCTTTCATTTCATTACTTTTTTTCTGCTAGCCAATTGGCAAGAAGTTCAACATCATCACCAGTAGCTTGTCCTGCCGGCATGGAGCCTTGACCATTTTTAATGATATCTGCAATTTCTTCCGCGGAGTGGCTTGCTCCTACATTTGTTAATGCTGGCCCTACACCACCAGACAGATCAGCACCATGACAGCTCGAACAGTTGCTTTGGAAAGCTTCCTCAGCAGCTGCCGTATCAACAGTCCCTCCACCGCTTTCCTCATCTTTAGCCTCATTAGATTCTTCTGTAGTACCATTATCGGCAGGTTCTTCAGTTTCATTATCTCCCCCGCCGCCACCACAGGCACCTAATACTAAAGCTGAGCCAAATAGAACGGTAAATAACCATTTTTTCATAGCATAGTTACCCCCTTATAAACTTGTGTTACGTTTTCAAGGTTATTATAACCAAATTAATGGTTTTAAAACAGCTAATCAGAAATGAGCCTAGTAAGCTTAACAGAAAAAAATGGCAGCTGATCCCTGGGGTCTTACTACCATTATAGGCGAGATGAAGACTGCATCGGTTTATGACAATTCGATGAACAGCATGAAAAAATCTATTTTAATTCATCTGAGAACGTAAATAAGCATCGATAAATGGATCAATTTCTCCGTCCATGACAGCCTGTGTATTGCCTATCTCTGTATTTGTACGGTGATCCTTGACCATTGAATATGGATGGAAGACATAGGAACGAATCTGACTTCCCCATCCAATATCTTTTTGTTCTCCACGAATCTCTGCTAATTCTTGCTGCTGTTTCTCAATTTCCAACTGATACAGCTTCGACTTTAGCATTTTCATGGCAGCTTCTCTATTTTTTATTTGTGACCGTTCATTCTGACAAGTTACAATCACATTTGTCGGTAGGTGGGTGATCCGTACTGCAGAATCCGTCGTATTAACATGCTGGCCACCTGCACCACTTGCTCGATAAGTGTCCACCTTAATATCCTCAGTACGAATTTCGATATCTACATCATCTGACATCTCCGGCATAACGTCACAGGAGGCAAAAGATGTATGTCTACGGCCTGAAGAATCAAACGGCGATATTCTCACAAGCCGATGAACTCCTTTTTCCGCCTTTAAATAACCATATGCATTGTGTCCCTTAATTAAAAGGGTAACACTCTTCACACCTGCTTCTTCACCAGCTAGATAGTCAAGCATTTCTACTTTGAAGTCCTTTGTCTCTGCCCAGCGCTGATACATCCGCAATAACATACTCGCCCAATCCTGAGACTCTGTCCCACCAGCCCCTGGATGAAGTTCTAAAATGGCGTTATTAGCATCATATGGTTCACTTAGCAGCATTAACAGTTCAAACTCGTTTACATCTGAGACAATCTCCGTAATCTCTCCAGATAACTCTTCAAATAATTCTTGATCATTTTCTTCTTTTACTAGTTCATAGGAAACTTCCAGGTTCTCTACCCGTTCTTCCAATGCTTCAAGATTATTTACGTAGCTTTTTAAGCTGTTAAGTTCATTGATCACTTTTTGAGCTGTATCCTGATCATCCCAAAACGAAGGATCTGCCATTTCTAATTCAAGCTCTTGGATACGAGCCTTTTTGTTATCGAGGTCAAAGAGACCCCCTAAAATTTTCGATTCGGGTATTCATTTTATCTAAATCGTTCCGTATTTCTGCTAGTTCCATGATTTTCTCACCTCTATAGTAATATGTAGGAAAACACTCCCTATTCAAGAGAGTGTTTTCTAATTATTTCCCGTGACAATTTTTATATTTTTTGCCGCTTCCACATGGACAAGGGTCATTTCTGCCTACATCCTGTGCTTTAATAAATGGTTTACGTGTTTTCTTTTTCTCTTCCTGATTACCAGACACAGCCTGTGTATTTTTGACAACTTCCTGGCGTTGCAGGTTATCTCTAATTTGGGCTTTCATAATATATTTGGCAACTTCTTCTTCGATGTTCTCAATCATCACTTCAAACATCGCGAATCCTTCTAGCTGGTACTCACGAAGTGGATCGTTTTGGCCATATGCCCGTAAGTGAATTCCTTGGCGTAGTTGGTCCATTTGATCAATATGATCGGTCCATTTCGTATCAACTGTACGGAGAAGAATTACTTTTTCAAATTCACGCATTTGCTCTTCGGTTAACTCTTCTTCTTTCTCATCATAACGGAGACGTACTTTATCCATAATGAAAGAATTTATTTCTTCTGGTTCTCTTCCTTTTAGGTCATCTGGAGTGATTTCTTCTGGTTGAAGAAGATTACCTTCCACATATTCCACAATTGATTTAAGATCCCAGTTATCTTCATCATCGTCCTGTGTATGGGTCGCCACCACACGCTCCAGGGTAGAGACAATCATTTTCTCGATAATGTCACGTAATTCTTTCCCATCAGCTTCAATAACATCGAAGCGTTGCTTGTATATAATCTCACGTTGTTCACGTAGTACATCATCGTAAGATAGAACCGTTTTACGAGCATCAAAGTTGTTTCCTTCAACACGTTTTTGAGCTGACTCTACTGCGCGCGAGACCATTTTACTTTCAATTGGCTGGCTATCATCCATCCCAAGTCGTTCCATCATCGACCTTAAATTATCTGAACCAAAACGGCGCATTAATTCGTCTTCCATTGAAAGGTAAAATTGCGACATCCCCGGGTCACCTTGACGCCCAGAACGCCCACGCAGCTGGTTATCAATTCGACGTGATTCATGACGTTCTGTACCAACTACAGCTAGTCCGCCTAAATCCTTGACGCCATCGCCAAGTTTAATGTCTGTACCACGACCAGCCATGTTTGTCGCAATGGTGACAGCACCCTTTTGGCCGGCATTTTCAATAATTTCTGCTTCTCTAAAATGGTTCTTCGCATTTAAGACATTATGTCGCACGCCTGCTTTTTTAAGCAGCTGTGAAATCAATTCAGAAGTTTCTACCGCAACTGTACCGACTAGTACAGGTTGTCCAGTCTGATGTTTCTCTTTAATTGCTTCGACAACCGCTTGAAATTTGCCTTCCATAGACTTGTAAATCAAGTCAGCACGGTCATCACGAATAACTTCTCTGTTTGTCGGGATCGCAATAACATCCATATTATAAATGTTTCTGAATTCTTCTTCCTCGGTTTTCGCTGTACCAGTCATACCAGACAATTTGTTATACATCCGGAAGAAGTTCTGGAAGGTGATAGAAGCAAGTGTCATGCTCTCATTCTGGATCTGTAGCCCTTCTTTTGCTTCAATAGCCTGGTGCAAACCATCACTATATCGACGGCCTTTCATTAAACGGCCAGTAAACTGATCGACAATCACTACTTCATCTTCTTGTACAACATAATCTGCATCCCGATGCATGGAAACATGCGCCTTTAATGCTTGATTAATATGATGTGTTAACGAAACATTATCCAAGTCATACAAGTTTTCAATAGAAAAATATTTCTCAGCTTTTGTTATTCCATCTTCTGTTAATTGAACACCTTTAGTTTTTTCATCATACGTATAGTCCGTTTCTTTTGACAGATTAGTAACAAAGCCATCTGCTCGTTGATAAAGTGATGCTGACTTTTTCGCAGAACCGGAAATAATTAACGGTGTTCTCGCTTCATCGATTAGAATGGAGTCAACCTCATCGATAATAGCAAAATTCAATGGTCGTTGAACCATTTGCTCTTTATACAACACCATATTATCTCGTAAGTAATCAAAGCCAAATTCATTGTTTGTTCCGTACGTGATATCACTATAATATGCTTCACGTTTTTGTTCTTTTGTTAGTCCATTCCCATTAAGGCCTACCGTTAGCCCTAAAAAGCTAAACAGCTCCCCCATCTCTTTCGCGTCACGGTTTGCCAGGTATTCGTTGACCGTAATTATGTGTACGCCTTTACCGGAAAGAGCATTCAGATATGCCGGCATCGTGGAGGCAAGGGTTTTACCTTCCCCTGTTTTCATTTCCGCAATATTCCCACCATGCAATGTAACAGCACCCATCAGCTGGGTCTGGAATGGTCTCATTCCAAGTACACGTTTGGAACCTTCACGCACTACCGCATAGGCTTCAACCATTAAATCATCTAGGGATTCGCCTTGCTCATAACGCTGCTTATATTCTTCTGTCTTTAGTCTTAAACCATCATCAGATAATTTTTCAATTTCAGGCTCTAAAGCCTCTATTTGATCTACTGTTTTTTGTAGTCGATTAATTTGTTTTTGGTTACCGTCCCCAAAAAGCTTCTTAATTAATCCTGCCATAGTAAACGCTCCTCAATTTCAACATAATCAATTGAAAATAGTATATAGTCCACAATTAATAATAACACTATCTAAAGAAAGATGACAACTGCTTGGCCAACCGATAAGTGCTTGACCCATAAATTATGGTGAAACCGAAGCACTTTGTTAATCTCATCAGATTAGACGTTATGAACGCTTATATATTGCTAAACAATTATAAAAAGCAGTCCGGGGATGAACTGCTTTTCGCTTTGAGGGATGTTGAGGTAACAGTGCTGGAAGGCAACTTTTCTTGCGTGGATATTAATTTGATTGTAATAGCAATTCCTGCTTTGTTGATATATCTGTAACTCTACGGTTGGTTGCTGCAATGATCTCTACTAGTTGGGTAATCGTTTCTTCTTGCTGTTGAACCTTTTTAGACAACGTCATTAATAATCTCCGCTCATTTTCACTCATGGCACACCTCCTAGTTCCTTTGAATTATTTATAGCATGCAATAGGACTTTTTGGCTAATGGCTGTTTTTCAATTTCAGCTACGAATTCGACAATATATGTAAGCGAAACACTTAATTTCGACACTGATTTAATGGAATCACCGTATTTTTCACAGTTTAAATCAATCCAAAAATCTAATTCAGCAATTCGATCTACATTTTTCGACAAACTGCAAATAAGTGGATAATAACTCGATTAAAAAAGAAAGGCGAACCCCGGTGGAGTCGCCTTTCTTTTATTTTTTATTTGTTTTAGGCATTTGGTTCAATCAATCCATAGCGTCCATCTTTTCTTCGATAGACAACATTCGTATCACCTGTTGCATCATTTGTGAATACATAGAATGCATGGCCAAGCATGTCCATTTGCAATACTGCTTCTTCAGAATCCATTGGTTTTAAGTTAAATCGTTTTGTTCGAACAATTTCAATGTCGGATGACTCTTCTTCCACCGCCACATTTGCGGCTTGTTTCTCTAGGTCTGCGAAAACATGCTTTGCTGCACCGTCTTGCCTTGTCTTACGATTTACTTTTGTTTTGTACTTACGAATTTGTCTTTCAAGTTTATCAACAACCAAGTCAATGGCAGCATACAGATCCACATGTTGGACTTCCCCGCGAAGTAACAGGTTTGTCATAGGGATCGTAACCTCAATTCGCTGCTCATCATTGTAGACACTTAAATTTACATGCACATCCGAGATTGGCGTTGTATCAAAATACCTTTCTAGTTTACTGATCTTCTTCTCTACATACTCTCGTATCGAGCCAGTCACCTCTAGATTTTCACCACGAATGTTAAATTTCATTAAAGTGTCCTCCTTTCATCTTGTACCTATATTATACTACGTTTCCCAAGAAAATTCCTGCATAAACTCCTTATGTATTCTTAGTTATAGCTTATTTTTATGAATTATCAGTCACAAAACCCAGCAACACGCACTTTACACTAATTTTATATTTTTTACATAAATAATATAATTTTCTTCGGATTGTTAAGAAGAAGTTTACAATTTCCTCCTTTTTAAAATAAGCAAAGGGGCTAGGCACAGCACTCCGCTAAAATAAGAAAAAAACACGAAGCATCATTGCTCCGTGGTTTAGTTTCTACTATCCATAAATCTCCCATCGCGTGTCCGGACCTTATCATATGGATTAATGTAAGTGCGATTGGATTTTTTTTGCTTTTTAACCTGTTTCATTTCTGTTTTTAGTTCCGTGAAAAGCTTCTCCATTTTTTCCTCGATCGCTCGATTCATTGCAACAAGCTCTTGCCCTAACTGCTTTTCCTCTTCAGAAAAAGGCGGCTTCACATGTTCCAACTGTTCTCCTCGTAATTCCACTAGCTGATTTACTTGTTCTATCATAGCTTCTCGGGTCTTTGCTGTTATTTCCTGATTCAATAACGTTTTTAATCTGGAAGTAATCTCATACACGGGCTCTAAGCGGTTCATTACACTTGAGCACCTTGTTTGTAAGTTGTTTGGCGATTTTTTATAATCACTTGCTTCCAGGTATCTCTAAACTCCACCGTTAAACTTAGTACCTCATCAAGTATAGCGGGGTCGTTTTTTATATTTGCTTCTTTAAGTTGATAATGCATGTATTCATATAACGGTAAAATTTGCTGGGAAATCGCGATCTTTTGATCTAACGTAATCATAAGTTCTTGTATGATATTTTGCGCCTTTTGTATATTCGTGTTTTTCTGTTCGAACTCACCATTTTGAATGTTTTTGCTAGCCTGCTTTATGAACTTAATGCAGCCATTATAAAGCATAAGCGTTAACTCGCCGCCTGATGCTGTGTTAACCGCGTTGTTTTGATACGCTTGGTATTGCTTATTTGACAAGACGCTCACTCCTCTGTTGGTATTTCACTATTACATCATGCCTCCACCAAACTGCGACATTAATTGTGCAGACTGGTTATTCATACGGGATATAGCCTTCTCCATTGCAGTAAACTGGTTCCAGTACCTGGTTTCAACCTGGGTTAGCCTGTCCTCAAACGCAGCAATTCTTGTATCTAAATCTTTCATCCGTTTACCAAGTGTATAATTCTCCAAAGTGTCGGTACCTTCACCAGCTCGTTCGCCAATCGTATCCATTGTACGATCTAACGACTCTTCTAGCCTGTTAATGATTCCTCTGCTTGCACCTTCATCTGTACTGTTAGAGAATAGCTTTTGAACATCTGCAGGGTTTTCCTGAAGTGCAGCTCTTAGTTCATCTTCTTTTACAATGAGCTTCCCACCATCCATATAGTTAGGAGACGTTGTAATACCAATTTGCGTTAAGGATGTATACTCACCACCAGTCTCGACTGTAGCGTACCAGCTCTGGCGCATATCAAATAGCCCTGAAGTTAATGAGGTTTCTCCTCGGAGAATACCGCTCTTAGCACGCTCTTCCCACAGTTTTATTTCATCCTCTGACATTTCTTTCTTTTGCTCATCGGTCAATGGTGGATAATCACGATATTTCTCTTCCCGTTGCGCCCCATTCATCTTCTCTACTACTTCGTTATACTTATCAACGAACTCCATGATTTTTTCAACAGAAGCATCTACGTCATTGGTTACGGTGAGTTTGGCTGATTTGTCCCCAGTAGTATCTGTGAAGTTAAATGTAATGCCGTTTAATTTGTAGTCATTTGTTGTGGACTCCATTTCTAGGCCACTGTTGTTATATTCGAATTTGGCGTTTTGGCCACCTGTCTCTTTTTCTTGGTTCATATTAAGGAGAGTTGAAAAAAAGTCATTCTCAAAATTGATTTCAGGGTTTCCGTTTATTCCATCAATAATATCCTCTTCACCAATTTCAGGTTTATTATAATTCCCTGTCCGAGTCGTTTCCATAATTACTTTTCCAGTTCCCTCATCAAAAAATGCCCGGACATTATTGTCATCATCTGAAATACGTTTTAGAAGCGTGTTTAAGGTATCATCATCTTTAATTTCCAGTTTATAGGGCTCGTTCTTTTCTCCATCTTCATTATATGTAGTAAAGAGAACATATTTATCTTCAGTTTTTAGATTTTTAAACGCATCTTGCTCCTTTAAAGGCTTATCTGGTTCAATCTCTAGTTTACTCTCACTCACATTAATAGCATTAGTAGCAAGCTGTTTCACTTTCATCTCAAAAGTCCCATTAGAAGTACTAGGTGTGCCTGTTGCCGTTACCGCGCCTTCCATAGAAGATGAAATTGTTTTCGGGTTATATGTCTTACTTAGTTTCATATCTAACATTAAATTATCTAGCTCTGATAATTTCGTGTTTATCTCTCGAAAACTATCTCGCTTCCACTCCAGCATGGTCTTGTCCTGTTGCATTTTATCGAGTGGCATTCTTTCTGCTGTCATTAATTTATTTACAAGCTGGTCTATATCCATCCCTGATGCAAGTCCGCCAATACGCATGGCTATCCCTCCCTGTATCATTACATTCTATATTTTTTCGTCAATTAAAAGCCCCATAAATTCTGCCATTTGTGCGTACATGTCTAAAAATTTTTTCGGGGGTATTTCTTTTATCACTTCTTTGGTTTTTGAATCAATAACCGTTACATAATATTTTTCTAATTTATCATGAAGCTCAAATTTCAAATTCGTCCGCAAAGGCTCCATAAATTCATTTAAACTAGTTGTGGCATTTTCAATAGTTGCTTTGTCAAAATCTCTTAGCATTTCGTTATGATTACTATCTTTATCTATCTCTGGTGCGATAGTCTGGTTGTGCTCACTTGATAGAAGAGGTTGTGATCTATGTATCACATTGTCTATACGCATCGCAATGCATCTCCTCAACTATATTATTCTGTTTTTATATCGGCTAGCTTGAAACAAAAATAAAGGAAAATTTCTATTCTTTCTTCGGATTTTTCAAAAGCTGTAACAAATCCTCTGTCACGTTGAGTGCTTCATTATTTTGTTGCTTCGTATCAATGTATAACTCTTTTCGGTAAATATCCACAGAGCCCGGTGCTTCAATTCCAATCTTGACCTGATCCCCTTCCAAGCCAAGAATTTTAATCTCTATGTCTTCACCTATCTGAATGGATTCATTTTTTTTACGTCTTAGCACAAGCATCGTTATTCCCCTTTCATTTCCACTGATGTTTCAGGAACAATTGGTGCTGTTGTAGAATAATCATCTACAGCTACAATATATTGCTTGCCACGCTTATTTCTCGAATTAATAACAAGGGGGGCTTTTAGATTTAGCGTACTTTTTTGAAAAGGATTTTTTAACGTCACAATGGAAAATAGTAAAACATCACTCTCTGACTCAATTTGTAAATTTGCTAAGATGGTCTCATCAAGCTTAAGCGTATAATCTGGATAGATATTATGCGGGCTTGTTACTACAAAGGCCACATCTTTCGTGTCTACTGACTGTAGAATAGAAAAAGTAGGATTGTCTGCTAGATTCATTAGCATAAATCTTTTTTCGTTTATAAAGCCAGGAATTCCTGTCGCAAAATGGATCAGCTGCTGTTCGTCTACTTCCACTTCACCTAAATATTTTGTTTGAATCCTCAACTAAATCTTCCTTTCGTCTGTTACTCGTAATCTAACGATGGTTGCGTTTCGATCGGTTACCCATTTTCACTATGTAAGTTAACAAAATTTATTTCTAATGAAGGCATTTGCTTCATGCTTGTTTTTACACTGCCTGGATGATAAGTAATTTCAGGCTGGTTCGCTTTGGCTTGTATAATAGGCGCATTTGTTTTTACAGAAATATCTAGCTCAGATGGTTGATAGCTTGTCTTCACACTGAATGGGGAAGGAATAAAGGTTAAACCTAATGATTTCATTTGTCGCTGTGCATTCGTACTTGCCTGAGTCGTGAGGGGGCTCCCTCCGTTCTCAATTTTCATAAGCTCTGTTCCTTGCTGTGCTCTTCGTGCCATACCTTCTTTTACAGCTGACAATCCTTCTTGGGCGAACCGGTCATTACGCTTGAAAATATGCATGAGATTCATATCCTCCCACGCTTTCGTTTGATCAATTTTCAATTTTGATGGCGTCGTACGCATTGTAATTTCAGCAGCAGGCTGTTGGATGTTGAGATCTGCCTTCGGTTGCCTGATTTCCTGTGTTGCCCGCGTTTGCTGAATTTGTGTTTGGGCCATTTGGGATTGTATTCTTATTTGTGGTAACTTCATTTTCTTCCCCCCTTCCAATACCGACTATCTATGACTATATTATGAAAGAAACCCTGCACCCTTGATTGGGGCAGGGTTCAGATTAAACTACCTTAGAAAATCAACCAAGGATGGCTGAATAATTTTGGACCCAGCTGATAACGCTGCTCGATGAAGACTTTCCTGTGTAATTAATTCCGTGATAGCTTTTTCATAATCCACATCTTCGTTATCAGACATTGTCTGCGTTGCTACAATTTCTTGTTCGCTTAACCTATTCTCCACAAGCTCCAAGCGATTCATTCGGGCACCAAGATCTGCCCGTGCATTAATAATATTATCAATCCCATCCTGCAGGGTTGCTATATTACTTTCAATCGCTTCTTGGTCATTACTTTCTAGATCATTAATAAACGAATCAATGTTTGCAAATAGATCTTCTCCAAAGACGTCCTCTGGATTTACATTTGCCTGCAGTTTCGTTCCACTCGCGACATCAATGACAACTGGGCTTGTACTGGAAGGGGCAAAATTACCATTCGCATCAACAGGAGGGGTTTTCGTATCCGTTCCATTAAAAATGTACTTCCCATTTACACTTGTATTTGCGATATCCATCATATGCTCTTTTAACTGTTCGACTTCCTTCATAATATTCTCACGCTCAGAAGCATCGTATGTATCGTTGCTCGCTTGAACTGCAAGCTCCCGTAGCTTTTGCATGGTTTGGGTAGCTTTATCAAGTGAGGCATCCGTATTATCCATCCAATTATGCACTTCACTTGTATTTCGTTTATATTGTTCAATTTCTTTAAGCTGTGTGCGATAACCCATGCCTTTCATGGCAATAACCGGATCGTCGGAAGGACGGTTTATTTTTTTACCCGTGCTAACCTGATCCATCAACGTATCCATTTTTGCATAGCTGGATGTTAAATTACGGAGCATGTTATTAGACAGCATTCCTTGTGTAATACGCATTTATCTTACCTACCTTCCGACTAATCCCATATTATTGATAACACGATCTAACATTTCATCGATTGTCGTCATACTTCTTGCAGCAGCACTATACGCGTGCTGGAATTTGATCATATTAGACATTTCTTCATCCAAGGATACGGAGCTTACCGACATACGTTGGTCTTGTACTTGGGAACGAAGAACATTTGCATTGTTCGTCATTCTACTTGCTTCCTGTGCTTGAACCCCCATCTCCCCAATTAACGACTGGTAGAAGGTGTTCACGGACGTGTTCTCTCCTAATGGATCATTAGCTAGTGACGTGTCATTAAATACATCGGCCAGATTTGAAGCATTTCCTCCATTTCCGGAATTTCCTGTCTCATCCCCTGGAGATGCTGCAATTAATTCTGGCTCATCTAAAATATCCTGGTTAACGGTGAGCCCTTCTGCTGTGCCATCAAGGCCGTCCTTAAATTCAAAGAAGTTGACGCCTGCATTTCCGTCAAGATCCTCTCCTGAACGATGAACAGCGTTAAAAGCTTCCGCAAATGTACTAGCCATTTTATCAAGATTTGTTAGCATATCCGTATAAGTTCCTGTTACGCCCGTTCCTGATTGATGACCGTATGCATCAATCAACCCTTTGATCGAACCATTCGATGCCATTATCGAATTTCCACCTACAGTCAGGCCTGTTACTGCAGCGGTATTGTCATCTGCATACTCTACTGCAATCTCATTCACCGCTCCAGGATTTCCTGCATTGCTGCCATCTACTAGTTTGACAGGTGGTGTTAGAGCTTTCCCTTTATTATCAACCACTTCAATGCTGGCAAGTCCATCCGCTATTTTGGGTGAGCTTTCAGAGCTTTCGCTATAAGTTACCTTGATGTTCATCATACTCGATAGTTTATCTATTAATCTGTCTCGCTCATCATATAGATCATTTGGCAGATAGCCATGCGGCTCTAGGGAACTTATTTGTTGGTTAACGCCATCAATTTGCCTTAACAGTGAATTAGCATCACTTACAGATACATTGATTTGTGTTTGTAAATCTGTTCGTATTGAGCTTAATGATTCTGATAGATAGTTAAACGTTTCTGCAACTGCGAGTCCTCGCTCTGCTACAACAGAACGTGCACCAGAATTTTCTGGTGTTGTTGCTAGATCCTGTAGCGATTGCCAAAAGCTATCCATCGTTTTCGATAGACCACTATCAGAAGGTTCATTCATAATGCCTTCCATTCTCACGTAAGAATCGGAAAGCGTTTGCCAATAGCCGGTCTTACTATTCTCTGAACGGTATTGGTAATCAAGGAATTTATCCCTCACTCTTTCCACAGAACCTGCTTCGACGCCAGTTCCTAATTGACCTGGAATCTGTGGGCGGTTTCTTGAGCCAGCCGGGTATGGGTTCATGGTTTCAAAATTAACCCGCTGTCTAGAGTATCCTTCTGTATTTGCATTTGAAATATTGTGACCCGTTGTATAAAGCGCTGATTGCTGTGTAAAAAGCGCTTGCTTGGCCATTTCCAATCCGTGAAATGTACTCATTGTCCTGCTCCTTTATCCTTTATTAAGCCTTTGAATCAAAAACCGATCGTTTGGCAGCAGATGATGCTGGTTTTCCTTCACCGTAGTTCATATTTTTAAGAGATGGATTCATCAAATCGAGTGAAAGCTGTACGAATTGCATGGATTGGCTAATTAACGCTCGGTTTAGCTCTTCTTGTTGTTTCAATTTCGTAATAGCTTCCGTTAACGAAATGGCGCTAGCTTCCAAATCCGCTCTATCTTTCTCCATTTCTATATATTCTAGCAAAGAGGTAATGGAAGCACCTGTAATAGAAGGATGTTCTTGTACATATGCATCCACTGCCTGAATTCTTACTGTCTCTGCTTTTTCTAATTCACGAACTCGCTTTCTCTCTTTAACTAGAATAGCTTGCAGCTTATCTACCTTGCCTTCTTTGATGACTTCTGTTTTTTCTTGGGAGATTTCCAGTAAAGTCTCATGAAGCTTCACTAGATTAGTTAATGCTTGTTGTACATTCTGAATTGACATGATGCTATCCTCCCTGCTTTTCTAGATCCGTTATTTTCCTGACCAGAAATCAATCATTTTCTGTGCTGTTTTCTCTGCATCTACCTTATATTCGCCAGCATCTACAGCCTTTTTTATGCTTTGGACATATGCTGCACGCTCAGGGTTTGCTTTTTCGCCCTCTTGTAACTGTTTCGCTTGGTTTGATATTTCCAATTGATCCTGCTTTGCTTCCCTTTTTATTTCCGTATGTTTCTGAATACTATTTTTATATGGATTAAAATTCGTTTGATTTGGGCCATTAATCTTCATTACCTTCACACCTCTTTAATGAATATTCTTATATATATCTTCCGCGTTCTTCTCTTGTTCATTATATCGGTTATAAATTTTATTTTTGAAGGATGAATCATCATTTATCAAATAAATAGTAGGTTTTACCTGGTTCTTTTTGTTCACTTTTTTGTTCAACTGATCTAATTTCCTCGAATTTTTCTAGATCTGCTTTAAACCCCTTCACGCAACTTTCACATAATTCACCTGTAATAATGGGTTCACCACATTTCGCACAGGGATAAGAAAGCTTGGGGAATTGTGACGTGCGTAATCTTTTTTGTTTGACAAACTTTAAGATCAAGGTTTGTTCTACACCTGTCGCGTTCACAACCTCTTGGAGTGTCGCTTCTCTATTTTTTCGCTCGCGTAAAAAACGGTAAACTATATCAAATGCTGCTTCTTCCTCTTTATAACATTTCTGGCAGATATCCCGGATTTCTTTTACAAACACCGCATCGCAACGGGAGCAGTTTGCTAATTCAGCCATTACACACGTTCTCCTTTAATTCTATTATAATATCACAGCAGAAACTACCCTCTAATCAAGGTAAACGCATTAACCTCAGGGCAACCATTTTGGCGTAAAAGATCTGCTGCATGTCTTAATGTTGTACCTGTTGTATATATATCATCGACCAAAATAGCCGGTTTGTTAAGTGTTTCTTTGATGACAAATGGATTTTTCCCTGTCACTCTTTCCTTCCTAGACTTTTTTGATTGTTTTTCTTCACCCGTTCTAGAAAGTAAATTTAATGATGGGTTTGGTAAAGAATTGGCGAGTGCCTCTGCTTGATTAAACCCTCTTTCTTTTAAGCGGGCATTACTTAAAGGAATCGGAATCAGTTGCGCATCTTTCTGCTTCCCAAATACTTTAATAAACGTTTGAATGAAAGCCTCTGCAAATATATCTTTAAGCACATAATCTCCGCGATACTTCCATTTTGCGATGACTTCTTGCATGAACTCATTATAAGCGTAGACAGAATGATTTGTACTAAGTGGATCCTCTTGCTGGCTCCCCCACCACTGGCAATCCTGACAAATTCGTTCTGAGGTTTTTCGACTACATTTCGTACAGCGTCTTCCTTTTATACGTTCAAGCTTTTTAGTACATTCTTCACAAAGGAAAGATGGGCGAGATGCTTGAACAAGGTTCCCCCAGTGAACAGTAGGTATGATTTCCATTTCGCACCATAAACAATGCATTATACAAAGCCCCCTCGTTTGTTCATTTGTTTAATAGAGTCCACTGCTTCTACCATCGCGTTTGTTTTTCCGTCATGAAAGAGAACGACTTCTCCCTCTGGATCATCAGGGCTCCTACCTGCTCTTCCTGCTATCTGAACAATGGCTGCTTGATCAAACACCGAATGCCCTGCATCAAGAATAACTACGTCAACAGATGGAAAGGTAACACCTCGTTCAAGGATTGTAGTCGTAAGAAGTAAAAATAGCGATTGATTACGAAAGAATTGCACTTTTTCTTCCCTGTCTGCATCGGCAGCATGCACCGCACTTGCCTGCTGTGTAGATGTAATCAAATGTTGATCTAATAGAAGATTTACGACTGGGGTTAGGAACTGTTCAGCTAAGGCGATGGTTGGAACAAACACAAGGATCTGCCTTTTGGGTTGTTTGCGCGCCTGTAGCCATTTATAAAAAGCTGGAGGTAGCTGTTTATTTCTCAAATGACGTTTTAATTGAGAAACCTGCTTTAAGGTGGGAACAGGAAGAGGATGACCGTGAAATCGTTTCGGAACAAATATGTGGGGCAACCGTTTATTTCGTATTCGTCTTATATGCTGTTTTCTTGGTGTTGCAGTTAAGTAAATCAGCGTACTACCAGGATGAATAGCTCGCTGTGCAGCATAGGATAGAGAGGAATCTGCATGAAAAGGAAAGGCATCGATCTCATCAATAATCATCACGTCAAAAGCCTGCTTGAAGCGAAGTAATTGATGGGTTGTGGCAAGTAAAAGCTGGGAAGAGCCTTCCTTATCCTGACTACCACCATAAAGGGCTTGTACAGGGACCTTCTCAAATGCTTTCTGAATACGTGGTTTTAATTCCCGTACCACGTCTGCTCTTGGGGTAGCTAAGCAAATTCTTTTTCCCTGCTGTAAAGCTGCTGTAATGGCGGGAAAGAGCATTTCTGTTTTACCTGCCCCACAAACAGCCCAAGTAAGGAATTCTCTCTCCCTATTTTTAACAGCAGTAGCAATCCGGTCGGCAGCCTGTTGTTGCCCTTCTGTTAACGTGCCCTCCCAGGAGCAGGGAGCTACGTAGTGTTCCCAATTTGGTGCAGGTCCAGTCCATTCATAAAGCTTATTACACGCGCTTACCCGCCCCATCGTAATACATTTCCGACAATAAAGATGGGAAGTTCCACAAACACTGCATGGATATTCCGCAAGAAGATGTTTTGCATTATTTCCACAACGATTACATTGTAAGTTGAAAGCTTTCTTGGAAAAAGGAGGTGTGGGACGAAATAAATTTTGGGAAATTGCTTGAGAAAAGTGGGGCTCTGAGAGGGGGATTTCTTGACGGAGCAATAATTTACCAGCGAAGTTTCTGGCAAGATTCTCATGATCTTGCTTATTCTGTATCATGGTGATCAGTCCTTTCTTTATGAAAGAAGAGCTAACTGCCCCGCAGTGTAGCTCTTCGATTTCCTTTATTTTACATACCAGCCTACGCCGATAGCACCTTCGCCTAAGTGGGTGCCGATAACCGGGCCAAAATAGCTGATCGAGGTGTCCATATTAGGGTATTTTTCTAAAAAGGTTTGCTGTAATTCAATTGCAGCGTCTTCGTTGTTTGCATGGATAAAGACAACACGAAGCTCGCTTCCTTTTGCTGCATCTTCTTCTACCATTCCCATAATTCTAGCAATAGCTTTTTTACGTGTGCGGATTTTTTCAAATGGGACGATTACTTTGTCCACGAAATGTAATACAGGTTTTACTTGAAGCAAACTGCCAACGATTGCTTGGGCACCATTAAGCCTGCCACCGCGCTGCAGGTTTGTTAAATCATCTACCATGAAATAAGCACGCATGGTTTGTTTCATTGTCTGAAGCCTGTTCATTATTTCTTCAGGTGATTTCCCTTGTTTTGCTAATTCTGCTGCCTCTAGTGCATAAAAGCCTTGAGGCATACAGCTCAATTCCGAATCAAACGCATATACTTCTATGTCTTCAACCATTCCTCCTGCACTTGCAACAGTCTGGTAAGTGCCACTAATGCCACTGGAAAGATGAACAGAAATAACGGCATCATAATCCTTGGCTAGCTCTTCCAATTTTTCTGTCACATATCCAATGGATGGCTGAGAAGTTTTAGGGAGTCCCTTAATAGACTTTACTTTCTGATAGAAGGTTTCGGTCGAAATATCCATCTCTTCTCTATAAGATCCGTCCTCAAAAACGACACTAAGTGGAACCATATGTATATTGTGCTGTTGTCGAATATCTTCGGGAATATATGCTGTACTGTCTGTCATAACAGCAACTTTCATGATTACCTTCTCCTTTTTTTGCACCATTTTAAGTATATTACGTATGTATCTATTATTGTTAGTCGAATAATACCTTAGTCCATTTTTATTTTACATGAATCCTTATTAAAATGCACCAGTTTGTTATACAAAACGATGGTGGGACATAAAAAAACACCCCAGCCATTAAAGCCGGGGTGATAGCTATAGTCTAACTAGCCAAATATTATACTGCATTTATGGCAGGAACAAATATAGATTACAAGGGAGAAGTTTCCTAGAGTACCTCTACCCAACCTTTACGAATTGCTGAGACTACAGCTTGTGTACGGTCATTTACATTCATTTTTTGCAAAATGTTGCTAACATGGTTTTTCACTGTTTTTTCACTAATGTATAACGTCTCTGCAACGGCACGGTTACTCTTACCGTCTGCCAGAAGCTGAAGGACTTGACATTCTCTCTTTGTAAGTAAATGCAATGGTTTCCGATATTCTATTCCGCTTTCGGACATATTGGTATTGTTTTCTTTAGCAAGTCTTCTATATTCTAAAACTAAATTATGAGTAACTTTAGGATGAAGGTAAGAGCCACCTTCTGTTACAACTTTTATCGCTTCGATTAACGCATCTGAATCCATTTCTTTGAGTAAATATCCTTGTGCACCTGTTTTTAAAGCGTGCGTCACATAACTTTCATCATCATGGATAGATAAAATAATGACACTTGTGTTTGGAAAATAGCGAACTAGGTCTGCAGTAGCTTGTACCCCGTTCATATTCGGCATGTTAATATCCATTAAGACTACATCTGGATTATTTTCTTTAACTAGCTTTGAAGCGACAGAACCGTCGTCTCCTTCTGCTACCACCTCAAAAGAAGGTTCAAAATCAAGGATTCGTTTTACCCCTTCGCGAAATAGTTTATGATCATCAATTAATACAATTCGTATCTGTTTTTCTGTCGAATTCATATTTTGTTCCTCCAGGCTTTTTTCTTTTTTCCCTACTACGATATGATGATAGATAAATTGGTTATATGTGTAATATTTTTTAGAAATTCATAGGCTCTACCATTAGTATAACCTTAGCTAGGCATATAAGGAACTTTTATGAGAATGGATGTCCCCTTGCCAATGCTGGAATTTATCTCTAGATTTCCTTCTAGCATCTCTACTCTCTCTCTCATTCCAATTAGACCAAAAGACTTGTCTCGTTTCATGGTTGTATCAAAGCCTTTTCCATTGTCTTTAATTAGCATTGTTAAATTTTGCTTGCATATTTCCAGTTTAACCTGGATGGCTGTCGCTTCTGAATGTTTTACAGCATTTTGAACAGCTTCTTGCACGAGACGAAAGAAGGCAACCTCATACTTTGTGTTCAATCGCTTTTCTTCGCCAATGGAAGCAAATTCTATTTTTAAGTTATTGTAATCAGCGATTGTCGCCACATACTTTCTAATGGTAGGAATAAGACCTAGGTCATCCAGCGCCATTGGTCGTAAATCATAAATAATTCGCCGAACCTCATAGAGGGAGGATCTTATCATTTTGCGAATATCCTTAATTTCATCCAATGCTTGGTCTACATTATTTTGGCGAAAGATACGATCTACCAGCTCAGAACGGAGTAAAATATTAGCAAGCATTTGGGCTGGGCCGTCGTGAATCTCTCTGGATATCTTCCTTCGTTCATCCTCTTGGGCTTCGATGATTTTAAGTCCAAACTCTTGCTTTTCTTTCGCTTCCTCAATCATTTCGTTTACTTGACGAAAGTCATCATGTAAATAGTTAAGAACGACTGAGATTTTCCCAGCTAATCCTTCTGCTCTATCAATGGTTTGACTTAAAGATATTAAGCGCCTTTCCAGGTCATCACGTTTCTCTCTTAGAGCGCTCTCTTCCTGGCGAAGCATTGCTAGTTTTGTTTGCATGGCATGGGTATTTTCATAGACTTCGCGAATTTCATTTTCTGAATATCTATCGAAATACCTGCTTACCTCTGCAAGTCTTTGTCTGGAGAACCGTACTTTCTGTTCTAACTGGTCTCCATCCTCGATATGCTGGGCGACTTTGTGCTTTGTGTCTTTTAATTCCCGGACAAGATGTTCATGCTCCTTACGTGCTTCTTCACTAATATTAAAAATCTCGTCCTTGCTGTTTTCGACTACCTCAATCATTTCATTAATAATATAATCGAGTGCTGTTTCGCTAATCTTTTGTGCCATCGTCTCCCACCAACCTATGTTATAATTATACGTATATATTCACTTTTTTTATAGGGTCTTTTTTCATACATCTAACATTTTCTTAGACCCGACTTCGTACCTATGTACGTTAGGGTGCACTGGACGAAACGTATAAAGCGTCCATTTTCATTCGTACCGTTAACTCTATTATTATATCACGTATGTTAGGAGGCTACATGCCATATGTTAGCAACTTATTTTACAGTAAAACAAACAGGAATTGAAGAAATCGTCATCCAAAAGTCACGATTTATTGGACATGTAGCAAGAGTTGAAACAGAAGAAGCAGCCCAACAATTTATCCAGGAAATAAAAAAGAAACACGCTGCGGCTACACATAATTGCTCCGCCTATATGATCGGTGAACATGATCATATCCAAAAAGCAAACGATGATGGAGAGCCTAGTGGAACAGCTGGTGTACCGATTCTGGAAGTGTTAAAAAAGAAAAACCTAAAAGATACCGTTGTCGTTGTAACGAGATACTTTGGCGGCATAAAATTAGGAGCTGGTGGATTAATCCGCGCTTATGGCAATGCCACCACCGAAGCTCTACGAGGCAGTGGCATTGTGGAGAGACAATTAATGCAAGGTATGTCGGTAACCGTCGATTACACGTTGCTGGGCAAGTTGGAAAATGTCCTGCGGCAATCTAATTACATCCTGGAAACAATCAACTACATGGACAAGGTCGAATTTATCGTTTTTGTCAAAACTGGAGAAGAAGATAGCTTCCAGGATTGGATGATCGATTTGACAAGTGACCAAGCTAAAATTACCAAATCTGAGAAAAAATATATGGAAAAGGATGTTCCTTCATAGAAAGCCGCTCACCAACTTTATAATAAAGAAAGTGCAGCTTCATCTCCAATTACCCTAACATTTGGGTGCTTCTGCAATATAGATGCAGGGAATTCTTCTGTTATGTCTCCCTCCACCATTCTGGCAACTGCTTTTGCCTTTTTTTCGCCTGAAACAAGCAGAAGAATTTCCTTGCTTTGCATAATCGTATCAATTCCCATTGTAATGGCCTGTTCTGGGACCTGTTCTAAGCTAGTAAAAAAGCGAGCATTTGCTTGTCTTGTTGATGGTGCAAGATCGACGAGATGCGTTCTACTGGAAAAGCTGGTTCCAGGTTCATTAAACCCGATATGGCCGTTCAACCCAATCCCTAGTATTTGGACATCAATTCCACCATTCTCTTTAATTCTTGATTCATATGCCTTGCATTCCTCATCTAAATTCGCTGCAGCGCCGTTTGGTAGATGAACATGTTGCTCTGGTATATCAACATGGCGAAATAGCTTGTCTTTCATATAATAATGATAGCTTTGTTCATCCTGCTTGTTTAAACCTACATATTCATCTAAATTAAACGTTTTGACATGTTGAAAGCTGACTTTCTTCTCTTCATACTGTTTAATTAATTGTTTATATAAACCTTCTGGTGTGGAACCCGTTGCAAGGCCAAGTACTGGTCGCTCAAGTTTATTGACCTTTTCTACCAGCATGGAACTTGCTAAGATACTCATTTCCTCATAGTTTTTAACTGCTCTTAATTGCATCCTTTATTCCTCCCTAAACGCTACTTCCCCGCGACAAATCGTACACGTGATATGTAAGTCACGGTCAACTAATAATAAGTCTGCATCCTTTCCTACAGCTATACTCCCTTTTCGATGATAGAGATTTAACTGCTTTGCAGGATTGACAGAAGTCATTTCAATTACTTCCTTTATGGTGACGCCTTCTATCTCAAGCATTTGCTTCGCCCCATCACGCATCTTAAGAATACTACCAGCCAATGTACCATCCTCTAACACGGCACGGCCTTCGGTTACTTCTACTGGTTGACCGCCGAGCTCATACTGCCCCTTTTGTAAGCATTTCGCTCGCATAGCATCCGTAATAAGCATGAGTCGTTTACTCCCCATGTTTTGGTAAATTAATTCCAACATTTTCTGGCTAACATGTATCCCATCTGCGATTAACTCTGCACGCAATTCTTGTAGCATAAAGGCTGCGCCAACTGTTCCGATATCTCGGTGATGGATACCGTTCATGGCATTACATAAGTGGGTAATTTGCCTAACTCCATGCTCTACAGCTTGTTTAATTTCTGAAAAACCTGCTGCAGTGTGTCCAGCAGAAACATTAATTCCTTGCTCTGTTAAATATTTAATAAATGTACCATCCGGATCATGTTCAGGTGCCATTGTGATCGTTTTAATCTTATTCCCTGATAAATGTTGCCATCGTTCAAATTGTTGCCTATCAGGTTCCTTTATAAATGCATGGGGTTGTGCACCCGCTTTTGTTTTTTCAATAAAAGGACCTTCCAAATGTACGCCAATAACTTCAGCTTGTCCTGGCTTATTCTCATATACTGCAACTGCTTCTAAAGCTTTGTCGATATTTTCAGGTGCCTGTGTAATCGTTGTTGCGAGAAAGCTTGTGGTACCTTCCCATGGCAAAGCCTCTGTCATCATATCTAGCGCTGTACTGGTTGCATCCATTACATCTGCGCCATTCGCCCCATGTATATGTCCATCAATAAATCCAGGAATTACTAGTTTGCCTTTCCCATCAATGAACTCTACATTTTCTGGTAGGTTACTTTCCTCTTGTATTCCAATTTTGGAGATTTTTCCGTTCTCTAAAAGGAGAGCGCAATTTTCAAGGATGTCTTCTTCCGAAAAAACGGTCACATTTTTTATGTAAATAGGTTTAATTTGCATCTCATATCCTCCTTCTGCACTTGTCTATCATACCACTTTTTTTGGAGAAAGAAAAAACTGCATTTTACAATGCAGTGAGGGTTTATCTAGTCTTTATTTTTTTATTCCAGTCTGTGGCACATTAGGCATCAGCCTTTGGTGTGTAAGTTCATTTATTAACGCTTGAATCATTTCCTGAGAGGACTGTATGTTTTGGTTTTCCGTGTCCTGAATTACCTTTTTTAGCATTGTTTTAAATTTTTCTTGCTCGAGCATGATTAATTCCCGCCTTTTAGAAAATATCTTACCTGTAGCATATTAGCATACGATCGTGCAGAATGATGTCGAACGTTGTCGCATAAAAACAAATTTCACAAAAATTTATTACTTTATTATCTAATTCGTTGATCATAGGATATTTAGTAACGTCTTTTCTGTTTTATCCTATTAAAAAATGCTATACCAACTACAGCTAATAGGGCGCCAAAGCTATCTAGTAACACATCGCCAGCATATGGGGTTCTATTTGGGGTGAATCCCTGATGAACTTCATCCGAGATGGCATATATTACTGTAAGTATTAAAGAAAGTATCATAGCTTTGTTACGCACGAGTAATCCCGATTTTCGTAATGCTATATAAAAAAATGAACAGAGTACGAGAAAAACCGTTACATGCGCACCCTTACGGATAAAAAATTCAAGAAAACCAGCAACGCCTAATTGCTCGACACTCACGACACTATTGTGGTAGGAAAAAGATATCCAGTTTAAATAGGGTTCTAGAAAATCCACGTTAAAAAGATTGCTTAGAAGTGGTCTCACATCCTGATTCTCATAAGGCTGATGTGACGAATAAAAAATTACCCCCATCCAGCATATGGGCAAAAGCCAGTATAGGTGTTTGTTCATATTATTTCTCCTCGTGCAGACATGCCAAAACTTGTCTAGAAAGCAGTGTACTTCATTTTAAATATTATCTACCTACTTGCAAGGAATTAAGAAGTTCCATCTATTAAAATAACCTTCCTTACACCAAACTGCAAGAACAAAAGTCAAAATAAAAAACCGTGCATCGCTGCAACGGCTCTTCGGTTAGGTTATCTACCATTATTACTTCGCCATCTGTTAAACTCAAGGTATTCCTTAAATTGTTCCTTTGAAACACCAGACTCCATTGCCTCCTGGACGATTTTCAACCATTCGTCATCTAAATCCTCTGGACCGGTTATATCCTCTTCCCTTAAAAGATCATTTACGGTCGTTCCCAGAACGGTGCTTATTTTTTCAATAAACTGGATCGATGGATTTGTCTGAAGGTTTCGCTCAATAGAACTAAGGTATGATTTAGCAACCCCTGCTCTTTCAGCTAATTCAGAGATTGACATCTTTTTTTCTTTACGAAGTTGTTTGATTTTTTCACCGATCAAACCCTCACCTTCTTTCAAAGCGAATTATAACATAAAGTGGGTGAGGAGTTCTATATAAAGTACAATTAAATTCAAGCATTATGTATAGATTCCGACTGCTGTAGGAATTGACGTATTTCCTCTGGTGTCATCCCTAGATGCTTTGCCCTTTTAATTAACTCAACCCATTCACGATCTAAAGAAACCTGCTCCACTATTTTTTCCATATCCCTATCCCCCATTTTAATTTCCAGATAACCCAGCCATCATAGCTTATGCCTTAGATCTGTGGTTTTGCGTCCCCAGCTTTCGATGAGTATGCCTTTTTCTGGAGGAATTTTCTCGTTCTGCTATTAATTAGAACTGCCTAGTGATATGATACTATAATTCTGCGACTATTTGCGTAGGTTCTTTTGTCTTATTTCAACTAGTTTTGTAGGTTCAAGAATTTACTTAACACCGGTTTTGTCGAAGGATATGGAAACTAACTAAATACGCTGACTTTTTAGTGACTGTACCTTTTTAATGCAGAGGATAACACCACCAACTGATAATAAAATTGTTCCGATAAGGAGAAGGGTAAATATACTTGTTGCTGTATCAGGTAATATTGCCCCGTTTCCATCGCCATTACCTACATTGCTGCCTACACTTATAACATCCTGCTGATCTTCTTCCCCTTCTGCTGTTACCGTTAGCACAAATTCCGCCGCTAGTCCTTGAAACTCGTTACCTAAGTGCTCTGGAAAATAAACTGTCATGTCCAGAGCTTCTTGCTCGCCTGCTGCAAGGTTACTGGCTGGAAGGTTAAAGCTGGGTAGGTTCCCGCTATATAGCTCTTTATTTCCGTCCATTACCTTAATGATTAATGCATCAAATAGCTTTGTATCCTCAATCGTATTCTGAAGTTCTACCGCATAGGTAAAGTCCTGTCGGCCATTATTTAATATAGTAAGACTCCTTGGCGCCCAATCACCTGGTTTCATATTAGGAACCTGAAAGAGATAATTATTTGGCGATAGTTGAATATCTATCTCCTGTTGCTCGTCGTTAGCCGTATTAGCATTAGCAGCTGAAACAAAACTCCATGGAACGAAAGCACATAGTAGTATAATGAGACTTGAAATTAAGAACCGTTTTCGCATGGAATCCACCCCCCTTTAATTGGCATTGCCATCTATTAAGAAGAAAGTGACTGTCCTTCTTCCAGATTCTTGGTTTCTTTTTTATTCTGTTTTTCAATTTCACCGAGTGTTCGCCAAATCGTAAGGCCTGAGTAGCAAAGCAACAAGATCCCTGGGATAAGCAGCAAAAATGCGCCATTTTGGGATTGTGCAAAATTAACCAAGTAACCGATGTAAGGAATGGTGAAACCCGTATATTCTGCTACAACATTTTGCGATAAAACAGGTTCTAAGTCTTCCGCGTTGTTGTTATCCCCTTTAGTGCGATACATCACTTGATCTCCACTCGTTAAAACTTCCGTGATGCGGTGGGTAATCAGTTTTTCTTCCTGGTCCATAAATGTAATGACATCTCCATCCGTGAACCTTGTCATATCTCCACCAGGTTTTACAGCGATTAAAGAGCCTGTTTGGATACCCGGTTCCATGGATCCAGATAGTACCGTTTTTAGCTGGTAACCTGCAATTTCAGGTTCTCCACCTGAAGCTTTAGAGGAAACAACGACGACTGCCATGACAATTAATACAGCAAACAAGAGATACGTGGTCAAACGGCTAACCCATTTTCTTACTAGCTTAAATGACATTTTATTCTCCCTCTTCCTCTTTTAAATCTTTTGGTTGATCTTCAGCACTTTCTTCTTTTCCATTACTTTGTTGCTCTTGCTTGGTTTGTACGTTGTCTTCTTCCTGCTCCTCAGAAGATTCTTCTTCCGTTGCTTTTTGCTCTTTAGCTTCCTGCTTTTCTGTTTCCGTTTCGCTTTTCTCTTCAGTTGGTGGCTCTTCTTTATTTTCCTTTTCAGGTTGTTGTTCTTTTTGATTGTCTTCTTTCTTATTAGTAGCTTCTTCCTGTTCAGAATTTGTATTAGAAGGAGGAGTTTCTTTCTTCTCCTCTACTTTTTCTTTTTCCAGTTTTTCTTTTACTTGCTTTTCCTTACAGTCGAGCTTTACTTTCTTGCTCCAAATCTCCTGTTTGCCCTCTGTTTCTTCTCCATATAATGGATGCTGATAGGTTTTAAAAATGTAAAAACCTTCCTGCTCTACGGTGTGAGTTAATGTAACCTTCTCCCCTTTTTCTAGAAGCGAAATTTCTCCACTACCTACTTTTTCTCCTGACTTTTTTGGGTTGCCTTTTTCAGAAAAGAATACTTCATAGATAGTTGGCTCCGTCATTTTTTCTCCATTGTTTTTCAGTTCGACAGTTAAAACTGCACCGGGACAAGAGTCTTTCCCTATTTTCGGTTTGCCTATAAAAGCCAACTCACTGCCATCCCACCATGTTCCTGCTTGAATAGTCTGCTCGTTTTCTTGTTTGGATACGAAATAGGCTCCTGTTCCGGAAGCGAGGTATCCGAGTGTAAAGATAGAAATATAACAAATCGCTGCAACCTTCCATAACGTCACAAATTGCTTGTATCTTCTAAATTTCCGCAACCGGCTCATTCGCAACATATTTCCCTCCATTCAACATTTCAACATGATGGATTGCTTTCGTAAATGTAGCGGTCTCCTGCTGCACTTACGGAAGCAATCTCTTTTCTTAATTATGTATGGAAGAAAGGCGGGGATTCCCGCCTTTCTAACTGATTTATTTTTCTTCGCCTTCTCCTTGGTATCCAGTGAAGTCCCATTTAAGCTCAAGAGAATCTCCTTGGAAGACGTTTTGATCTTCGCCATTATCAACGAATTCGAATTGAACATGTAATTGATCTTCATCGCCTGGCTCTAGCCCACCAAATTCTTCAAAATAAGGAACAAAAATTTCATTAGCTACCGCATCAGGAGTCATTTCCTTTAATTCAGAAAGAGTTGTAAAGAAGACAACTTGGTCAGGAGACAAAGGTCCTAGTAATGCTTTATCTTCATTCCAGAAGAAGTTAACACGGATATGATCACCAAAATCTACACCCTCGTTGTCGCCCGCTGCATCTGTTACTTCATAGGAAGTCTCAAGCAGTACTTCAGCGATTTCTAGTGATCCACCATTTCCAAGAGTGAACGAACGGTTCATCCAATCCCCAGGCTTAATGTTTTCTACATCAATGATTGTAGACGGGTTAGCATTAAGATCTAATGTACCTGCAGCAAACGTTCCATTTGTTTCTGCTGTATCACTAAAATAAGCAAATGTTCCTCCACCAACTAATGAAATACCAAGTGCTGCTGTTGCAATACCTAAACCTAATTTTTTCTTCATGCTCATAATAAAATTCCTCCTCTAATTTTTTACATATAGTGAGATACGTTCCGCTGCTGATCTCTGAAGAATTACATGTTCACTACCTTGATAAGCGTAAGGCCACTGCTTCCATCCTCTTCATATACAGCGAGCATCCCCCTTCCTATGTATACTTATCGTTCTTTTTATCTACATTTTTGTTTTATATAACGAACGATTACTTGCAGTATAGGTCATATTTCGTAGTTTGAAAAACTTCATATTCGGTCAATAATTCGATATATAGAACGTTTTGCTTTGTTTTTCTCGTTATATCTTTAAATAACTTACTTTTTTATTTTTATAACGAACTTTTTGTTCTTAATAAAGTAACTTTATTTAATATTGTACTGTTCTCTGCTCTTTAAAAAAATGATGGCTTTATATATACTAATAGTAAATAACGAACGCAAGGAGAATTGCCTATGAAAAAGCTCTCCCTTTTACTAATAGTTGCCGGTCTTGTTTTACTAGGTGTAGGTGGTTACCAGTGGTTCCATACAGCGCAGGCGCAAAAAAATAGTTTGGCAGAAGCCCAAGCTATGCTGGATGAAGGAGCCAAAGAATCTGACGAAACAGCGAGCGAACAACCAGCAGAAACGGCAGAAAGTTTTTCCCCTGAAATGGGTAATACGGCAGGGATCCTCCATATCCCACGGCTTGATGCAGAGTTACCGATTGTAGAAGGTACCGATGAAGACGAGCTTGAAAAAGGTGTAGGACATTACAGAGGAACAGCTTACCCAGGTCAGAACGATCAAATTGTTCTATCTGGGCATCGCGACACGGTGTTTCGCAGCATGGGAGAGCTAGAGCTTGGTGACCATCTAACCGTAAAAGTTCCTTATGGAAACTTTACATATGAAATAGTGGATACAAAAATTGTAGATGCTGATGATCGTACTGTTATTTCCCCTACGGCTCCTGAGGAAGTGTTGACATTAACGACTTGCTACCCTTTTTCTTTTGTTGGCAGTGCACCAGACCGTTATATTATTACAGCACTCCCAGTAGAAGCAGAAAAGTAATAGTCTCCGGTTTTAGACTTTCTATGAAAATTGCCCACTTAGAATACTTAATTGCTTCCCGCCTTTTTGTAATGGGGGCTTACAGCCAGGTTAAAGTAAATAAAAGGTAACTTGGATTTTCCCTTCCTTGTGGTCTTTTTTATTCCTGAATTCGTTGTTAAACGTGTTATAATAGACCTAGTTTACTAGATAGACATTTTTGGAGGGGGATCCGATGAAAAAGCTAACAGTAGCCGCAGCTGCTATCTTCATGATAGGGTTAGCTGGCTGTTCAAATGACGAAACAACACCAAATGAACGGTTTGATACGTATGTAAACCATTGGAGTGAGCAGGAATTTTCCGAAGCCTATGACATGGTAGCAACCGAGTCAGCAGAAGCTTATCCAACGGAAGAATACGTGGATCGCTATACTAAACTATACGAAGATCTTGGGATTTCTGACTTATCTATCTCCTTTACGGAATTAGGCGAAGAGGAGTTGGAAACAGCCATGGAGGAAGGGACGGCTACCATCCCATTTGAAGTAGAAATGGAGAGTATTGCAGGACCTATAGATTTCAGCTATGAAGCAACCCTTGTTCAACAAGGAGAAGAAGATGAAAAAAACTGGTATGTTCAGTGGGACCCCGGCTTTATTTTTCCAGAACTGAAAGATGGCGGGGAAATTAGTATTCAGACTGAAACCCCTACACGCGGGGAAATCCTTGATCGAAATCAAATGCCCCTTGCAATTAATGACACAATTAATGAAATTGGCGTAATTCCAGGAAAACTTGGCAGTAACCCAGAACAGAGTAAGCAAGAGCTTGCCGATCTTCTTGGTCTTTCCGTAGAGTCCATAAACGAGTCACTAAATGCATCATGGGTAGAGCCTGATCTATTTGTTCCACTTAAGAATGTTCCTTCATCAGAGGAAGAACTTCTTTCTCAATTATGGGAAATTAACGGAGTAGCCGGAAGAGAAGTTACCGGAAGAGTATACCCAGCTGGTGAAGCAGCAGGTCAATTAGTAGGCTATATTGGGGATATTACCGCTGAAGAGTTAGAGGAACAAGAACCAGGTGTGTATACCGCTAATGATGTTATTGGGAAAAGAGGTCTAGAAAGTCTTTATGAAGAACAACTTCGCGGAAAAAAAGGAACACGAATTGAAGTCGTAAAAGAAAATCAAGAGCCTGTAGTACTTGCAGAAACTCCTGTGCAAAATGGGGAGAATATTACAGTAACGATTGACGTCAATGTCCAAGAAAGCATCTTTAATTCCTTTGAAGAAGATGCCGGAACTGCTTCTGCTATAAACCCTAAAACCGGGGAAACCATTGCACTTGTAAGCAGCCCGTCATTTGACCCGAACCAAATTCTTTATGGTACGGATCCAAACCTGTGGGAGAATTTACAATCGAATGAACAGCAACCATTACTGAATCGTTTCTCAGCAACCTTTGCACCAGGGTCAGCCTTAAAACCGATCACATCTGCAATTGGTTTGAAAAATGGCAGCATTGATCCAAATGAAGGGTTGGAAATCGACGGCTTAACATGGAGCAATGGCCAAGGATGGGGAGAATATGCGGTTACCCGCGTATCAGAATCCAATGGCCCTGTCGATTTACAAGATGCCCTAGTCCGTTCTGATAACATTTACTTTGCCATGCAGGCAGTAAATATGGGAAGTGAAGCATACGTAAAAGGGCTAAAAGAATTTGGATTCGGGGAAGAACTACCTTATCCTTATCCATTCACAGCATCAAGTATTTCTTCTGATGGAAAGCTGGAAGATGAAGTACTGCTAGCCAATTCAAGCTATGGCCAAGGAGAACTGGAAATGAGCTCTTTACATCTTGCAACTGCTTATACTACCTTCTTAAATGAGGGGAATATGTTGAAACCAACCTTACTTGCTTCAGAAGAAACGGGGCAGGTTTGGAAAGAAAATCTACTTAATAGCGAACAAGCCGATTTGATGAAAGACTTGTTACGTGATGTTGCAGAGTCAGGAACGCCTTCCCGGTATACTGCTGATTCAGAAGTGGAGCTTTCCGGTAAGACAGGAACAGCAGAGCTAAAACTGACAGCAGAGGGTTCAGGAGAGGAAAACGGCTGGTTTGTTGGCTATCCTACACAAGAAAGTGAACAAGACTTGTTAATCGCAATGATGGTACAAAACGTAAAAGAAAAAGGCGGAAGTGTTTATACAACAGAAAAAGTAGTGAATGTGTTTAATGAGTTGAAGTAAAACACTAAAAGAGCTGAACGGACTTTTAATCTCCGTTCAGCTCTTTTTATATCCTTCTAACTTATTTATTGCTTATACTGCATATAAACTACCTGTGTTACAAGGAAATCTTCTACACCGTGCTTGCCGTCGGTTCCGCCAAGTCCGGATTTACGCATACCTGCATGGTAACCTTGCACGGCTTCAAAGTTCTCTCTATTTACATACGTTTCACCGAATTTCAAATGGTTTACGACATGCATTGCTTCATGTACATTATCGGTATAAACAGAAGAAGAGAGACCGTATTCTGTATCATTTCCCATTTGAATTGCATCGTCTAACTCATTATAGGTAACAATTGGTACAACGGGCCCAAAAATTTCTTCTTTAATTATCTCGGAATCATGTTTCACATTTTTTAAAATTGTTGGCTGTAGGAAAAAGCCTTTCTCGTTATCTGCCCGTTCGCCGCCTGTCACTACTTCTGCGCCTTCTTGAATGGCTGTTTGCATCATTTCCTCTACTGATTCTAATCTTTCTTTACTAACAAGTGGACCCATTCCAGCTTGTTTATTTTCTCGAGGATTGTCTACTGTAACAGCTTCAAAGGACTCTTTAAGTTTTTGAGTGAACGCTTCTGCTACATCTTCCTGTACATAAATTCGTTCCGCATTCGTACAGGCTTGCCCATTATTCGCCAATCTTGAAGTGGTGATATGCTCCACTGCTAAGTCCAGATCAGCGTTTTTTGTAACGATAGCAGGTGCTTTGCCACCAAGTTCCAAATTAACCTTGGTGATGCTTTGGGCAGCTGCTTCCATTACCTTCGTACCTGCATTGACACTACCTGTCATGGATACCATCGCTACATCAGGGTGGGATGCCAAGGCATTTCCTAGTGTAGAACCTTTACCAGTAACAAGGTTGTAAACACCTGCTGGAATATCTTCCATTTCATCGATTAGCTTTGTAAACTCCACTGCTGTATTAGGGGTTTTTTGACTAGGTTTCAGAACGATCGTACAGCCAGTGACAAGGGCTGTCGCAACCTTCCTTGCTAAAATAAACATTGGAAAGTTCCATGGGACAATCCCGCCAATTACGCCAATTGGCTTTTTGTATAGGAAGATATTTTCATTTGGTCTGTCACTCGGAATAATATCTCCTTCAATTCTGCGGGCCCAGCCTGACATGTATTTAAAGTAATCGATCGCCATATCAATTTCGCCGTTAGCCAAGTCATAGTCTTTCCCTTGTTCTTCTTGTAAGAGATCAACAAACTTACTTTTATTTTCTTCTATTTTTTCACCTAGTTTACGTACGATTTCTCCACGTTCAATAGCTGGTGTATGCTCCCAGCCATACTGTGCATCGGAAGCGGCTTTTACTGCCTTATTTACATCTTCTTCTGTTCCGCTTGCTATTTTAGAAATAACCTGTTCAGTTGCAGGGTTTAGAACATCAATCGTCTCGGTTGCAGTTGATTCTACGTATTTCCCATTTATATACATAGGATGGGTTTGCACAATAATGCCTCCTTCATGGTATTCTACTTTTCTCTTCCACCACTAGGAGCCTATAAAACATCTATGTAACCTTTAACAACTTATAACATTTTAAGCAAAGAATAAAATGTCTCCTCATCCCGCTCATCCAGGGCTTTATCGATAGATCTTCTAATATTGTCCATTTCGAGCTGGGCTATCAGAATATCAATCTCTTCGTACCCATGATGATGAATATATTTATTAGCAGAGTAAGGTTCAATAAAACCCTGTAAATGGATTAATAAATCACTACTGAATAAAAGTTCATACATGGAAATTCGTTTTACTTTTTTTCCATGTTGAAAAACAAAAATGGCATCCTTATTTTCAACTTCCCCGGTTTCACGATTCACATGGATGGCTGTAGCTTCCGCCGGCAAATAGTGGTACTCTACTCCATTTAGCATGACAACCAGTCCACCAACGGCCAACTTAATATAAATGGTATCCGTACTTAATCCGATACGAACAGGCAAAAAAGACTTAATGATGACCATAGCTTCCCTTCACACCCTATCACTCTATTGTTCATTAAAAAGAACGTTTTTTTCTATTATAATCCATTTCTCCTAGTTACTAAAGCCTATTTTGTATATTTTTTGTAATAAAGTGAAATTTCATTTGGCCGGGGTTTCCCTTCCTCCCCACCAAATGTTAGTTGAACGAATCGAACCTCTACTGACAGTTGGTCCCCCACTTAGAATGCTTGATTTCTTCCCGCTTTCTTGAAGGGGGCTTACTGCCAGTTAAGGTGGGATAAATAACAATTTTCTATTGACTCGTAACGATTAAAATGAGTCATGAACGAATAAAGTAATTACAGAGTTATTTTTATTTAAAAATAGCCGAACATACCCAGGTCTTTTAAAAAACTGGATAAGTCCGGCTACTTTTTAATCAGTACGCTTCTTACTCTATTTCCTGCTCAGTAAACACTCGTGATCTAGTAAGAAACCTTTTCCCTTCAGGTCCTTCAAGGGAAAACATTCCTCCCCGGCCATCAACAGCATCAATAATGAGCTGGGTATGCTTCCAATACTCATATTGATCCTTAGAAATGTAGAATGGCATGCCACCAATCTCACCGAGCAAAAGATCTGAATCTCCTACCCGAAACTCTCCTTTCTGATAACACATCGGAGAGCTCCCATCACAGCATCCACCTGATTGATGGAACATTAAATCCCCATGTACATCCTGTAATGTCCGAATTAGCTCTAAGGCCTCCTCTGTAGCAACAACCTTTTCTGCCACATCGCTCATCCTTCCTTTAGCTAATATCTTTAAAATAATCCTGCTGGCTGTTCACTATAGTTAATTAACAGATTCTTCGTCTGCTGGTAATGGCCTAGCATCATGAGGTGATTTTCTCTGCCAATTCCAGATTTCTTATAACCACCAAATGCCGCATGGGCAGGGTATTGATGATAACAATTCGTCCACACACGTCCGGCTTCAATTGCTCTACCAAAACGATAAGCTGTATTTATATTTCTTGTCCAAACTCCTGCGCCAAGTCCATATAACGTATCGTTTGCGATACGAAGCGCCTCTTCATGGTCCTTGAAGGTTGTTACAGAAAGAACTGGTCCAAAAATCTCTTCTTGGAAAATACGCATGTTGTTATTCCCTTTAAAAATGGTAGGCTCTACATAATAACCGCTTTCCAGTTCGCCTTCTAATTTATTTATATTTCCCCCTGTAAGCACCTCTGCCCCTTCTTGTTTCCCAATATCTAAGTAAGACTTTATCTTTTCCATCTGTTCCTGTGATGCTTGTGCCCCCATCATGGTCTCTGTATCAAGTGGATGCCCAATTTTAATTTGTTTCACCCGTTCAACCGCCCGTTCCATAAACGCTTCATAGACTGATTCATGAATGAGCGCTCTTGAAGGACAAGTACATACTTCACCTTGGTTTAATGCAAACATTACTAGACCCTCAATTGCTTTATCAAGAAACCCGTCATCCCTATCTAACACATCTTCGAAGAATATGTTCGGAGATTTTCCACCTAATTCTAAGGTAACTGGGATGATATTTTCCGATGCATATTGCATAATTAATCTCCCAGTAGTTGTCTCACCAGTAAAGGCTATTTTCGCAATTCGACTGCTGGAAGCTAATGGTTTACCTGCCTCCACCCCAAATCCATTTACGATGTTTAACACACCAGGCGGTAATAAATCCCCGATAAGTTCAAGAAGAACATGTATGGATGCTGGTGTTTGTTCAGCAGGCTTCAATACAACGCAATTTCCAGCAGCAAGAGCTGGTGCTAATTTCCATGTAGCCATTAAGATGGGAAAGTTCCAGGGAATAATTTGACCGACAACCCCTAATGGTTCATGAAAATGGTATGCTACTGTATCATTGTCAATCTGGCTAATTCCGCCTTCTTGAGCACGTATTACGCCTGCAAAGTAACGAAAGTGATCTACCGCTAATGGCATATCAGCAGCAAGTGTCTCTCTTACCGCTTTCCCGTTATCCCAAGTTTCAGCGACAGCTAACATTTCTAGATTTTCTTCAATTCGATCGGCAATTTTGTTTAAGATAACTGCCCTCTCTGCAACAGATGTTTCACCCCAGGCTTTTTTGGCAGCATGAGCAGCGTCAAGAGCGGCCTCTACATCTTCTTTAGTAGAACGGGATATTTCACAGAATGCTTTGCCTGTAACCGGACTAACATTCTCAAAATATTTCCCGTTTACTGGTGCACGATATTCCCCGCCAATGTAATTGTCGTACCTTTCTTTAAACTGTACTAAAGCTCCTTCTGTATTCGGGTTAGCATACCTCATCCTCTTCACTCCTTCTATTGTAATCGCTTACAAATTAGATGAAAAACAAGGTGACCTTCTACTGCTTACTATAACAATTTATTCAGAATCATACAAATATTATGTTTGATTAACCTGTGTTTCTTCTTCGGGTAGTAGACCCTCAAACTCTCCACTAAAAAAGACCCTCTGAGTTACATCAACTCGGAGGGTCTATTCTAAGGACAAACTCACTATTTGCCTCTATTCACTTTACTATGAGAGATACGCGTTCATGTTACTTTACTTCTGGAAGTATACGTACTTCTTGTTCCATGGAAGATTTACAAAGTGGACATTCCGGCTCCTGTTCAAAACTATAACTTTCCCTCATCCAACCTTGACAATCATCGCTGGTACAAGACCACACATTTGTTTCGACTTCTGGAACTGGTTCCTTAGGTCCGCGAGAAAATGACATGGCGGCATCTCCTTTCCTGTTACCCTTCTATTATACTCCTTTCTTTTAAACAAAGAAAGGCTATCCGCTAATTAAGATTCTAACCAATACCGATCTTAATTCCTAATTAGCGTTATTTACCATTCTTAATAGTATAATCACGTACAAGCTAAATTATACCGAAAAGGAGAGGATTACAGAGCAAAACGTTGTATCGCTTTGGCTACACCGTCTTGATTGTTTGTATCTGTCACAAAATCAGCTGCTTGTTTAATAGCATCCTGAGCATTGCCCATCGCAACACCAATTCCTGCCTCTTGAATCATTTTCATATCATTGAGGCTATCGCCCACTGCCATAATATTGTCCATGCTAAGATCTAATTTTTCACAGACAAGTTTTAGTGCGCTTGCTTTGCTAACCCCTTTAGGATTTGCCTCCACATTAGTTGGAAGCGAATTCGTTAATTCTAAATCATCCATATATGAGAGCTCTTTTACCATTATATCAAGCTTATCCTTATCAAATGACTCACAACCAAATTTCAACCAATCATGGGCATAGAAATCTTCCGGAGGTGTTTGACGATATACTCCATCTGTTGAAATCATCCACATGTTTACCCCGGTTTCAACACCAAGGTTCCACAGTTTTTCCATTTTAGCTGGATCCATTAAGTGTTGGTCGACAAGCTCTTTGTTTACGGTCCAAATTTCCCCGCCGTTTGCTGTTACGAGATAAGAGGTAAGCTTCAGTAATTCTGCATAAGGATAGCAGGAATTCAACCAGCGACCTGTGCTCAGCACGACATGAATACCATTCTCCATTGCCTTTGCAATGACTTCCTGTGTATAAGGGGTTACTTCATGTTCACTGTTTAGTAATGTTCCATCCATGTCTAGTGCAATAAGTTTAACTTCTGGTTTTTCTTTCATTTGTCATCCCTCCAGTTTTTCTTGTCTATCTTCTAATAATACCTTCTTGTCATATAGACTTGTTGTGATAAAAGGAATTATAAGTAAGCCTAATAGAATAATAAATAACAATTCAATATTATATACATCAACGATAAAACCACCTAGTACAGGCCCGAGCATCCTTCCAGCTGCAGCAATACTATTGACAATACCTTGATAGAACCCTTCCCTACCTCTTGGGGCAAGTTCGTTTGCTAAAGTAGGCACTGCTGGCCAAACAAGCATCTCACCAACAGTTAAGATGACCATAGCTACAGCAAACATCGCAAAGGTTTCGGAGAACATGGCAATAAGGTAAGAAACAATAAAAATGCTATTCCCCATAAAAATATGTACCTTCTGGGAAGTAATTCTCCCTGCAATCCATTTTATCAAAGGTTGCCCAATAACGATAAGAAAACCATTTATTGCCCATAACGAGCTATACTGCTCTAACGGGATCCCGATATCCTGGGTGTGTGATGCAATAGTTGATTGCCATTGACTATAGCCAATCCAAGCTATAAGGAAGCCGCTACATAATACAAATAATGCAATAAATGCAGTCTTGCTTTGTATTTTTGCCCGCTGCTGTAAAATCGATGTATGCATTTGCCTGTCTTTCTCTTTGTCCAGGTTTCGAAAGGTAAACAACACAATTATGAAGTACCCTACGAAGACTGACGCGTTAGAAAGGAAAATATAATCAAATGAAATGCTGGCAATATAACCTCCTAAAGTCGCTCCAAGTGCCACCCCAAAGTTTTGGGCAACATATATTGCGTTAAATGCCCTTCTTCCCCCTTCAGGCCAAATCGATCCAGCCATCGCAAACATGACCGGCCAAGTGATACCAGATCCGAACCCAATTAACACGAGAAAGATAGAATAGAAAATAATACTATCATGTGTAAAAGCAAGTAACACGGACGAAACAACCGCCAGTCCAGTACCCGCTAAAATGGTTTTGTAGGCACTAAATTTATCAAATAGATAGCCGCCAATTAGATTTCCTACAATCGAAGCCCCCTGGTTAAACATTAAAATGAACCCAGCAAAAGCTAAGCTTTTACCGAGCTCATTATGCATATAAATGGTATTGAGCGGCCATAAAAAAGAGGCGCCTGTAACATTAATCGCCGTGGCTATGACCAGCAGCCAAATATATTTAGGCATCTTTATCATCTCGCAATCTCTATTATGTACCACGCTATTTTAATACAATTTTCCTACCGTGGCAATTGCGATTCCCAACTACATGAAAACTTAATAAAGTGAACGTTCATTGATGAAGGAGTTCCCTTCCTCCCCCCTAATGTTAGTTGGTCGAATTGGAGCTTTACTGGCAGTTGATCCAGAAATGTTTGATTGCTTCCCGGGTCTTCCTATCCGTTAAGGTTGGATTATATACGTCCTTAAAGGGTTTCGATCGCAATTTTCACTGCTTTTAATAGGTCTTCCTCAGACCAGCTTGGCATTGGTTTTTCCACAGCAAGAGCATGCGAAGCTGGAATATGAATAAACCCTGAAGGTGTCTCCAGTCCATGTTGTTTAGCATAATGAAGACCATGATACATCACATTATTACAAAGATAGGCTCCCGCGGTATTAGAAATCTTGGCTGGTAGCTTCTCTTCCTTTAATCGTGCCACCATTTCTTTAAGTGGCAATGTAGAAAAGTATCCATCTGGGCCCTCTTCAAAAATAGCTTCTCCATCCGGCCTGTGTCCCTCATTATCTACAGGGCCATCATTACAATTAATGGCGATTCTCTCTGGTGTAATGCAGTTTCTGCCTGCAGCCAGCCCTAATGAAATCACCGCATCTGGCTTATGTCTTTCAATTAACTCGATGAGCTGTTTTCCAGATTGTTTAAAGTCCACTGTAAGGACTTCTCCTATAATATTATAGTCATTAATTTTCTCCCCGTCTAAAGCCTGAGCAATAGAAGTTGTTGGATTAATTGGAAATTCTAAAAAAGGTTCAAATCCTGTTAAAAGTAAATTTTTCATTATCATTTCCTTCTCTCTCTCGTTTGTTGAAATTGTTCTAGGTTTCGAAAAAATTGAGCTGCTTTAATAGCTTTTTCTTCTGCCTTTTGTACCGAAATTTGTTTGAAGTGTAGCTCCCCACCTGGGATAAGCTGGGCAACCTTTGGAAGGTCTGTCGAAATGACTGTGCCGATCCGCGGGTATCCACCCGTTGTTTGTCTGTCCGCCATTAAAATAATTGGCTCCCCATTGCTTGTTATCTGAATAGCCCCAAAAGGGATCCCATCTGACCACACCTTCACCTTCTCAGGCTTGATTGCTGCTCCCTCCAGTCGGTAACCCATTCGATTCGAATTAGCTGCCACCTTAAATGGAACAGTGAAAAACGTATCTCTAGCTTCGTTTGTAAAATAATCCGTGTGAGGACCTTCGATGACAGATACACTTACCTTCCTGGAGTAATCAGGGATGAAGGAGGTTGCCAAACCAGTACCGGCAATTGCCTTGTTCGGATATCCCTTGATGATATCGTCTTTTTCCAAAGGTTGTCCAAAGCCACTATTTCGGTCAACAGCACTACTGCCAAAATACGTTGGGGCAGCAAATCCTCCAGATACTGCCAAATACGCCCTGACACCAGATTGATGCTTACCAAACGCAAGCTCATCTCCGGGTTCAATTTTTACCGTTTTCCACATTGCGATTGGCCTCCCATTAACCTGAGGACTAAGATTCGCACCTGTGATCACGATTGTCATGGTTGTTTTCGCCACTAGTTTAGGGCCTATTAAGGTCACTTCCAAGCATGGGCTTGTTCGATCATTTCCTAAAAGAATATTCGCAACCTGCAAGGAATAGTGATCCATGGCTCCTGATACTGGTACCCCATACTGTTGATAGCCATAACGCCCCATGTCCTGGAAGATTGTTTGAACCCCTGGTTTGATCACATGAAAGAGTTCTTGCTGTGCCACATTGCTGCCTCCTTTCTTTGTTCACAGATGAAGCAAATTACTAAGTTGCTTTGATACTTGCCGTGGTGATCCCTTCTTCTTGAAGCGCTACATTTAATTCTTTTACAAATGTAACGGCTGATGGCCCATCACCATGAACACAAATCGTATCTGCTTTAATAGGAATGTGTTTCCCTTGAATCGAAGTTACCACTCCCTCTGTAAGCATCTGTTTCACTTGCTCTACCGCCTGCTGCGTTGTTTCAATGAGAGCTCCTTCCACATTTCTCGGGGTGAGACTTCCATCATCCTGGTAAGTACGGTCTGCAAACACCTCTGAAGCAACTGATAAACCTGCTTGCTCTCCTTCATCTAGGAGATAGCTTCCTGCAAGGCCGAATAAGATTAGCTCTTGATCAAAATCCGCTACAGCCTTAGCAATTGCTTTCGCTACATCTCTATTTTTGGCTGCTAAGTTGTACATGGCACCGTGGGGCTTCACATGATTCATCCGCACATTATGTACTCGGCAGAATGCATGTAATGCGCCAATTTGATAGATGACCATTTGATAAATTTCTTCAGGAGAAAAATCGATCATCCTTCGCCCAAACCCGGATAGATCTGGAAAACCTGGGTGCGCCCCAGTAGACACTCCGTTTTCCTTTGCAAGCTTTACCGTATACGCCATGATGTTCGGATCGCCAGCATGGCCCCCACAGGCAATATTTGCGGAAGTAATAGATTTCATTAGCGCTTCATCTTCCCCAAAAGTATAGGCACCAAAGCTTTCTCCCATATCACAATTTAGATCAATCGTACGTTCCATGCATGATCACCTCTTCCCATATAGAATCAGGTGCTTCTTTTCGTAACATAAATTCACTATAGTTGGCTTCTGAAATTTCATAAAATTTCACACGGTCGCCAGGATGGATTAGGAAAGCATCCCCTTTTTTTTCAGCGTCAAATAAAGGAATAGGAGAGTTTCCAATAATATTCCATCCACCAGGAGACGTTAGTGGATAAATACCCGTTTGCGCGTCTGCTATCCCGACAGATCCAGCTATCGTCTTTGCTCGCGGCTCCTCTAGTCTTGGTGTTACGATAGATTGATCAAGTCCACCAAGGTACGGGAAGCCTGGAAGGAACCCAAGCAAATAAACAAGATATTCTGGCTGTTGGTGGCGCTTTATTACCTCTTCCTCTGTTAAATGGTGTTGTTTTGCCACCCGTGAGAGGTCAGGTCCAAGCTCCCCACCATAGCACACCGGAATACGCAGCAGCCGACCCTTTTTTTGAACTTTTTTTGGGGATACATCGTTCTCCAAAATATTCTTTAGCTTATATTCAAGCTCCTGAAACCGAATTTGATATGGGTCATAGTAAAGAGTAATCGTATGGTAACCAGGAACAAGCTCCAACACACCATTTATATGTTCCTTATGAATTAGCTCACAATTAGACTGGATTCGAAAGTTCATTTCGTGGTTGACTTCTCCCGGAAAATGAATGCGAATAACCCCATCTCCAATCGCTGCTATCGTTTTTGTCATAGTCTATCACCTACCCTTTCACTGTTGATGGAGAACGAACAGGCTATTCCTCAGCTTTACCGCTTATTCTAAAACAAATCTGTTCCTCCCTGCACCCAATCCAAATAAGATGACACAGAACGCAACACCATTTAAAAACAAGAGCGGGACACTCCAGCTTTGGGTCAGATCATATAGAAGTCCAATAAGAAATGGACCTACAGCTGCAAGCAAATAACCTAAGGCTTGTGCCATCCCTGATAAGGCTGCCGCTTGTTTGGCAGTTTTCGCTCGCATTCCAAGGAAAGCTAGTGCCAAAGCAAAGGTTCCACTTAAAGTCAGTCCAATCAAAACCGTGCTAATAACCATCACGACATAAGATTCTCCTATTAGTAGCCCTGTATATCCTAAAATAGAGAGGACTCCATTAACAATTACAATTCCTTGCTGTGATTTTAGTTTACCAGCAATAACGGGGACTAAAAAGCTTGCTGGCAACCCGACAAGCTGCATAATCGATAACATCCAGCCAGCAGCTGACATCGTTAACCCGTATTGATGGAGTATTTCCGGTAACCAGGAAATGGTTACGTAAAATAAGAAAGATTGCAAACCCATAAAGGCCGCAACCTGCCAAGCTAAAGGAGATTTCCAGATGGCATTGTTCTCACCTGATACAAATGCGATGGGGCGAGGATTAGTGGCCCTGTCTCGTTTCATTATGTAAAACCATATTAAACTTCCCAAAACAGCTGGTGCTCCCCATACGAATAGTGCCCATTGCCAACCAATTCCAGCACCTTCTGCTAACGGAATACTAAGTCCAGAAGCGGCTGCTGCAAATACCCCCATACAAGTGGAGTAAATGCTCGTCATCACTGCAACCTTCAATGGAAACTTTTCTTTTATAACGACTGGAAGTAATACGTTACAAACCGCAATTCCGACACCTACCAGTAACGTTCCAAAAAACAGAAGAAAGATAATGGAGATCGAACGCATGCTAATCCCTACTAGTAAAACGATTAGTCCACCAAGCATAACACCTTCATTGGAAAATCGATTCGCTATTCTAGGGATAATTGGTGACATAATAGCAAAAGCCACTAATGGCAAGCTTGTCAATAAACCGGCACTCCCATTTGATAAACCCAAGTCATCGCGAATCGTCGTAATAAGTGGGCCAACTGACATGAGGGATGGACGTAAATTAAATGCTACAACAATAATGCCTACAACTAATAGAATCTGATAGTACTTTTGATTATTTTCTGTGGTGTAATCCATTTTGCATCTCCTTTTACTTTCCCTAATGCGAGTCTTACTTAATAACCAATTCTACGCAAATTTTTTATACTACCTTGTTGTTAATAGTAGCACAACTAAGCGAGTACGAAAAAACTTAAAGATCTGAAAGTGAATGGTGCTAGATGGGCAGTTGTATGGAAAACAAAGTTTTGAGTGGATTAAAAAAGTGGAGTGAATAAGGGAAGAGGGGGTGGATTTTATTGCCCACATCACCATATAAAAACGATGGTGTAGGGGACTCTCCAAGAGGATGAATCCCCTTTCATATTATGTATAGATTACTTTCCCCTACTTTTTAGTATCGTGCATGGGAACAGTAGGATTACATAGTATATGTTCTGTTAGCCATGTGACACGTTTGCTTGTCGTAATGAACTCAGACGCAACCGGTTTAAAAGCATTAGCTTGTTTCAAGTACTCCCATTTTTCCATATGGTATGTTGCTTGAGCATAAGGATAAGCTTGTTGCCGAGACCCCGTTGACTGATACGCTAATAGTCGATTACTGCAATATGACGCCTTCTCCAATACGTGCTGAACACCCTTCATCAAATCCCCCTATTCGTTTATGATACTTCCCTTCTCCGCTGTTTATTTTCCTGTGCAGAATAATCATTCAAAATAAGACCGACCAGGAAAATGTACTCATGACTATATCCCCATTATGCCATAAACGTCAAGCGTATGCCGTTCATCTCTACCTGTCGAAAAAAGGCGAAAATCTCTTATCCTCCACTCGTCATCTGTCGAAATAACACATCTTTTGCTAACTATTGTATAATATTAGGTTGATTTGGAGATTAAACAAAAGAAGCAAGCTTGTGTTACTTTTTTGTAAATTTTTATTAAAGGCATCTATCCAAGCTTTAAATGGATTTTTTCCTTTTATGCCAATAGGATTATGGTATAATAGTAGTGTAAACTGACATATACTAAATTGAACAAAAAAGACCACAGCTGCAACTGTGGTCTGATTGATAAGCGGTTCTCCAAGAGAGGATCGGCTACCTTGTTTATAGGCCTCTCCCATCATCGACTATTGTGGGGATAAAGAGGTCTATTTTTTATTGATCATACGAATGACCAGAGTTAGGAGCGCTATAATAAACGTCCCAAACGAGAGCATTACCATAAACACTTGATACATATCCAAATGGCATCCCTCCCTTCTTTAGAGAAAGGGCTTGCCGATCACTCTCGGAAAACATTATCTACCTTCTAGTATACCACACTTCAGGTGAAAAATACGCCGAAACAGAACAATCGTTCGTATTTTCTGCTAGGAAAACTCCTGAAAAATGCAGTACCTTAACAAGCATCACTGCTTGTATACGTTAGTATATGCAACAAACTACTTTGTTTGTAATGCAAATGGAGTGAGAACTACTAAATTACTTTTCCTCTAGCCATTTAAAAAGGGCACTGACAAAATGTCAGTGCCCTTCTACTCATTATTTTTCTATTTCTGTATCCTGAATATCTTCAGGCTGCTTTACATCCTCTGCTTCGGATGATTTTGTTATTTCTTCTTCTTCTGGTGTGCCATAGAAGTATTCAGATGGGTCTATAGGAGTCCATGAATCATTAGGTGTATAGAATCTTAATAGATCCCCATAAAGGACTTCATCTGACAAGGCAAGCTCCTTCAGAACTTCTTCTTTTTGCTTTTTCATTTCTTCTGTAGGGTTTTCGATAACCTCTTTTGTTTCATTATCATAGAACACATCGTTCACAGAGCTATACTCAGGTGTCATAAAGTCTCCGCTTCTGAACGGAACAACCTCTTCATGCTCCTTAGAGAATAAGTCTGTTCCGAATTGAATATAGTCTTTCGCTTCAATTCCCATTAAATGAAGCATAGTTGGCATTACATCAATTTGTCCACCATACGTGTGGTTAACCCCTTGCCCGTCAACACCAGGAACCTTAATAAAGAATGGGGTACGTTGCAGTTCAGCATTCTTTAATGGTGTGATTTCTTCTCCTGTGATTTCCTTCATGGCACGGTTATGGTTATCGGAAATTCCATAATGGTCACCGTAAATCATGATAATAGAATCTTCGTACAAGCCTTTTTCTTTCAGATCATCGAAGAACTGCTTCAATGCTTCGTCAAGATAACGTGCAGTCTGGAAATAACGGTCAACAGATCCATCACCCGTTTCTGCTGGTTCAATACTAGCATCCTCTTCATCTATTAAATAAGGATGGTGATGGGTCAAGGTCATCATATGAGCATAAAACGGCTGCTCCATATTTTCTAAATAAGGCATGGATTCTTTAAAGAATGGTTTGTCCTTTAGTCCATAGTTAATAACATTTTCTTCACTCATATTATAAAAATCTTCATGGTAGAATTCGTCAATTCCTAAGTGTTTATACACTTCGTCACGGTTCCAGAATGATTTTCCGTCACCATGGAATATAGAACTCGTGTAGCCAAACTCTTGATCTAATATGGCTGGCAATGATTGATACGTATTTGTACCCTTCGTTACAAATGCGGCACCTTGTGGCAATCCGTATAATGACGTATCCATTGTTAATTCAGAGTCAGCAGTTTTACCTTGCTCTGTTTGATGGAAGAAGTTATCAAAATACGTAAAGTTTTTACTTTCATCATGCACAAGCGAGTTCAGGAACGGTGTTACTTCTTCACCATGTAACTCGTAATCTATTAAAAAGGATTGGAAAGATTCTAAATGAATCTTAATAATATTTTTCCCTTTTCCTTTTCCAAAATATTTCTCATTTGGTTCAGCATAATTATATTTTGTATAGTTTTCTACTTCTGTAATATCATCGCTATCGGCAAGAACTCGACGCGTTGATGTTTTAGCACTTTGAATAGCATCATAGATTGTGAAATTATAAGCACCAAGATATTTCACAACATAGTTACGGTCAAATGTCCGCTCCAGTAATTGTGGACGGTCAGCTTCTGCCAAGCCAAGGTTAACAGAGAAGGCAATCACACCAGCTGCCAAAACGGTTAATGGCTTACGTATTTTCATTCTAGTCATAGACCAATTCGTCTTCATTTTAACAAACAGGACTACTAGTAAGACAAGATCTAATGCATAAAGCAAATCATGCATTTGGACTAAATCTGCAATACTCCCACCAATGCTGCCAAAGTTGTCTGTCTGCATTAAGGTTGGAATCGTAATAAAATCACTGTTGAAACGATAGAACACAACATTTGCATAAACGATAAATGTCATGATCGCGTCAATAATGATGATAAACAGTCCTGCTTTCTTTCCTTTCGCGAATAAGGCAAGCCCTAGAAATACGAGTGCAGAACTTAGCGGATTGAAGAATAATAGAAACTCCTGCATTGCTCCACTAACACCAAGATTAAATTCAGTTTTATAGATTATATACGTTTTTATCCAGAGTAAGATTACAGCAATAGCGAAGAATCCCATCTTCGTAGATATTAATTTCTTCACTTTCTTCACCTCTTGTTTTCTTTACATTTAATTAACATTACAACGATTTTTTATTATACCTTACTTATTGCTATTGGTCAAAGTAATCTCGAAATGGGTATATCATCCTAAACTGCTTGTACACAGCTACAGTAAGCCTTTTCATGTGGCTTGTGACAAAAAATAGAACAATTTGCCTATTGTTTCGTTTTGAACAAATCGGAGCCTGAAACTGGTGGGAGTTATTACTAGCATGCTGTGAAAAAGAAGTGCTTTAACATACTAAGGCATGTATTTCCCACTATTGGCCTTTCATAAACCTAAAAAAAAGACGAATGGATTTTGCTAACCTCTCCTCCATTCGTCTTTCCTTTTTTAATTCGTGTATTATCTATTAAACCGTAAACCTTGCAATTAAGCTATTTAATTGTTCTGCTGAGTTCGCAAGCTGCTTAGAACTGTTTGCTACTTCCTCCATGGCACTACTTGTTTGTTCAGAAGAAGCTGAGGTTTCTTCCACACCTGCTGCTGACTCCTCGGCAATAGCGGCAATTTCTTCAATTGAATGACTCATGCTGCTACTCTTTCCTGTCAGGTCTGCAAGGTTAGTGGAAATCACTTGGATACGATCTACCATTGTGCCGACAGCCTGGTTAATTTCCGTAAAGGTCTCTGAGGTGGATTGAATCTTTTCTGTACCCTGTTCTACTTCTTTATAGCTATCATTTAGCGAAACTGAAATGGTCCGAGTTTCGTTTTGGATATTTGTGACAAACTCTGTAATACCTGTTATGGATTTTGCCACTTCCTCTGCCAGCTTTCTCACTTCGTCCGCTACTACTGCGAATCCTTTTCCATTTTCCCCTGCCCGCGATGCTTCGATGGCAGCATTAAGTGCCAGCAAATTTGTTTGCTCAGCGATATCTTTAATTACTGAAACAAGCTGGGTAATGTTTTGGGTATGTTGATCTAAACCTTGCACCTTTTCCACAGCTTCACGAACGATTTGATCAATTTTTATCATTTGATCTCTTGAGGCGTCCATTAAGCTAGTTCCCTCTTTTGTTTTAGCAAGCACGTCTTTGGAGGTTGCTTGAATGTTTTCCCCGTTCTCATTCGTTTCTTGGATGCTTTTCGTAAAGGTGGCCATCACAGAAGATAAGTCGCTTGCATTCGTTGCCTGTTCTTCTGTCCCATTAGCCAATTCTTCCATTGTAATGGAAACTTGCTCAGAACCAGCTTTAACCTCATCTGCTGATTGGGTTAATTCTTCGCTTTGATTGGACACCGTTTCAGAAACTTCGCCTATTTTTACTAGCATGTCCCTTGTGTTTGTGGTCATGGTATTTGTCGCAGTGATAAGTTCACTTATTTCATCATTTGTTGTAGCGGTAAGTGGTTCATGTTTTAGATTCCCTGAAGCCACTTCCTTCATGCGCTGCATCACATTTACGATCGGTTTTGTAATTTTATTGGATGTAATTAGGGCAATGGTGATACCAGCAAGGATCACAAGACCTGCTATTCCAGTCGTCACCCAAAAATTGACTCGGCTATGGTCTACAATCTGACTGCCTAGCTGTTGCATTTCCTCTTCACTCGCTGCAGCCATCTCTTGGAATTCTCGAATAAGTTCCTCTTCTAATGGCTGTACAAATAGAGCCATCATCTCTATCGCTCTGTCCACATTTCCGTTTTCGTATTCTGCTATAACTTCATCCGTGAAAGTGCCCCATTCTATCTTCTTATCCATTAGCGTTTGTACTTCCTCGGAGTCATCCAATTCGAGCAACTTGTTTTCTAATGCAATGGAGGAATCTATTCCCTCGCTAAATTCTTCTTTCATCGAAGCATCCCCATATAGCAAGTACCCCCGTAATAAGGAGGTGCGGTGCTGCATATCAAGGGTGATTTTTTCTTCTGTAATAAGTAATTCTAATTGGTAGTCTATCATTTCCTGCATATTCTCATTAGTACTATAAACGGTATAAGCATTATAAGCTGACAATAATACAACTAAGAAAATAACGATACCAAATCCGAATAGGATTTTCCCCTTTATCCGCTTAAAGCCAAATTTACTTTTCATGTCATCCACCTCTGTAAATGTATTAATCGTTTCCTATCTATATCGGCGAAAAATGAATAGTATGTAGTAGATGGAGAAAAGCAGAAATATTTAATTAATTATGGAGTGCTAACCCATTTATGTTTAACCGCTTTCACTGCTGCGCTTGTCCGATCAGCGACATTTAGTTTCCTTAGAATAGCGCCAACATGATTATTTACTGTATAGGCGGAAAGAAAAAGTTCCTCCGCAATTTCTGAATTTTTCTTTCCATGTACAATGCCCTCAAGTATCTTCCATTCTTGATCACTTAATAAGCCATATGGCCTTTGTGCTAGCCTGGCTGATTTATGAATATAATCACTCATTAGAACAGGACACAACTGTGGATGGACGTATTGTCCGCCCTTGAAAATTGCTTCGATAGCCATTCTATATTCCATTAGTTCCATGCGGCTATGAAAATAACCATCAAATCCCATTTGAAAAAGTTCTGTTAAATCTTTCGCACTAATTTTCTTAATTAATAGAGCGATAAGCGTAGTAGATTTATTAAAACTTGCAATAATTTCTTGTATATTTGTATCCATCCCTAACTCAACTATGGCTAAATCCATATCCAGTTTTTCTTTTGGAAGTCCCCCGTGTTTAAGAATATTATAAGAGGAGATTGAATAATTAGGAATGCTGTCCTCTAATACGTGGCAAATGTTATCTGTCAGTTCAGAACGAGAAATCACTGTGACTTTTTTCACCCTTCTATTCTCCTTCGTGGTTATAATTTCCTACTAAAATTTATGCATGCAAAAAGGGAGCCGATAGTTCGACCCCCCTTTCTATTCAATTATCTTTCTATTTTTAAATTACAGTCTAAATTTAGACACTAACGCATTCAATTCACCGGCCAGCTTAGCAAGTTGCTCTGAGCTTCCTGCTATTTCTTCCATAGAACTGCTCGTTTGCTGTGAGGAGGCAGAGGTTTGTTCTACTCCTGCAGCTGATTCCTCTGAAATCGCAGCAATTTCTTCAATCGATCTGTTCATCTCTTCACTGCTGGTTGCCATCTCCGAAAGATTATCAGAAATTTGCTTCACACTATTCGTCATCTCGGTTACAAATAGTTGAATACCTTGGAAGGTTTCCCCGGTTGTCCGGAGTTGCGTAGTCCCTTTTTCTACCTCGGTATAACCAGCTTCTAGTGACTGAGCTACGCTAGTTGATTCTGTTTGAATACCAGTAACAATTCTGGTTATATCCGTAACAGAAACCGATACCTGCTCAGCTAATTTTCTCACCTCATCAGCAACAACTGCAAATCCTTTGCCTTGTTCCCCTGCACGTGCAGCTTCAATGGCGGCATTTAATGCAAGAAGATTCGTTTGCTCTGCAATATCTTTAATCACTGATACAAGCTTAGAGATTTCCTTCGACTGTGCATCCAAGCCTTCCATCTTTTGCACAGCTTCTTTCACAATTTGATCAATAGCTGCCATCTGTTTTGTAGAATCTTCCATTAAGGTGCTTCCTTCATCGGTCATGTTCATTACTTCATTGGTTGCTTGCTGAACAAGCCCCCCTTTATCATTTGCCTCATGAACCTTTGTCGTAAAGGAGCTAATGACCTCTGCCAAATCACTAGCATTATTTGCTTGCGTTTCGGTACCGCTCGCAAGCTCCTGCATCGTCTCGGCCACCTGTTCACTTCCGGCTTTTACTTCGCCTGCAGATTGCGTTAATTCTTCACTATGACTACTAACCGTCTGTGAAACCGTAGCAACCTGTTGAATGACATTCCGTAAATTAGCAGCCATTCCGTTAATAGCAGTTGCCAATCTTCCTATTTCATCCTTTCCCTTATAATCCATCGGTTCTACAGCAAGATTTCCGTCAGCAATTTGATTGCTAATTGTAACCACCTGTCCAAGGTTACGAGAAACTCTCCGGCTTATGAAGAAAATAAGTACACCACCGATAACGATCGATCCCACCATAGCGGATAGTTGGATCACAAAAGTAAGTTCCTGCAAGTCTTTTGTTTCTGCGATTGCTTGGTCACTTTCTTCATTAATAACTGTTTTTAACTCATCGAGCTGATAGACGATATCAGACCGTAGTCTTTGTGCTTCGGTAACAAGAGGAGCTGCAGTTGCATAATCTCCTCTGTTTGATGCTGATACTATGTCATTAAGGAAAAGCTCATTTAATTCAGTGTCACTATTAACAATCTGATCAAACAGTTCCTTTTGCTCTGTTGTATTCATCCTATTTCGAATGGCTTGTTCTAGCTCATTGAATTTCTCAATATAAACATTGTACTCTTCAATGGACAAACTGCTTTGGTTATATCTATATGTCCCAATCGGGATCCCTTTTTGCTGTGTGATCGACCCCATCTCGGTGATATCAATCGCCTGATTGCCTCGTTTATCGACGTTCTCTACATTATCTCCAATATCCATAAGTAGCTTTGAAACTTGAGCTGTTGAGGCGCCAACTAGAATGAAAACGAGAATAATCGTAATGCCATATTTCCAGCCAATCTTCACATTGCGTAACGTAAACTTTTTTCGCATTCCCCTATTTCCTTCCCCTATGTAGCTCGATGTTTTATAAGGCCTTTGATAACGCCTCATTAATTCTGTCTGCTGTAAAAGGTTTTACAATAAAATCCTTAGCACCTGCCTGAATTGCCTCAACAACCATTCCTTGCTGCCCCATCGCTGAACACATAATCACCTTGGCATCTGCATCAAATTTCTTTATTTCCTTTAATGCTTCTACACCATTCATTTCTGGCATGGTAATATCCATTGTTACAAGGTCTGGCTTTAGCTCTTGGTACATCTCAACGGAGACTTGACCATTTTCTGCTTCCCCAACTACCTCGTGTCCTAGCTTTGTTACAATATCTTTTAATTGCATACGCATAAATGCTGCATCGTCTGTTACTAAAATTCTTGCCATTATAAAAAACCTCCAAAAAAATAAATTAGTTGATTGCTTTTTCTACTTCTTTTGCTTCGTTTATATCCAAAATGTGCTCCAAATCTAATAGGATTAGGAGCTCCTCTTCTAATTTGGCTACACCTTCTAAGTATTTTGCGTCCACTCCAGCTATCATTTCAGGTGGTGGCTCGATTGCTTCTGAGCTTATATCCATAACCTCATTCGCGGAATCTACCAGAAGTCCAACCTGCATGCCTTTTGTTTCGACAATTAAATAACGACTATCATTTGTATTTTCCGATTCGCCAATCCATAGGCGCTCTCTTAAATCAATAATTGGAATCGTTGCACCACGTAAGTAGATGACTCCTTTTATAAAGGATGCGGTTCTTGGCACCTCTGTAACTTTTTGCAGACGTTCAATGGAATGCACTTGTTGTACATCCACCCCGTATGCTTGATTTTTTAATGTAAACACGATAAATTTCCTTAAGTTATCCATCATGAAGCCCCCTTACTTTACTAATGCATTTGGATCCAGAATTAATGCTACACGTCCATCCCCTAATATGGTTGCTCCAGAGATGGCAAACACATCTTTTAAGTAGGCCCCCATTGATTTCAGAACAACTTCTTTCTGACCGATAAAGGAGTCTACTAAGATACCTGTAAGTTTATTTCCTTTTTTAACCACAACAATCGCTTGGATTGTGGAATCCTTTTGTGCTCCATCTGCAACATTAAATACCTTTTTCAAGGATACGACTGGAATAATATTTCCCCGGAAATCAATAACTTTCTGGCCGTGTGCATCCATAATTTCACTTTCATCAATCATGAGTGTTTCAATAATGGAAGATAGCGGAATCGCGTAGATTTCTTCTGACACATCAATTAATAACGTAGACAAAATGGATAATGTTAGTGGAAGCTGGATGGAAAACTTACTGCCTTTTCCTTGTGTTGATTCAATGGAAAGCTTGCCACCAAGTGATTCGATTTTGCTCTTCACCACATCAAGCCCTACTCCACGGCCAGATATGTCAGAAACCGTTTCGGCAGTACTAAACCCTGAAGCAAGAATAAGCTCATTCACTTCTTGATCGGTCAATTTTTCGAGCTGGGTCTCACTCAATATTCCATTTTGGATTGCCTTTTTAGCTACCTTCTCCCGATTAATCCCCGCTCCATCGTCTTCCATTTCAATAAATACATGGTTCCCGCTATGAAAAGCACGTAAAATAAGGCTGCCTTTTTCTGGCTTACCTGCTTTTCTACGCTCTTCCGGTGACTCTATTCCGTGGTCAATGGAGTTGCGGATTAAGTGAACAAGTGGATCCCCAATTTCATCAATTACTGTACGATCAAGCTCCGTATCTGCACCGACAATTTCCAATTCTAGATTTTTATGAAGATCCTTCGCCAGCCCACGTACCATTCGAGGGAAACGATTAAACACCTGCTCTACTGGTACCATACGCATGGTAAGAATAAGGCTCTGCATATCCTCAGAAACTCGGGACATATGCTCGACTGTATCCTGAAGCGCCTCATTCTTTATTTCTGCAGCTAAGTCTTCTAATCTACTGCGGTCAATAACGACTTCTTCAAATAGATTCATCAAATCGTCGATCCGCTCAAGGTTAACGCGGATTGTTTTGGAAGAGTGAGCTTTATGTGTCTCTTGGCTTTTTTGTTCAGAAGGTGTCTCTTCGATTGTCGCCGCACTTTCCTCTATTGCTTGAGGTGCTGGCTGCTTTTCTACAACATATGGGCTAATTTCCGCAGATTCAACTTCTGATACATTATGTACGCTCTGCTTCACCTCTGTTGCAGGAGACTTTGTTAACACGATAAGAGAGAAACGATCTACCTCGCCAGCTTCTAACTCTTCAACAGCAGGGTTTGTGGTAATAATTTCTCCATGCTGTTCGACCGCCTCTACAACCATATAAGCTCGTGCTGCTTTCAAAATACATCCTTCATCCAATACCACTTGCATTTGGTAGGCTTCAAAGCCTTGTTCTTTTGCCTGATCGAGTACCGTTAGCTGGTATTCATCAAGTTCTAAGTTTTCTACCGTTGCTTCTACTGTGGGTGTGTCTTCTACTGGCTTTTCTCCATTTTCAATTGCTTCTAAGCGCGCAATCAAATCTGTCACATCTTTTTTCCCTTCATTGCCTGCTGCAATAGATCCAACCATTTCCTCTAAAGCCTCTACAGCTGCGAAGGTTACATCAATTACTTCTGTTGTCACTTGTAAGGAACTGTTTCGAATTTTGTCTAAGACATTTTCCATATTATGCGTCAAGGAAGCAATGTCCTCGAATCCCATTGTTGCTGCCATACCTTTTAAAGTATGAGCTGAGCGGAATATCTCATTTACAATGGAAAGATCATCGGATTGCTTTTCTAATTTTAATAGCTGGTCATTTACGGCCTGTAAATGCTCATTACTTTCATCTAAAAACACTTCAATATAATCATTTGTATCCATAAAACCTTCCTTTCTCCTTCCATTCTTACAGACTAGCTATCTAATAAAAACATAATAGTCAATTCACCTATATTTTGAAAGCCTGCAGTCATTTTAATTGCTTTTTTGTAGCCAGAAATTTTCGTGGAACCTTGTAAGACGGTTGGTGCTGTAATGTCAGTCTTCAACCCTTCATTTACAATAATGGTCGCTATCCCACCAGCTAACATGTTTCCAAGCTCTCCACTAAAGGAAACTAGCATCTCTCCCTCTACAGCCATCCCAAACATCGCACCACCGATTGCGCTGAAAACTGCCGGATCGCCGGATAGCATAATCTTCCCTTTAATATCTCCGGTGATTCCAATAAGTACGCCGTATTCGACGATCGGCGGTTCTGTCAGTAACGATGGTTTTGAGATGGTTTGTTCAACTGGGATAATGGATTTCATGGTGGTATTCGTTCCATTTAGTAAATGTGTAATGATTATGCTTGATTGATCGGCTGTCGTAGTTGTCATTTGTTTATCTCCCCTTTATTGTTCTTCTGTGGATATATCATAATTCGGCAAAATGAGTACTTCTACTCGTCTGTTTTTTGCTCTGTTTGCTTCAGAATCGTTTGGCGCGATTGGTTGATGTTCACCAAACCCCTTTGCACTAAACTTACCTGGGTCAAGCTTGTCATTTTCTAAAATCAACCCCATAAAGTTAATCGCACGCATGACACTTAATTCCCAGTTGGAAGCGAAGTCTGCATTGTTTACAGGTCGATCATCCGCATGCCCACTAATCACGATTTGGTGTGGTGGGTCTGTATACAGAAGCTCTGACACATCTTGAGCAAGCTTTTGTCCTTCAGCTTTTACTTCAGCACTTCCAGAATCAAAAGAGATATCATTTAAAATGGTAAGCAATAGCCCCTCATCTGTAAGCTGTGTATCAAATACTTCTTCCAGCTCTTCATCTTGGATATAACGATTAATTTGCTGCTGAATGGTTTGAAGCTCTTCTAGCTCTTGGTCTTCTTTACTTACTTGTTGTTCCTGTTCGTTTGGCTCTTTTTCCTTTTCTTCCTCTGCTGGAATATCTGTAGTCGATTGATTCGGTGCATTGCTTTCTTCCATAAAGCTGCTACCTCCAGCAAATTCCTCTTTAAAGACGGTGGAAAGCTGCTGATACTTCTCAGAATCTATTTCACTCATCGCAAATAATACAATAAACAAAGCAACTAACAGGGTAAGCAAGTCGGAATAGGGTAGCAACCAGGATTCATCAACATGGTTTTCGTGGTTTTTTTTCTTCCTACGCATCCTGCTGTTCCTGCCTTAGTGCTATTAATTCTTTAGTAGATAAATAGGAACCTAACTTATCGCGTACCATCATGGCAGAATCCCCGTTTGTAATGAAAAGGATTCCTTCAACGATCACTTCTTTACGCTGTACTTCTTTTTTGGACTTTTCCTTTAACTTATTGGCAAATGGATGCCACAACACGTACCCAGTAAAAATTCCAAGCAAGGTAGCAACAAAAGCTGCAGAAATCGCATGACCTAATGCATCTATATCGTTCATGTCACTTAATGCTGCGATTAAACCAATTACAGCACCAAGCACACCTAGTGTCGGTGCATACGTTCCAGCCTGTGAAAAAACGGCAGCACCCTCCTGATGTCTCGTTTCCATTGCATCGACTTTTTCTAGCATAACTTCACGAATAAATTCTGTCGGTTGCCCATCAATCGCTAACTGCAGTCCAGAAGATAAGAAAGGGTCCTCCGTTTCTTCTACTTGTTTCTCCAATGATAGTAGACCTTCTTTTCTCGTTTGGTCTGCCCATTCGGTAAACGTCATGATGAGTTCCTTTGTGCTTTCCTGTTTCTCTTCCGTGAAAAGAATCTTAAACAGAGATGGAATTTTTTTAACGGTACTCATTGGAAAAGCAATTACTACAGAAGCGGCTGTTCCGACTATAATGATTAAAATGGCAGCTGGATTTATAAGGGCAGTTACTCCCACACCTTTTAATACCATTCCGACACCGACTGCAATCACACCCAACACGATTCCAATCAAAGACGTTTTATCCATTTCACATGTCTCCTTTATCTTAGTATCACTTGTACGATTAACTAGTAGGTTGCTTTAAGATGAAGGAAACTTATTTTCCGCTTATTAAAAACGCTATCCTGAAAAAAGAATAGCCAACAAAGAATCCGTGATAATTCTTTATGGCAGCCAGGCGATCCTAGTTTAACAACCTTAGACCCTTTGCTTTGCGTCCTACTCTTTCAAGCAGTTTGCCTTTTTCTAGAACTGGTTTTTCCTATTAGTTAAAAATACCTATGCTTTATATCGACCCATTTTGAAAATAATTTAGGGTTGTGGGGAATATAATTTTGGTTCAGTTCTCTTAAACCTTGTCCAGTTGGGTTTTGAATATAGTTATCTAATTATTTCCAACAATAATATTTTTACATTCTCTTAACAAATCATTTTTTCCGTCGATATAACTGGAGAATGTACATTCCTAAATCATCTTAGAGAGCTGGTGTTTATACACATGTCAAAACCCAAATTTAAAAAATTTAAGTTCAGTCTAAAGAATAAGCTATTTCTGTCCTTTCTATTGATATTGTTAATACCTAGTTGCATTATTGCTTACACTTCATATGAAAGCGCCAAAAACAATACAGATCGTCGTATGTTAGAAACTGCGCAGGAAAGCGTACAAATGGTAGATCAGACGATTAATCAGCTTCTTCAAGCACAAAGGGAAAATGTGGACTTTCTATCCAATGCTATATCCGCAGAGTCACTTATTAACGGCGACTCAGAGCAATTAAAAACATTGCTTGATAGAATTCAAGATTCAAAAACGGAAGTGGAACAAACTTATGTAGGAACTGTAGAAGGTGATTTCTTAAAATCTCCTGACACATTTAAGAATTCAGCAGATTACGACCCACGGGAACGACCTTGGTATAAACTGGCTATGGAAAATAAAGGGAAGGTCGTTATTACTGAACCTTATCTATCTAATTCTACCCAAGTCGTTGTCGTAACGATTGCCAAAACAACAGCTGACGGGCAAGGCGTTATCGGGGCTAATCTGAAGCTCGACCATTTGGCAGCAATGGTTGATGAGATAAAAATCGGTAAAGAAGGTTATGTATTCTTACTTGATGGAAACAGTCGGTACATTACTCATCCGACAAACGAGGCAGGAGCAGAAGCCACGGAATCATTTATGACTAAGTTATACGAGTCTGACAAGGGCATGTTTGATTACTCTCTTGAAGAGGATAGAAAAAAGCTAGCCTTCACGACTAACGAAGCTACTGGCTGGAAGATAGCTGGGACGATGTATCAAAGTGAGGTAGAAAATGCTGTACAACCGATCTTACATACAACGCTTATTGTGATCGCAATTGCCCTCGCAATTGGAATTGCTGTTGTACTTTTGATTATCCGTTCTATTGTACGCCCCGTTAATAAGCTTGTTGAGGCTGCTGATTTGATGAGTAGAGGTGACTTAACAGTTAATGTTTCGAATGATAGTGATGACGAAATTGGTCAACTAGCAAAAGCATTTAACCGAATGAGAAAACATTTAAACGAAGTGATTGTCCAGGTAAGGGACAAAGCAAATAATCTTGCTGCCTCTTCTGAGGAGTTGAATGCAAGTTCACAGCAAAACACAGTGGCCACAGAACAAATTACGAATTCCATACAAGAGGTGGCAACTGGCGTAGAAGACCAATCAAGCAAAATTGATTCTAGTTCCAAAATGGCGCAACAAATGTCAGGTTCTATTCAGCAGATTGCCTCAAGCTCTAATGAAGTTTCGACTACTGCGGCTGATGCTACGGCTGTAGTGGCTGCAGGAAACAAGGCAATTAAAACAACAGTAGGACAGATGGAATTTATTAAGCAAACGGTACATGAACTCGCTGGAAATATTGAAGGACTTGGTAATAAAACGATGGAAATTAGTAAAATTGTGGATGTTATCACGGGAATAGCTGAGCAAACGAATCTACTAGCACTAAATGCTGCGATTGAAGCTGCTAGGGCTGGTGAGCATGGCAAAGGTTTTGCGGTAGTAGCAGACGAGGTGCGTAAGCTTGCAGAGCAGTCTTCCCAGTCATCCGAGCAGATTAAAGATATGATTCAATCCATTCAAAGTGAATCTGTTGAGGCTGTGAAAGCGATGGAGACGGGTACTACAGAAGTGGATCGTGGCATCGAGGTTGTGAGCCAGGCTGGTCAATCGTTTACAGATATTACATCATTCGTAAACACCGTAACCACCCAGATCCAGCAGGTCGCTTCCAAGGTTCAAGAAATTTCTTCAGGAACCGAGCAGTTTGTTGAAACATTTGAAACCATTGCAGGGATTTCTGAAACAACATCCGGAGCAGCGCAGAATGTTTCTGCTTCGACTGAAGAACAGCTTGCTTCAATGGAGGAAATTACCGATTCTGCTAATTCGTTGTCGGTTATGGCGGAGGAATTGTTGGAGGTTGTGGAGCAGTTTAGGTTGTAGATTTAGAATTAGAAGTTATGAAAGAGTCAACCTTTGGGTTGGCTCTTTCTTTGTAAAGCAATCAACAAATTTCTATGAGAATTTGTAGAAAGGTTGGAGGATTTATTCAAAATTTGCCGAATACAGGTATAAAGGAAGTGTTATTAAGTCTAGAAGGCAACGGAGCCCATTTAATAGAAATCGTTTTATAGAAAATACAAATAAAAACGAAGTTCATGACTTAGATAACGAGAAAACTTCATGTCAAATTGATGAGATTAAAACTCTTCATATCAAAACATTCCCCCTGATACTTATGCTAAAGCTAAACAAGAAGGTTTTGATAATTGTCACTATTGTCTCGGAAATTCACTTTACTAATTGTTAACAGGGAGCATAGTCTCCCTGCTCTTTCTTAATACTTTACAAACTTTAATGGTTCGTAAAAAATGTTTCTTAAAATTTCCTTCTTGTAAGGTTGTTTTTATGAATACCAAAGTAAATATACTAGGCTTCATTAAAAGCCATTATCCGATTACTCCAACCAAAGTTATTGCACAACAATTAGAAATTTTACCACATAAGGTTCGGTATATAGCCAAGAAAAATAATATCCATAAGTCAAAAGAGTACCTTCTAAATATACAGCGGGATTTAAAGGGGACAGAAGGAGAATCTGGTATGAAGGAAATATACCTACTTTTCAACCGACATACTATCAAGAACAAGTAATATTGGGTAGCCTACTCGGGGATGGCTATATTAGTAAAGGAGCCAACCGGAGTAAAAATTATTATTATCAAGAGCATTTCGGTGAATCACAAAGAGAATATCGAAAATGGAAATTAAATATACTTAGAGACCTAACTTTAAAATTAATGGAAATTACTTACGTTCCGCTAGCCACACTTATTTCACTACGTTCTATCCTTCTATCTATCAGAAAGGCAGAAAAGTTTTGGATCCTATCCTTTTAACTAAGTGTTCACACCCAGTATTCTCGACTACAATCTATTTGGACGATGGTAGCCTGGTTATTTCATATAGGTACAATAACTCTAAGCAAACCCTTCACTGTTATTATCATAGTATTATTCTATATATGCTCAACTTCTCTCCAGCTGAAAATCAACAACTTGCTAACCATTTAAACAAAACCTTTCACACTAATTTTGTTGTATCAGGACATCCACATGGCAAAGGTAGCCTTTTAAAAATTAATAGAGAAGAAGATGTGAGATATTTCTTTCAACTAATACAAAGGGAGTTAGGTACAACTATCCCTTCCATGCAATATAAGTTAAGCATAAACGCTAATATACAAAGTAAAGAAGGATATTTAACGGAGAAATATGGAAAGGACATAAAAATAAATATGAGCTCTTCCAATCGAAACAGAAACTATACTATGGAAGAGATGGATAATATAATACAAATGAAACTTGCTGGACAAACTGACGAGGCTATTGCAAATCAACTAAATAGAACTTATTGGTCCATTTTATATAAGCTAAAAGAGTTACGAAAAGAGGGGGATTGTAAGACATACAAAATACTCCAGCCAAAAATGACTGGAGTATTTTAGTATAATTATTGTAGCAATTGTAAAACACCTTGTGGTTGTTGGTTGGCTTGCTTTGCCGCTATGTCTTTCGATCATAGAATAGACTATATCTTCACCCTTTGTATCAAAGGGGCTGGGCACTTCGAATGATCAGTTGGATCACCCTACGAATCTCATTGCCTTAGATTTCTCTTTAGGCAGTACATTCTAGTCGTTGAACCTTCGCCAGGCTTTCGCCACAGGCGCTTGGCTGCTGATTATCCATTGTATATTGCTTTGTTTTTCAAACCTTTACGTCTTCCGTTTCCAGCTACGTTGTGGTACAAAGCACTTTAGGAACTTCCAGCAATTCACCCAGTTATCATCTAATCCGTTACCAGATTAGACGCCCGTCCCATCAACTTATTGAAGAAGTTGTAATACTCCTTGCGGTTGTTGCTGGGCTTGAGCTAGCATAGATTGTGCCGCTTGTGAAAGGATGTTGTTCTTAGTGAATTCCATCATTTCTTTCGCCATATCAACGTCACGGATACGTGATTCTGCTGCAGTTAAGTTCTCTGCAGAAGTTCCTAGGTTGTTAATAGTGTGATCTAAGCGGTTTTGTACAGCACCCAGTTTAGAACGTTCGGCAGAAACTTTATTGATTGCTGCATCTATTGTGGTAATTGCTGAATTAGCAGATGTTTGATCTGCAACGTAGAGTCCACCCTGCCCAGTTACTCTTGCAGCTTGTCCACCAGATAGATTGGCACTACCTACGATTGCTTCATCAGTTCCTGTGGCAACACCTGTATCTACTGTAGCAGATGTTATTTCATCCATGTCTGCTAGCGCTGATGCTACATCTGATAAAGTAGCGTTTTTTCCTGTACTTTCATTAGCAGAAAGTGTTACGTTGATAACACTACTATCATTTGAATCAACTGCAACAGATGCGCCAGCACTAGCAGCTGCATCACCTTGAACGATATTTATTCTATAGTTAGTTTGATTGGCAGATGTAATATCAATACCCTGAATACTTCCTGAAGCATTTACCGCAGCACGAGCTTCACCTTCTACACCAAGTTCAGCTGCACTCATATTTGAAATTGAAACTTCTATACTTTGATCAGCGTTTGCCCCAATATGGAAAGTTTTGTCAGTAAAATCGCCATTTAATAAGCTTTGTGTATTAAATTCAGTATCTGTAGAAACTCGTGTAATTTCTTCTGCTAATTGATCAACTTCTTTCTGAATCTCTAAACGATCTTGCTCAGTAGTATTTGTATCGTTGGCAGATTGAACAGACAATTCACGCATACGTTGTAGGATTGAATGGGTCTCATTCAATGCACCTTCAGCAGTTTGAATTAAAGAAATCAAATTTGTTATCGCAGCGGTATTTAACCCACCACTTCTTTATGTTTCCATAAAGTTCAGATCATATCTTCATCCCTTCAGGATGCCCCGCGCTCGTGGGTAGATTATTGGGCTGTCTCCTCACTACCTGATCGTTACACCTTCCTAGCTACAGCTTTCTTTACAATTCACTAGGCTTGGCTCGGTATTGCCCACCATCAGCTACTGCTAAGCTTGGTTTGGGGTTCCACCGAGTTCACGGAGTTTTCATCTAAGTATTACTACTTAGTGCGGCATTGCCAGTTTACCGTCTTGAGCGTTCTTAGAAGCCATTTCTAGACCTTTAATTTGCCCACGCATTTTTTCAGAGATTGCAAGACCAGCTGCATCGTCTCCAGCTTTGTTAATTCCAAGACCTGAAGAAAGTTTCTCCAAAGAGTTTTGTGTAGAGCTTTGGTTTGCCCCTAATTGGCGGTGTGCGTTAAGAGCAGAAATGTTGTGATTGATAATCATAATTTTCTTACCTCCATGTAAGTGTATTTTTTGGGCACGTCCTTGTGTCCCATCTATAACAATACGTTGGTGAAATTCACCTCTGCATTATTATCCTTGTCAATGTTCGGCCAAAACATTTTTCATCATCATGATGACTACATTTCTTATATCGGCAAGAATTTCAGATGTTTAAATGTTTTTATGAAAAAATAGAAATTATTTTTCATACCTGACAAGCATAGGATTCTTTAACAGCGCATTATAAATCTGTTATTCTATTTGAAAGCGCTTAAAAAATTAGAGAGGAGTATGTCTATGAAAAGTATTACGCGGTTTTGTGACCGTATGGTGCAGCGTTATTTGCCTGATGCATTTTTATTTGCCCTTATTTTAACGCTTGCTGTCTTTATTCTTGGGATTATTTTTACTGATAGTTCTCCTGTTGACATGGTGTCTTATTGGGGGGACGGGTTCTGGGATCTTTTAGCGTTTGCGATGCAGATGTCCTTGATTGTTGTGACAGGTTATATTTTGGCTAGTACGCCTGTTGTGAAAAATCTATTGAAGAAAATTAGTACCCTTGCAAATACGCCTTCTCAGGCCATTTTGCTTGTGACCTTTGTGGCCTCACTTGCTTGTATCGTTAATTATGGTTTTGGGCTTGTAGTTGGTGCATTATTTGCCATTCATGTCGCTAAGCGAGTTCCATCAGTGGATTATCGTATATTGATGGCAAGTGCCTATAGCGGTTTTCTTCTATGGCATGGTGGTTTGTCCGCTTCCATCCCTCTTTTAATTGCAACGCCCGGACACTTTATGGAAGATACGATGGGAACGGTACCGGTTACCGAGACATTGTTCAGCAGTTTCAACTTATTTATTGTGTTTTTCCTTTTGTTTACGCTTCCTTTTATAAACCGCTTTTTAATGAAATCAAGGGATCCATTAAACCAGGGAGACGCACATTTGTGGAGACCTGAATCAATTGATGGATCGAGTGAAGAAACGGAAGAAGTGAAAGTGGCTGAAACACCTGCTGAAAAATTGGAAAACAGTCAGATATTATCCATGGTTATTGGGGTGCTTGGCTTTGGCTTTATCATTTACTTTTTTGTGGAAAATGGCTTTGATTTAAACATTAATATTGTGAACTTTATCATGTTGTTCTTGGGTATCTTATTTCACCGCACGCCAAGGCGATTCCTTAATAGTGTAACCAACGCAGTGAAGAATGTGGGCGGAATTATAGTACAGTTTCCGTTTTATGCAGGAATTATGGGCATGATGGTGGCTTCTGGGTTGTCGGAGCAAATGTCGACAGCGTTTGTTAACATGTCAAACGAATTTACCTTTCCGCTCTTTTCCTTCCTTAGCGCAGGGCTGGTGAATTTTTTCGTCCCATCAGGCGGTGGTCAGTGGGCTGTACAGGGTCCAATTATGATTCCTGCTGCACTGGCGCTTGATGTCAGTACTGCTAAAACAGCAATGGCCGTCGCGTGGGGAGATGCCTGGACGAACATGATTCAGCCGTTTTGGGCATTGCCATTACTTGCGATTGCGGGATTGAAAGTACGCGATATTATGGGGTTCTGTGTGTTAATTCTTGTGTATAGTTTTATTCCTATCTCAATTGGGTTGCTGTTCTTTTAATTCGTATATCCTCGGGCAACCGGGGATTTTTTCTTTTGGAGGCAAAAAAAATAAGCCTGCACATGCACGCCCTAATGAATCATCCCTTGGGATATGAATTTATTTGTGCTTTTTTCCAATTGTCTCTCTACTACTGTCGCAATGCGCTGGTCTAATCGCAAAACATTTTGCTGCAACCCATTTAACGTGATTTCTATGTCATTGGCTCTTGTTTCTAAATTTAGAAAAAGTTCATCCATTTGCTTGCTGTTGGTTTGCAATTCGTTTATTTCCTCTAAAAGGTGTGTGACCCTACGTAACAGATCTTCCATCATTTCCCTGGTCAATCTGTCCCCTCCTTGTATGCAAAATTTCAATGTAATACAATTGTAACATTCCACTTAAAACTGTAACAAGTGTATATAGGAGGATATTATAGAGGAAGAAAGTAGGTCTAATTATCTGTATAAATAAAAGAAAGAAACTCTTCCATCGAAGAGTTTCTTCTATTATTTATCTCTCTCTATCGGCCAGAAGGCGATTTAACGTGTCGGCTGATTCAGAAATAGTTGTCGCAGACTGTTCAATTCCTGAAATAGCTTCATTAAAGACTTCCAGATCATCCTGAATGGATTCATTACTTCGTTTTGACTTATCCATACTCGCGTCAATCTCGCCAAATGCGTCTTCTGTGTTTTTCAATTCGTTCTTAATCGTATTTAGAAATTCTTGGGCAACTTTTATATTGGAGGAACTGTTAAAGACTTGCTCTCCTGTTTGGTTTACAAGATCGGTAACGTTCGTTACGGAGCTACCTGTCTGTTCAGCCAATTTGCGGACTTCTTCCGCTACAACCGCAAAGCCTCGGCCATGCTCTCCAGCTCTTGCTGCTTCAATCGAAGCGTTCAATGCAAGCAAGTTCGTTTGGTCAGCAATGGATTTTACGATTTCTATAATTTCTTTAATTTTTATGGAAGTAGTTTCTAAATTGGTCATTTCAGTGACGATTTCTGCAGTACTATCCTCTAGCTCTTGAACGGAGGTCCGCATATCAGAAAGTCTAGAAACTCCTGTATCAGCGGCAGATTTCGCATTCTGGGCTAGCTCCGTGCCTGTTTTTGAACTGTCCGTAATTACACGGATTTTTTCAGTCATGTCACCAATGGATGCATTTGTTTCTTCAGCTAATGCGGCAAGCTCGGCTGATGTTTGCTCTACTGAATTCAAAATCTCCATTTTTGCTTCCGCTTGTTGTTCTCTGTATTCTCTCACTTCATCATCGTATGCTTCTAACACAACTTGTTGCTCTAGGTTAAGCAATTTATTGACAAGCTTAATACCAAGCAGGCGATCATCCTGGTGAGGGAAATGGGCTACTATTAAATCGATTAACCCGTCAAATAGCTTTTGGAAGGAAGCAATATACCATTTTTGTGTAAGGCCAATTTTCACATGAATATGGGCAATTCGTTTCCGTCGCTCAATGAACGCTTGACTAATCTCTCCATTAAACATCTCAATAATATGTCTTTCCAGTGTTACTTTTAATTTATCTATTGAACTATGTTCCTCGATAATAGCAATTAGCTTAGGATTTTGCTCGATGCTACCATAAAAGCAGTCAACAATCTTTTTATTATCTTCTTCCACATACGGCTTCAGAGCCATAGCGATTGCAAAGTCTTCTCTTTTTAAATCAAGCATTTTTAATTGTTTTTCTAAGTCAGATCCTGGTGTTACTTCAATTGTTGGATTCATTTCACTTGCAGCTTGCTGAAGTGTATGACTGTTCTTAACTTGTTTTTGTTTTCTATGTAAGGATAATCCCAATGTAGTTCCCCCTCTATATACCTGTACACTTTATATCGGCATATCACGCTTCATTTTATAGGTCTTTAGACATGATTGTACCATATTTTTGGAATTTATTTTTTGGGATGAATATTTGGGATTAAGTTTGGAGCGTCTTTTTGGGGATTGGTGCGTCTCTTCATGGGAGTGCTGCGTCTCTTTATGGGAGTGCTGCGTCTCTTTATGGGGTTGGTGCGTCTCCTCATAAGAGTGCTGCGTCTCTTTATGGGGTTGGTGCGTCTCTTCATGAGAGTGCTGCGTCTCTTCATGAGAGTGCTGCTCCTCTTCATGAGCAGGTTTACGGTTAGCAGAAATGCCCCTCTGATATCACACCAAACAAAAACCACTCCCTCACAAGGAAGTGGTCCATTCATTATCTATTCACTTTTCTCATGCAAAATATTGCCCGCCAATGCGTATAGAACCGCATACGTGACAAAATGTGAGGAGTTATCATTTGTATCCTGTTGTGGATAGACCTCCACATAATCCATTCCACGGATGCCAAGCTTAGCGAATTCATGGACTAGCTCAAGCAATTCGTAAGAGGTGAGGCCATTTCCGTCTACTGGACCGCCGGGATTGAAAGCGAAGTCCAGCACATCACTGCAAATGCTCAAGTATACAGCTTCTGTGCCCTCGCTGGCGATTTGGTAGGCTTGTTTTGCTAAAGCGGCCAGATCCTTAGCCTTGCGCACCTCTCTTACAGAGATGGTGGTGGCGCCAACCTCTTTTGCATATTTTCCTGTTTCTGGTGCGTTTCTCGGTCCGTGGATGCCCATGTGGACGATGCCTTCATTTCTTACGCTTTCACTTTCATAAATACGATGAAATGGTGTACTTCTGGCGTAAAGGTCTCCTTCGTATTCTTTGTAATTGTCATAGTGGGCATCAAGATGGATGATCCCTACTTTGCCTGAGACTTCTTCACTGAGTGCTTTCACAATTGGATAGGTAATTCCATGGTCACCACCGAATGCGACAGGGAATTTTCCGGTTTTCCAAACACCAGCGGCAAAATCCTTAATCCGCTGCATTGTTTCGATGGTATCTGCTGGAACTACATCAACATCGCCTAGGTCACCAAATTTATAATGGGAAAGCACATCGATTTCATCAAGCTCTGGTAAATATCCTGTATATCTTGCTGAATTAAGACGAATTGCCTTAGGTCCAAGCTCACAGCCCGTATAATCTCCCCATGTTACGGCGCCTTCCCAAGGGACACCGTAAATAAGAACATCACGATCAGCAATATCTTCATCTAGACTCACTTTTTTTCCGTTTAGAAAGCAAGGTGTATTACCGTATAATTTATTTTGAGACAAGCTTATCACTCCTACTATTATTTTATTCCAGTTATTTTCGCGTATTCTTCCTGCATTTCTTGGGTAGCTCCTTTGCCGATCAGACTGAATACAATAATTGCGATGCTTGATAAGACAAATCCAGGTACGATTTCATACAGTGCTGCTCCAGTTAATGGCCAAAGAAACACGGTTAGTCCTCCAACGATGATTCCTGCTAAAGCTCCATTACGGGAAGTTTTCCCCCAGAATAAAGAAAATAAAATAGCTGGCCCAAAGGTTGCACCGAACCCTGCCCACGCATAGCTTACGAGGTCAAGAACCGAGCTTGTTTCATTCCAGGCAATCATCACAGCTATGATGGCAATGACAAGGACCGAAATTCGTCCTACCCATACGAGCTCTTTATCTGAAGCGCTTTTACGGAAATATCTTCGGTAAAAATCCTCTGACAATGCACTGGAGGAAACCAGTAATTGCGAGTCAACCGTACTCATAATTGCGGCTAGTACTGCGGCAAGTAAGATACCAGCAATCCAAGGGTTGTAGACTACTTGCACGAGTTGAATAAATACCTGCTCAGAATCAGCTAAAGGTTCATTAAACGTCACAATCCCAAGCATCCCAACTATTAACGCACCGTAAAGTGGAATAACAAGTCCGAATGTAACACTAATTAACCTTGCTTTGCGTACTTCTTTATGTGAACGTATGGCCATAAAACGCGCTAATATATGTGGTTGACCAAAATAACCTAAACCCCAGGCAAGTGCAGAAATGATACCTACTGCCCCGATGGCACCAAGTGGCTCCCATAAAATACCTTCTGCTTGATTATAATCTGTAGCTGCAAATGCATCGATTAGATTAGGGGTGATTTGACCGAGCTGGTTAAATAACGCCCCAAACCCGCCAATTTCGATCAATCCATAAATAGATGTAAATAAAAGTGCTGCTGACATAAGGATACCCTGAATAGCATCCGTGAAACTTACTGCTAAAAATCCACCCAAAAAGGTGTAAGCAACAATAATGATGGCACCCACCGTTAATGCGAGATGATAATCCATATCAAAGGTACCTTGGAACAACTTCGCTCCTGCTACAAGCCCAGAAGCCGTATAAAATAGGAAAAATGCTAAAATAAATGTCGCGGAAATAACGCGTAAGAGGTGGGAAGTATCCCGAAAACGGTTTTCCAAAAACTGAGGTAGTGTAATAGAATCATTCGTATATTCGGTATAAATACGTAATCGTTTGGCTACATATTGCCAGTTTATCATGGCACCTATAGCAAGGCCGACAGCAAGCCAAAGACTATTGGCTCCGAGCCCAGTCGCATACGCAGCACCTGGCAAACCGATTAGCAGCCAGCCACTAAAATCACTTGCCGAAGCAGAAAATGCTGCAACCACGCTGTTCAACTTTCTTCCGCCAAGAACGTAATCCGATAAGGTATTTGTCATTCTGTACGTAATAATCCCGATGACAATCATTACGACAAGGTAAATAATAAACGTAATTAATGTGGCGTTCATTTGCTGTCATCCCCCTTTTCCGTGAAAAAGGTAATCACTGCCCAGACTACCAATAATGGCATAGGGACGACAAACCAAAATAACGTCCATCCACTAATTGCATATTCCATCCTATTCCTCCTTTGTCTTTATCTACACCATATTAACACAACAATTAGAATATTTCATTTAATAGAAAATTATACATAAATACAAAAAGCCTCACTGTTAAGCAAGGCTTTGCAACTATCCTTTGTTACCCATCCCATTTCCCAATAAAATAATTCACATCACGCTTCAGTTCCTCCCAAGCTTTGTCGGAGATTGCCCCTGACTCTTTTTGATGATCCAGGTATGCTCTCATTCCTTGTAAATGTTTTACCAATTTTTCATCTTTTCCTTGCTTTTTGTAGTAAGCAAGTACTTCAAGATGCTGCTGTAATATAGTAGAAGTTTGTTCCTCTCGAATTTCCCCATACTCTGTATAATGGTCCACTAGCCATGCTGTGCCAGCTAAATTATATGAGGAGCTTCCTTGAAGTAGCGAAACCTCTGCAATGACAGGGATATGGTCAGCTGCTTCGGTCGCCATCGTGGTCGCTGAGTGCACCTCAATCCTTGGTGAGGTCAGGACGTAATCGATTCTTCGATCTGGTGCGACAGCTGGATAGGTGTATCCCTCATCCTCGTCACTCCATTTCCAAGCATCTGCATATTTCTGTAGCAATGGCTGAAGTTCTGGGGCATTAGGTCGTGCATTCATATCGCCAACGAGAATGCTATACGTGTTCTCTGCCATAATTTCTTTCATGTCAGCCACCTGCATTTCTCTTACGGTCGGGTCTCCCCTGTAATCCAGATGTGTTACATAAAAGGCCACGTCGGCTCCTTCTACATTAATATGTGCTTCAAGAAACCCAGGGGCTGGTGTGGGAATAGGGTTCGGGTCTTGTGTGGACAATCTAGCAATCTCTCTATTTGCTGCAGCTGTAATGGGATACTTACTTAAAACCGCCACACCAAATTGTCTCCGTGGGTCCCCTTCGTTTGCTGGTTCAAAATCATAGATTGGGGCGAAATAATAGTACATATCCAACTGCTCAGCAAGCTGGGCAATCATATTATCATGCTCACTTCGCGCTCCCCAGTGCACATCCACCTCCTGTAAGCCAATAATATCAGCATCTGTTTCCTCAATAGCCGTTGCGATGCGTTCCAAATTGTATGTTCCATCTGTTCCTCTGCCTGCTGCAACATTGTATGTCGCAACCTTTACGTTCAGTTCTTCGGTTTGCATTTCGTTACTCTCTTGGACAGCTAGCATTTCTGGGGAGGGAGAAAGGGATACCCATAATAAAAGTAAAAAACTCGCAATAAACAGGATTACATTTTTCACTTATATTCCCACCTTTCTATTTTAAGAAGAACATCCCCCTCTTAAAAAAGAAGGGGATTCTACATTTCTATTATTTCCACATTGCTAGCATATCTGTTGCATCACTATAGAGTAATTCATAAGCGGTTTCCGAAATTCGCTCCGCCTCTAATTGCTGATCAAGTAACAGTAAGAAAGCTTCCATATGCTTGGCCACTTTCCCAGCATCATCTCTACCTTCAAAGCGCTCTACTGCAGTAAGATGCATACTTAGCTTGCGAGCAGCATCCGATTTAATTTCTTTGTTGTCTTGAAACGCTTCAATCATGTTTTCTAAGTCCGTTGTGCTGACGGTATAAACTAGGTAATCTCTGCGCACCTCTTTAAATTCCTGGAGACCTTCTTCCCATTGAGCCACCATGGATTCTACAGATTCTCCATTTTCAATGGCTTCACGGATCCAGCCATTTCCGATTAAGTTATCAAAGAACGACACGCCTGCGCTGTTTTCTGCACGGAAAGCAAAGTCTTCTGGGTACATATCATGCAACGTTTTTACGATATGCAATCCTGTCACGACAGGATCATAAGCCTTTTTATCTGTCACATGAATTTGAATGCCGTGGCTTAATGTGCCGCTATGTTTCGAGAACATAGGAGTGAAGGAAGCTGCTCGGAATGTAACCCCGTCTAGTTCTAAATGATTTAACGCTTCTGCAAAATCTGTGCTATTTACAAATGGTGCACCAATTAATTCAAACGGCTTAGTCGTACCTCTTCCCTCTGATACATTTGTTCCTTCAATTAACGCTGCTCCAGGGTAAACAAGTGCTGTATCAAGTGTCGGCATGTTTGGTGATGGTAAAACAAATTCTAATCCTGTGTCATCATAGTATTGACCGCGTTTCCAGCCATCCATCTCGACTACTGTTAAATCAGCACCAATATCAAATTCTTCATTAAATAACTTTGCCAGTTCTCCAACCGTCATGCCGTGGCGTAAGGGGATTGGGTAGTTTCCGACAAAGGAAGCATAGTCTGGATCAAGTACAGGCCCTTCCACACTGTTACCGCCAAGTGGGTTTGGACGGTCCAGTACGATGAACTCTACATCGTTTTCTTGTGCCGCTTCCATCGCATAAGCCATCGTGTAAATATACGTGTAGAAACGCGCCCCAACATCCTGAATGTCAAAAAGAAGTACATCTACGTTCTCAAGCATTTCTGGTGTCGGCTTTCTTGTTTGACCATAAAGGCTATAGACTGGCAAACCTGTTTCCTCATCAATATAATATTCTACATACTCTCCGGCTTGCGCATCTCCACGCACACCGTGCTCAGGTCCATATAACGCTGTTAATTCAACGTCTGGATCATTGTGCAAGGTATCTACAATACTATTTAACTGCTGATCTACCCCAGTCGGATTGGTAATGAGCCCAACCTTTTTCCCTTCAATTAAGTCTTTATGCTGGTCAAGCAACACTTCCACGCCTAATTTAAGTTGTTCCCCTTCTGTGTGGTCACTATTTTTTAGCTTATCTGCCACGACACCCGATAAGGAACCAAGAACGAAGCAAAGACTTATGACGGCTATTAGTAGCTTCTTCATCTGTTATCCTCCCTTTTTATTGAAATGGAGAGAAAAGAGCACGCTTCTCTCCCCATTTCCCTTAATCTATCGAACGTTGCCAAATTCGTACTAAGGCTTCTGCTTGCAGTGTGAGTTCTTGTTTTGCCAGCTCTGAAATATTGCCGTTACGGTGCTGGACATCTAGTAATTGCGTTAGCACTTGCATGTGCTTCACTGCTTTGTCCATTCGTTCCTGATTTTCAAAACGTTCCACTGCTGTTAAATGGGTGAGCAATAGTCGTTCTATCTGCTGTTCGATTTCTCCATTGTCTGCAAACTGCTCAACTAATGCTTTCATTTTCGATATTGCTGGAAGGTCTTCGTCTGTAATTCCAATGGCTGTGCCTTCCCTTGTTGAATCAGCAGCCCCATGATAGGAGTCGCTCCCTAATAAGATACTGTTCACATTTCCAATCTCTCTCGGACTCTCTTCCCAACTGTGCCCCATCTGCTCCAATGTTTCCCGAACATCAGCCGGAATCCCATACTCCCAGCGGATGCTTGGATAACTATTGCTATAGATACGTGGTTCTTCGATTGCATCCTTCAAGTCCATCTCATAGCCGAGCACATTCACTAACGTCTGGGTTACGGACGTAATAATAGTTGCCCCACCTGGTGATCCTACCGTCATATATGGCTCCCCGTCCTCTAACACAATGGTAGGTGTCATACTGCTAAGTGGTCGCTTATTTGGCTGGACTTCATTCGCTCCTCCAGGGATCGCATCAAAGTCTGTCAGCTCATTATTCAGCATAATGCCATAGCCTGGCACCATAATCCCTGATCCAAACACCTGCTCAATTGTCGTTGTATAGGAAACGAGATTCCCCCATTGGTCAGCAACTGTAAAATGGGTTGTTTCTCCGTCGACTTTGTCATCTATTTGTGACACAACCTCTGAAGGTTCACCCTCTTGGTATGCCCATGGATTACCTGGTTCTACGTTCGGGTTAGCCGCTTCTGGATCAATCGTTGCCACTCGTTCTGCTACATAATCAGGATGAAGCAGGCCTTCTCTCGGTACCTCCACATATTCCGGGTCTCCCATATAAGCGCCCCGATCTGCATAGGCAAGGTGCATCGCTTCTGCCATATAGTGGTATTTCTCTGATGATTTTACGTCATATTGTGTGAGGTCCAGTTGCTCAAACTTTTTCAAAAGCTGTAACATCGTTAATCCTCCAGAGCTTGGTGGAGGCATGGAAGCAATTTCATACCCTTGATAGTCTCCCCAAACGGGCTCATCTTCGGTCACATCATACCGACTTAAGTCTTCTGCTACCATGCTGCCATCAAATTCCTGAACCTCAGCAGCCAATGCTTCCCCAATTTCTCCATTGTAAAAAACATCGGAGCCTTGATCACGAATCAGCTTGAACGTTTTCGCTAAATCCTCCTGAACAAGTAATTCTCCTTCTTCTAAAGGTTCCCCTCCAGGTAAAAATACATCACCAGCAGCTGTTCGTTCTAATTTACTTGCATTACTGGAAATTGCACTTGCAAGTACCCAGTTTACAGGGATCCCCTCTTCAGCCATATCGATGGATGGCTGAATCAGCTCTTCCATTGGCACAGAGCCCCAATTTTGTAGTGCCGTTTCCAATCCCTTTAACGTTCCAGGAACCCCAACCGATTTCCCACTACGAACACGCTCGGAAAAGGGAATTACTGTTCCTGCAATCGCTTCTATATCCCATTCTTCTGGTTCTTCTTCACCTTGCTCCCATTGACGAACCTTTAACGTTTCCCCTTCTACTTGAAAACGAAGGGACTGCCAATCAGTCGTTCGCTCAAAGGAGACAGTATCCAACGTAGATGTTCCGCCATCTTTTGCCTGAATTAACCTTAACTCACTTGTGTTCGTGTTAATTTCTACCCCATAGCCGTTCTCCGCAAAGGTCGACCCAGTTGAACGGAATTCATCGGCACGCAACCATAGACGAAGTCTTCTGTCATCTCCCGGGTCGTCCGTACGAAAACGGATAAATAACTCGCTGTTTTCCACAGGTTCCATGATCGAGGTAACCTGTCCAAATGAAGTGGAATTTCCATCATATGGCGCTCCAAAATGAATGTTCCCACCTGTTTCATTTAAGCGAAATTCCGTGCCCCTTTCGAACAGCTCGAATTGTTCCCCACTCCAGGGTGCGCCATTTTCCCCTGTAAAATTTGAGGAAAAAACGTTCTCCCCTGTTGTTACATCTTCCACTTGTATTTCAGCAACATGGAATTCATTTCCTTCCTCGTCGCTTAATTCATTGGCGCCAAGTAAAAATTTCCCTGGCCTCTCCACAATATTACTTTTATCAATAAACATATCTGGCGTCGCCCCTTGTGGCGCACGCTCCCTGCTATTAATAATGGAAACATCCTCGGTTTCCGCATCATAATACATCATAAAGCCGCCACCACCGATTCCGGACATCATCGGTTCGGCCACGTTTAAAGCAAATTGCATTGCAACAGCCGCGTCTACTGCGTTTCCTCCATTTTTCAATACATCTGCTCCAATTTCAGAAGCTAATGGATGCGCGGAAACGACCATCCCTTTGTCCCCAACATCGGTTTGCTCTGGTTGTACACCTGGATTTTCCGGCTCGTACTCTGTGTTATCTCCAGGGCTGGATATGGCTGATAAACCTGCCACAGGAATGCTCAAAACCAGTCCAATGATGAGAAGAACGGCTAATAATCTAGAATGCTTTTTCATGTTTCCCCTCCTATCTTTATTATCTGTTGAAAAGGAAGCAGTGAGGGGGAATGTTACTCCTCACTGCTTTTACTGATCAAAAGTTACTGCCACTTACCAATCAAATAATCCGCTGTACGCTGCAGATCGTGATAAGTCGGCCCATTTATATCTCCCAATCCTTGGAAATAATCCACCAAGAACTTAAAGCTTTCTAAATGCTTTAACACTTTTGCCTGATTATCCTGTTGCTCATAGCGGCTAATTGCAGTCAAATGGAGGTTAAGAGATCTTGCCGTGTTTGCCTCTATTTCCTCCCTTGTTAGCAATCGCTCCACCATATCCTGCATGCTTTCAGCGCTCCAAGCATAAATCGCATCAGCTGTTTTTTCGGAAACTTTTTTACGAATGCCGTTTGTAGAAACGGTTTGCCTTGTTGGGTGCACCCGGTTTGTTAATAAAATCGTAACCGAGTCATGATTTGGGCTCACTACGATAGAAGTTCCCGTATAACCTGTGTGTCCCATCGTATTATGCTCGGCCAAATCATCCATGTACCAGGACTGGTTTAATTCCCAACCAAGCCCCTGATCCTGTCCAGGGTAGGCTTCGTTCCAGTTGGTTGTCATTAGCTCAACGGCTTCCTCTGATAAAATTTCCTCGCCCGCATATGTGCCTTCTTCTAGCATCATTTGGGCAAAGACAGCTAAATCTTCAGCCGTACTGAAAAGTCCTGCTTGACCTGCGACACCGTCCAGTGACCAGGCATTTTCATCATGGACACTCCCCCATACTAGTCCACGATTTGTCCATGGCTGGTATTCCGTTGCTGCAATCCGCGGTTTTAAAGATTCTGCTGGATTGTACATCGTGTCTTCCATTTGTAATGGCTCGGTAATTTCTCGCTCAACGAAAACGTCTTGTCGCTCGCCACTAAGCCTTTCGACCAGCACACCCAGTGTGATGTAGTTCAAGTCACTATATACATAATCAGCACCTGGTTCCTGTTGCAGGGGCTCGCGCAAAACAAATTCTAGCCTGTCTTCTCGGTTACCCTCTACTTCGTAAAGCCTTTCACTAGGCCCTGGTGCAAAGCCAGAAGTATGTGTGAGTAATTGACGGATCGTAACATCTTCTTTATGCTCACCGGTAAATTCCGGAATATACCAATGCACTGGATCGTCTAACTCAAATAACCCTTCATCCCATAGCTGCATGACAGCAGTTGCCGTAAACAGCTTGGAAATAGAAGCCATATCAAAAATGGTGTTCTCCTGCATCGCCACAGGATCTTCCATTTCCGTAAACTGGTCATCTGTATAGCGGGCAGCATAACCATAGGCATCGTGCTTCACCACTTCTCCTTGCTTTGCGATAAACACTACCGCTCCAGGCATCACATTTTCAGCGATTGCTGCCTCAACCTCACCGTCCAAATCAGCCAATGGCTGGGGGTGCATTGGCACTTGACTATCACCAGCTTGGGCGCCTATCTTTGCCGGGGCAATGAGTGTCATACAAAGCATAAAAAGAACTACGATGGATAGCGTTCGTTGTTTGTTCATCGATTCACGCCCCCTATATTATTATTTTTCTTCTCCAGCAGTTTGCTGTGCAGTAAAGGTCCACTCTAGGCTCAATGCGTCTCCTTGAAACTCATTTTGGTCCTCACCATTATCAACAAAATTAAATTGCACAACGAGATCATCAATGGTTCCGGCTGGCAAGCCATTTTCACCTAAAAGCGGCAGGAATACATTTTCATTGACGGCTTCTGGTGTCATGTTTTTCAGATCTGCCAACGTTGTTTGATAAATGACCTCATCAAGCTTATCGGCATTGTATAGAAATTCGACCATGATATGCTCGCCAAAATCTTCTATGTTGTTCCCCTCTGCATCCGTAACTGTGTATGCTGTATCTAGTAACACTTTCTCAATATCGAGCGTCCCGTTATTTTGTAATTCAAAATCACGAATCATCGTATCACCTGGTTTCAGATTATCTACCTGGATAATTTCTGTCGGTGTTGCAGCAAGATCCAGCGTACCTGCCGCAAAGGTGTTACTAGATGTTTCGGTGTCACTAAAGTAAGCAAATGTTCCACCACTAATTAATGTAAGCCCCAATGCTGCTGTAACTACTCCTAAGCCTAATTGTTTTTTAATATTCATGTTTATATTCCTCCCCATTTTTTAATATCGCGTTTATTCAGTGCCTATTGTCTTGTCATGGAGTAGTTGTTTGACCTGTTTTAATGTTCTTCGTATGACGAGAACAGAATAGCCAAGCAGAAAAAATCCCGGTAGGATCATGAGGATTGCCGCACCTTGTGAGGATGTGGCAAATTGAAATACATAACCGACATATGGAACCGTAAACCCGGTATATTGCCCCACTACATTTTCTGCAAGTACTGGGTTCATATCCGCACCGTTATTGGCATCCCCTTTTGTGACGTACTGCTGCCCAGCATTTTTCACTTCAACAACTCGGTGGGTAATTAACATGTTATCTTCCGCACGATAGGTAATGACATCGCCCTTGGAAAAGCGCTCCATCTCCCCACCTGTTTTCACTGCAATGATGGAACCTGTTTGAATTCCTGGCTCCATGGAACCGGAAAGAACCGATTTTATTTGATAGCCAAAGAAACTAACCTCATTGCCCGCTGCTTTAGAGAGACCTACAACGAGCAGGGCACAAAGCAGCACGGCAATTAGAAAGTAGTAGAAGATATTACTCGCTCTCTTTAATGTCCTGTTCATTTTTCTCCCCCTCTCTTACAGCTTCCTCTTCGTTCACATTAGCATCTTCAGGCTGCTGCTCTCCTTCCTCTTTTTCATTTGAAGGTTCTTCCTGTGCCTTATCCGCTTTTTCTTCTTGGCTAGTGGACGATTGTTCGTTTTCCTCTGTTGGCTTAGCTTTTGTTTCGTTTTCATCCGCTGTTTTTTTACTAGACTTTGCTTTTGATGTGTTGTCGCTCTCTTCCTGCTCCGCTGGTTCTGACTCATTCTCCACTACTGGTGTCTTCTCAGCAAAATCACCTGCTGCCACAACACCTTTTACTGTGGAAGTCGAGGTAAAGTGAGCAGTTGTAGGGGAATGAACCAGGGAGATGAGCAGAAAGAGTAGGTAAAAGATAGCAGATATCTTCACCGTCACACGCTTCTTTCTATGCATTAGCATCCCCCTAGTTGGCTGTAGATGTAGGCTTATTCTTGATTTGCCCATGTTTCATATAATTTCAAGCTTTCCGTTTCCAAATAGCTGTATGCCTTATCGGTAAGCAAGTCATTTTCATGGAAATGACTAAGCAATTCTTGGAAGCTTTCTAAATGCTTGGCGACCTTATCCGCAAGCCCGCGCTTTTCAAAACGTTCAATAGCGTCTAAATGTCTCGTCAATGCGCGCACTGTCTGATCGCCATTAATTTCTTCTTGTTGTGCGAGATCTTCCACAAGCTGTTGCATGCCTTCTGCGCTGAGTGGAGTAGTGGTATAATCCAAGCTGTGCCCGAGGTCATAAAGATCCGGAATGGTGACAGGTAATTTACCATAAGGATTCACATCCCCTGCTAGCACACCAGCAACGGCGTTAACCGATACATCAAGATAGCTATACGCTGTGACGTAACCCTCTACCTCTGGGAATACCATCACATCATATGGATTACGATGTGCTGAAACAATGACAGGCTTTCCGGTTTGTTGGAGGGCTTCCACAAATTCCTGCTGCTTTGCATTTGTATTTGCTGTATAGCTTGTGACAATTATTTTGTCTGCTTCCTCAGCCTGTGCTACAGCTTGCTCCATTTGACTATCTGTTGGACTGGTACCAGTCGCATAGCTGCTGCCTACAAATCCTTTCTCCTCTAGCAATTGGAAAAGCAACGCTGGCTTCGCAACAGAAGGACCTGTAATTAGCACCTCTTCATCCTGTTGGAGTGGTAATACATCGTCATTTTTTACTAAAGTGATACTTTTTTCTGCAATGCGGTCTGCCGCATTTAGATTTTCCTCAGTACCTATATTTTCTAATTTATCAGGGCTTGTTTGTGCGCCCTGAAATAAGCCGTTTTCCATTTTGGCACGAAGAATGCGATAAACCGATTCCTCCACCCGCTCCTCTGAAATCTCTCCAGATTGAACAGCCTCAAGCATGCTTGTATACGCTACCTCCACATCAGGTGGGTTTAATAAAATGTCCACCCCTGCTTTAAATGCTTCTACAGGAACACGCTCTGGTGGCACTACATTAGCACCTGACATGCCAAGGCTATCGGTAATAATTAAGCCGTCATAGCCCATTTCCTCGCGAAGCAAATCGGTTATAATTGGCTTGGATAATGTTGCAGGCAAGCCAGAATCATCCAAAGCTGGCACCACAATATGCCCTGTCATAATTGATTCCACTCCTGCATCGATAGCTTCTTTAAAAGGTTTCAGATCCACTTCATGTAATGTTTCTAAATCATGATCGATGACTGGAAGCCCATAATGCGAGTCCACGTCTGTGTCGCCGTGGCCAGGAAAATGCTTCGCGGAAGCGATTACATTTTCTTCTTTGAATGCATTGATTTGAGAAACACCTAACCTTGAAACAAGATCTGGATCCTCCCCAAATGATCGAATGCCGATAACCGGATTAGCTGGATTAAGGTTTACATCGACGGTAGGGGCAAAGTTCATATTGACTCCTAAGCTATTCAGCTCTTTGCCGATGATATTTCCAGTTAATGAAGCGAATTCCTCTGAACGCGTTGCACCTAATGCCATATTACCTGGAAATACGGTGGCAGGATCGGTTACACGCTGCACAATTCCACCCTCTTGGTCTGTTGAAATAAAGAGCGGAATGCCCGAATCCTGTTCTACTGCAATCTCCTGAATGCCATTGGACAGATCTTGCACCTGCTCAGCATCCAGTGGGGTACCAATATTGTCGGTCCAGTTAAAATAAATCACACCACCGACATGATAATTTTCAATGACTTCCTCAAAATTCTTCCCACCACGGTTATTTCTTAAATTAATCGCTTCATAAGCCGGATCGGTGGGGGTTTGTCCATAAACATGTACAATAAACAGCTGACCAATTTTTTCTTCTAATGTCATATCATCTATGATGGCATTTATCTCATCCTCGTGTTCATCCTGCTTATCAGCCGCCGACACTTTTGGACCAAAAGAGCTTGTCAGAGGCAATGTAAGGAAGAGCAAAGCTGCTGACAAAAATGCAATGATTCTACGTAGCTTCAACTAAATCCCTCCTTCATGTTTGAGTTGATTTTCGTTTGGGGCATACATTAGAAAATCATCGGAAACACCGCCCTTCAAAAATTGTCAAAGGTTGCTAATCCCCTTGTCCGAATAGGGTTACCTAGACAATAGCAAAGCCTGTTTAAAAATGTTGTTCTATTATGTCTAAATTTTCTATGTTTTCAAAATTGATTATGAAGGACTAGTTAATAGTTTTATACAGTGGAAGAAGGACGACCTTATGATGAGTTAAGGAGAGGAATAATACTATTTCACTAGGTATTCCTGCACGTTTCTTGCTGGAAGGTGCCTTATTACTTGTATTTTGCTTAGATATTGTTGGAGTGGGAGAAAAGGATTTGGCGATTTTTGTAGAATTATGTAGCGTGAAGACGGGGGAGGTTTCACTTTTCGGGGATGTGGTTTCAGTTTGGATGGTTGACGTTCCACTTTACTAGGAGGAGGTTTCACTTTTCGCTGGGCTGGCTTCACTTTGTGGTGCTCATGTTTCACTTTTCGCTTCGTGTGGTTTCATTTTGCGGGGAGGACGCTTCATCTTTCGCTTGTTGGATCCACTTTACTCGGGTGACGTTTCATTATAAAAGGCCTAATGCAACACCCGCTTAAACAGGTAACATTAGGCCGTACACCATTATTTCTTATTTTTCCTGGCTTTTATAAATCCATCAATTCCGTTCCAAACGATATTTATGATCAGAATAATGATAATCCATGATGGGGCCTGATTCCAAACCCAATCGACAGTATGGTATGCATCACTGCCTACATTAATAAGGCGCGCCTTTACTAACTCATTCATAAACGTCGGATTCCAAAACCCGTCCCTAGTAACCATGAATAAGATTACAAACATCGAAATTGTATTGGAAAGGGTTGTATATAGAACGAGTTTATAGCTCCATTTTCCAAAAGCTAATTTTAAACATTCGTTTAATATTCCAATACTTAAAATTAGAATGATGAATACTAGGTAAGTACCATAATTTTGTTCATTCAGAAACGGCACAACCCCATTAAATTCATCATGAAAAATCCAAATTCCCAAGTAATCACTGGAAAAGGTAAACAGGATGATTAAAAAAGCGTAGAAAACAATACTTGTGACGGCATCACGGCGTTTAATCTGACTATGTTCAGCTGGAATAGGCGGTAAGTTAGTTGGCTTCCAATCTTCATCCCCCCACTGTAAATCTTCCTTCTTCAGATTACCCATTAATTCTCCCATTGCAAACCCAAATGTCGTCCAACCGAAAGCCGTTGGTAATGCAGTAACAGCGGACACAATCATTTTGATAAAGTGATCTAAAATATTTACTGGATTCAGTACAACCTGGATGACAAAACCAATTCCAATAGAGATAGCTACTACCGCCATAACCACTTTTAGTACATATAAATAAGAGTCAAAAAGTTCTGGTCCAATTAAATATTTCTGGTTACTGCGATATTTATCGGCTAATTCTTTTGGACTGCCCAGTTCCAGCAATACATCTTCTACATCCTTATCCGCAAAATTTCCTTTTCCGGCCCGATCTTCCAGCATGTCTTCAATTAAACTACGTAGTTCATCAGCAATGTCTTTCCTTTGTGATTGTGGTAGCTTCTGGGTAACTGCATAGATATAACGGTCAACCATCTCCATCGACATCATCTCCCTTATCCTCGATCACATGATTTAAACTTGTTACAATATTTTTCCATTCAGCAACCAAGAGATCAAATACCTCTTTCCCTGTCTTACTGAGTAAATAATACTTCCGGGGACGCGCTTCATTGGTGTCCCACTGACTTTCCAATAAGCCTTGTTTCTCTAACCTTCTTAACAAAGGATATAATGTGCCAGGCTCAACTTGGATTCCGTTTTCCCCAAGCCTCGTGACAAGTGAGTAGCCATACTGCGGCTTTGAAAGCTGGCTTAATACACCAATCGTAATGGTTCCCCGCCTCAGTTCCTGCATTAGTTTATCTAAATGCTCATGTGCATCTTTCATATGATCAACTCCTGTATTTATTATAGTGTATGACGTACACTATTGTAAAGTGCATCATAAAGTTTGTGATAAACTATTATTTTATAATTAGTATCTATAATAATCTAGTTATTGGGGACATCTGATGAAGCATCGATCAAACTGGCTAGAGGAGGAATTGTATTAGAGCATGCTGAGGTTTGTTGGCGATGAAGATATTGTGGAGAGATTAATCAAATAGAGGAAAGTTGGTACTTGGCATATTCGACTACTTGAAGTCATTGCTTGCTGCGCGACTTTATGATTTGGTGCTTCACTTTTCAAAGCTGGAGCGCGACTTTCATGGCTTGTTGCGCCACTTCCACTTCCTGATGCGCGCCTTCCACACACTGTTGCGCCACTTCCACTTTCCGATGCGCGACTTCCACACATGGTTGCGCCACATCACAAACTCCCACCCGCTCTCCACCCAAAAGAATCCATAAAAAAAACACCAATCGCTTTTTGATTGGTGTTCATTCATTATCCTTTGATGGCGCCTTCTGTCATGCCTTTTGAGATACGTCTTTGGAAGATGGCGTAGAGCACAATTACTGGTACGATGGCGATAACAAGGCCGGCAAATAAGGTACCCCAGGCGTTCGTATACTGGGCCTCACTGCTAATAAAGTCAATGGCCAGCGCGAGTGTATAATTTTCACTTGAATTCAGGAAGATCAGTGCCATAAAATATTCATTCCAAAACTGTATGGCATTCATAATGGTAACCGTAATAATTCCTGACATACTTAAGGGTGTGATAATTTTCCATAACACTTTATATGGCGACATCCCATCCATGGCTGCTGATTCTTCTAGAGATTTTGGAATGGTGCCAATAAAGCTTGTTAACACAAAGATCGAAAAAGGCAGTTGACTTACTGCATAGACAATCGCGAGTCCGTAAATATTGTCTAACAATCCTAAATCTGAAAGTAAGAAAAAGAGCGGGATCCAGCCAAGTACCATTGGGATCATCATGGCGGACACGTAGACGGTAAACAATATTTTACTGCCACGGAAGTTTATTCGTTCGATTGCATAAGCAGTGGGAATGGCTAAAACAAGTGTTAAAAGAGCCCCTACTGCCGTTACAATTAAACTGTTAAATACACTAATATCAATTTCATAGTTTGTCCAAGCAGTTGCGAAGTTTTCAAAGCTAAAAGACTCTGGGAATCCCCATGGGTTCCGATAGATTTCTGCATTGGATTTAAAGGAGCCTAAGAACATCCAGAAAATCGGGTATAATACCGCCAATGACCAAAGGATTAATGGAATCCGTATCCCTGTTCTTCCAAGGATCTGGCCGACACTTCGTTTCACAATAAATTCCTCCTCTATATCAGTATTCCGTACAAGCTAGTATTCTATTTTATCTCTACGCATAATGAACTGAAGAATTAATACCGTTACGAGTGACAGGATGAGAATCATTACACCGATTGTTGCACCATAGCCGAAATTAAACTGCACGAAGGCCTGTTGGTAAAGATAGGAGCCCATTACATGTGTCGCATTATTCGGTCCACCGCCTGTCATGACCTGTACGATAATAAAGGAGCCATTTAATGTGGTAATCACGATATAAAGAATGGAGATTTTCACCTGCGGCCAGATGAGTGGGAGTGTTACCTTCCAAAATTGTTGCCATTCAGAAGCACCATCTAGCTTTGCAGCTTCATAGTAGCTTTTGGAAACATTGGAAATACCGCCCATCAAAAGTAGCATAAATAACCCGATCCCTGCCCAAACTGATGGGAGCACAAGACTTGGTAAAGCCCATTCTTCACTGCCAAGCCACGGTTTTGCCCAGCTTTCTAACCCAATAAATTCAAGTCCGGAATTGACAAGTCCAAGATTAGGATTGTAAATAAAAGTCCAAAGAATCCCGATAACAACGACACTCATGATATTTGGGAAAAAGAAAACAATACGATAAAATGGCGCTTCCTTAATCTTTAACTGAGTCAGTGCCACCGCAAAAAACAATGCCATAATCATAATGCCAATAACCTTTGTCACGACAAGGAAATAATCATGAATAATTGTATCTGGTATGATTGCATCCTTTACAAGCTGTATGTAGTTATCCAAACCGATAAATTCCTTATTTTGCGAGGAGCCTGACCAATCAAAAAAAGAGTAGTACAGACCACTAAACAGCGGATAAAGGGTGAAGATCGCAAACATGATAAAGGTTGGGATTAGACAAAAAGCCAGGAATAAGTATTTTTGCTTTTTTGACTGTACCATGTTATCCCTCTTTCTTTTAAATTGTCGAAAAAATGGTTCAGCAGGAGGGGTAGACTCCTGCTGACATTTCTTTCTTATTCGTTACTACTGCGATATTGGGCAGCTGCCTCCTCGGCTGCTTGCACGAATTCCTCTGCCGTCGAATTGCCTAGCATAAGGGACATCAATGCATTCCCAACAGGAGTTTCTAAGTCAGCACTCATTGGATGTGGTTTGTTGTAGATTTGTACTTGCTCTGGATCATTGATCATCGCATTAGCTTCTGTCAAATATCCTGGTACCTGATCACTTTGCGATAGGTCCACTCCAGTCAAGTTCATAATCGCTCCAGTATGTTCAGAGAATGACATTGCATAGTCGCGAGTGAAAGCAAACTCTACAAATGCTTTTGCTGCTTCTGGATTCTCCGCATTTTCCGCAATGGCGAGTGGACGTAAATCTGGTACAATCGCATACGTCTCATCTGGCGCTTGCATTGGAGATGGGATAAAGCCAAACTCAAATCCTTCTGGAATATCATTTTTCATTTCATTTGGTAACCAGAATCCTACTGGAATAAAGGCATTTTCTCCTAAAAGAAAATTCATTTGTGATTGAGTATGGTTTAAAGCACCAAGTCCGGAGTCAAACATTCCTTCCTGTGCCATTCTTTCTACTCGCTTCATAATTTCAAGAACTGGCTCACTTGTCCAAGCTCCTTCTTCCCCTTTAATAACGCTTGTCAAGAGCTCTTCTCCACCAGCTGCCCCAAATGCTGGATAAAGTGCTCCGCGAAGGAAGTAGTATGGATGTTGACCACTTGTTACAAATGGGTCAATACCTTCGCCTTCCTTAATTTCTTCCATCGAGCTCATTAAGCTTTCAAAATCAGTCGGAACTTCATAGCCCTTCTCATCAAATAAAGCTTTGTCATACCACGTTCCCCATGTATCAAATACAAGTGGAAGTGTGTAAATATCCCCATCATAATTTGCTGGTTCAACGATGAAGCTATCTGCCAGATTATCACCGTTTTCCAATTCAATGTCTTGAAGCCAATCTGATAGATTCATAAGCTGCCCATCTTCTACCATTTGTGCTTCACTGGACCCTGCCCCATCAATATAAACGACATCAGGCGGATCATTCGATACCCAACGGGACCGCATTTCTTCGTTAATATTCGGTCCAGCATGTTCAATCACATTTACATCTGGATACTCTTCTTTAAAATCGGCAATAACTTCTTTCCACCAGGAATCCCCGTATCCCCCTACAAAATACTGAAGCTCTAAATCTCCTGAAATGCCACCTTCGCCACCACTTCCTGCATCGTTTCCACCTGAATCTCCACCTGTCTCTTCCCCACTCGAGCAGGCGACAGTGAACGCGATCAGCAGCATGGCGACAAGTAAAAACCATAGGCGGCTTTTCTTTATAGCCTTCATCCTAAAATCCCCCTTTGTTTACTTATATATGAAATACATGAAAAGGCGAGCTTTTCCTCACCACCCATGTTATTCCCCCATTAAAGCAGTAATCGCTTGGCGCACCTTGCCATCACTTGCAGTCAGTGCATCCTCCACTTCCTGCAAACTCTTACTTGTTTTCAACATAATAATAGCTGGCTTCACACGATAATCGGTTTCTTCTAGCGTTTTCTCGGCTATTTCATAGGTTACATCGGTAACGGCAATCACATTACGCTTTGCCCGCTCCTTGAGTTTATAATTACTTGCATGAACATCCACCATTAGATTTTCATATACTTTTCCCAGTTTCACCATGACTGCGGTACTGAGCATGTTTAATACCATTTTATGTGACGTAGCGGCTTTCATTCTGGTTGATCCTGTTAAAATTTCTGGACCAACGATTATTTCCATAGGTGCATCTACGTATTTGCTAATCTCGGAATCTTGATTACTCGAAAGAGAGGCTGTAAAAGCACCTATTTCCTTCGCATACTTTACAGCTCCAATCGGATATGGTGTCCTCCCACTTGCTGTAATTCCGATGACAGCATCTTTCTCTGTTAGACTTTGGGCAGCAATGTCAGCAGCTCCTTGCGCTTCCTGGTCCTCTGCACCCTCAACAGCTTTGAAAAAAGCACCATTCCCTCCAGCCATGACCGTCTGAATCATCTCCGGTGGTGTCATAAAGGTTGGTGGACATTCTGACGCATCCATTATGCCTAGTCGTCCGCTCGTTCCTGCCCCGACGTAAAACAACCTTCCACCATTTTTCAAAACATGGTAGACATTCTGCACCACGACTTCAATTTGTGGCAAAGCACTTTCAACGGCGAAAGCGACATGCTTATCTTCATCGTTTATAAGCTGCAAAATATCTGTAATGGCCATCCCATCCAGGTTACTCGATTGCGGATTTCTTTGCTCCGTAACCAGGTCGGAAAGATTAGATAGGTTCATATGTAATCTCCTTATCTGCTAAAAGCGAAAATTAAAGCGCTTTCATGTATTTTTTAAAGGAAAGCCCGTAAAAAGTATTTTTCTATTCTACAGACCTCAATCATCTGCCCGCTGCCTTGATTTATTCTAGGTGCTTTTGCAGTTCTATTGTTAAGTTGTTTTTATTATAGGCTGAATGATATTTTTTGTCAATTTTATTTTTAAAATAAGAAATAAAATTTCAACGCACTTAAAACAGACCTCCTTTCTGATTATTTTTTGTTAGTCGCGTAAAAACATGACAGCTTCCCTTGAGGCATCAAGGTATTGGATTGTTTCTTCATAATGGTTGGAGGCAAGACACATTAATAACATATCGACCACATGCAACTGGGCAATCCGTGATGATGTGGCACCACTACGAAAGGTTGCTTCCTTGGCAGCTGAGGTGTGTAATAAAATGTCAGCATGCTGTCCGACAAGGGAATTTCCATATTTCGTAATGCCAATCGTCGTAATGTTTCGCTGCTTTGCTAGCTGAAGAATTTTCGCAACTTCCTGCGTATCACCCGAGAAAGAGATTCCGATCACCACATCACCTGCTCCTTTGTTGGCGATAAGGGTTGCAGCTAAATGAATATCAGAAAAAGAATACGCATTTTTATCAATTCGTTGGAATTTTTGTTCCGCATCTTTTGCCGCGATATAGGAAGCACCTACACCTACAAACACAATAGAATTGGCATTCGCAAGAGCTTCTACCGCATTCTTTAGTTCCTGCTCATCGAGAATATCCACTGTCTCTTTCAACGTCTGTACAGTGTTGGCCGTCACTTTATCAATAATGCTTTTATAGGATTCATTCGGTTCAATGTCCCGGTAAACCGTCGCATCATCTGTCTGTAAATCGCCGGCCACGCGGATTTTCAGCTCCTGAAAGCCTTTGACACCAACTGATTTACACAGCCTAATAACAGCAGCGCTACTTGTGTTGCTCTTCTCACCAAGCCCTAACGCGGTTAGATGAATCGCCTCTTTCGGATGTTCAATTATGTATGCTGCAACTTTACGTTCGGATGGTGACAGGCTATTCACCATTTCCTTTAAAATAACAAGTCCACCTTTAACATGGGCCATAAGATCACCCTCTTATAATGTATTTTTCAATTGTGCTAAAATATTCCGATTTACTTGCAAATTTTCCATTTTATAAGCCCCAATTAGCGAGCCAGCAACTGGTGGAAGCTCTGGTTGTACGAGGGAGAGAGCTGCATTTGGCTCTAGTTTTTCCTTCAGCAACCATGGCATGACGGTTTTCTCTTGAAAAACACCACCACATAAAACGACTTTTATTTTCTCGGTATCCGTGAATAGTGTACGATATAATGCCATAATTTGGGAAGCAATGTCCTCTGCCGCCTCTTGTAAAATAGCATATGCCGTTTTATCTCCTTGAAAATATGCTTGAAAAACAATGCGTGATAATGGTGCAATTACCGATTTCGGTTGATCGGCTTGATAAATAGATTTGATAAGGTCCTGTGGATGAAAAACATGAAAGTGCTCGTAAAGCAACTCTAGCAAAATGGTAGGTTCCCCTCTACCATCAACAGATTTCAAAGCTTCTGTTACAGCTGCCTTCCCGATAGCATACCCACTGCCTTCATCCCCAAACAGATACCCCCACCCGCCTACTCTTGCCTGTTCTCCTGCTTCGTTAATGCCATATGTAATCGAACCCGTCCCGGCAATTTGTACAATACCTGCCTGTCCATAGGTCCCCGAATATAATGCACACACCGCATCAGGCTCAACACGAACTAACGTGTGGGGCAGGAGGCTTGAAAGGATATCTTTTAACATGGTTTGATTGGCAGGATTACCTGCACCTGCGATACCCGCATAAAGCCTTTTGACTTGAGACAGAATGTTTTGATTAGCGTCATCTAGTTTTGAGAATAGAGTTTGGAACATGGCAACAAGCTCTGTCTCTCCAACAGCATTAGGGTTGCTAGGTCCACCCATTGCCTGGGCTATAACTTTTCCCGTCCCATCCGCTAACACAGCATGCGTTTTTGTCCCCCCGCCATCAATGCCAATGTAATAAACCATACAATTCTATCCCCCCTGGTAGTTTTTCCGTTTAGACTACAAAATTTTATTTTATTACTTTATAATAATATTGAAATTTAATTATAACACAATTTTTTGACACCATTCTTATAAGGTGAAACTTCATTTTGTTGGGGCATGCTGTAGGCGGGATTAAACTATTTAAAGGGGTTGTCATGTCGTGAATTCCGAGGATTTTGTGCGAGAAAAGCGAGCATTGTTAGAAGAAATAGACAAACTTCGAAAAGTGAATCATGCGTTTAGAATTCGTGTCAGTATCATAGCAAATATCTTCTTACCAGGGATCGGATTTTTTATATTTGGCAAGGGCTACATTCCAGGAATACTCACACTAATAGTTTTTGTGACTTATAACTTTTTCTTTCTTCTGCCCTTTAACTGGGGGCTGTTTCCTAATAACTTTCTAGTACTAATACCAGGCCTGCTCATGATATTTATTAGTACTATTGCAGTCGGGTCCTTGGAGGATTAACTAAACATAAAGATAGCTCCATTCTAGGAACAGAGCTATCTTTTGTTTAATTTTCTATACTACTTACAGAGTCTCTATACACAATGTGATGCGGGATAATAATTCGCTTAGCAGGCTCATCTTTATTCATAGTTAATTCAATTAATGCTTTCGCGGATTGTGCACCGAGCTGATGGATTTGCACATCAACTGTCGTTAAAGCGGGACGGGTAATTTCAGACAAATAGACATTGTTGAAACTCACAAGCGACATATCACGCGGCACATGAAAACCTAATTCTTCTAGCGTGCTTAGTACTCCAAGACTCATCAGGTCATCTGTTACCACAATGCCTGTAGGTTTTACATCAAGTGACAACAACCTTTCGACTGCCTCTCTCCCACCAGATTTTAAAAATTCGGTATGCAATCTGTAAGCATCATTCTTGGGAATTCCAGCCTCACGCATTGCCGCCTCATAGCCAGCCTCCCGATCCACGGTAACAAACAAATCTCTTGCTCCACCGATGAATGCAATACGCTCATGGCCTTGCTTGATAAGGTAGGAGGTTATGTCTTTGCCTGCTTTATAATTGTCATTGTCCACATGTGTGATATTGCTGACATGCTCATAGGGTTTTCCTACAATGACAAAGGGGAAATTCTTTTCGATCAGAAATTCGGTAATTTTATCATTTTCACGAGAATAAAGAAGGATCACGCCATCAACATAGCTGCCATACACCATTCTTTCCACTTCTTTAAATATTTCATCCTCTGTTTCCCCGCTTGATAGCGTCATCGAATACTGCATTTTATGGGTAATTGATCCAATTCCCCGAAGCACTTCTGGAAAAAAAGGATTTTGCAAAGCTTTGTCCGCGGAAGATGGCAGAATAACGCCAATTGCTTTTGTTGATTTTACAACAAGGTTCCGAGCATTTACGTTTGGATGGTATCCCAGATCCTTCATTGCTTTCCGAACCTTCTTTTTTGTATCTGGACTTATTCTTGGATTATCAGCAATGACACGTGACACTGTAGAAGGTGATACCCCTGTTGCCTTTGCTACGTCTTTAATTGTTACCATATTTTCACCCTCTAGTTTTTTTGGATACCCTTTAAATAACAGGTATATAGTTCGTTTGTTGGCCATTTACTAAAAGTTTTTGGCCATCGCTTAATCCAATACCATTTATAGTAATCTCTTTATATTCAGGAATAAAATCACCTTGTTTTTGAACAACATTTACTTCAACTTTATCCTTACTTGAAATAACTTCGATTTTTAACTTCAGATAATTCCCTTCTTCATAAGCAAACGTTTCACCATCATCATCATAAAACGTAAATTGATATTTCTCACCGATTATACCAGCATAAACATTCATACTTACATTTTGAGGCGTTTTTTGATTATTGGAAACCCATTCTCCTTGTATCAATGCTGTTCCTTGTTTCACAAAAATCGGTAAATCTTCCAGTTCAGCATGAATTAAGTATGTTTTTTCTCCCTCAAAAACTTCACCAGTTGAAAATTCTACCCAATTTCCTTCTGGTAGATAAACCGCACGGTCTGTTATAGCTGGTTGTAATATTGGTGCAAAAATCACATTATCACCAAGCATAAATTGATCATTTAGGTTATACGTTTTTTCATCATCAGGATATTCCATTAGCAATGGACGCATAACCGGAAGTCCTTTTTGGCTTGCTTCATAAAAGAGGCTGTATAACTGTGGCATCCACTCATAACGCATTTGAATGTAACGCTTCATAATTGCTTCATATTTTTCCCCAAACTGCCATGGTTCCTGATAGCGGAACCCGATTGCAGAGTGATTACGGAAAAATGGCGTAAAAGCACCAACCTGTGTCCAGCGTGTTAATAATTCGGCATTTGTATCGTGCGCAAATCCTCCAACGTCTGGTCCTGTAAAGGCTACACCTGATAATCCTAAGTTCATAACCATTGGTAGCGACATTTGTAAATGCTCCCAAAAACTGCGATTATCACCTGTCCAAACTGATGCATATCGTTGCACGCCAGCATACCCTGCACGAGTTAGTAAAAATGGGCGTTTACCATCTAATTGTTCCTTCATGCCTTCATAGGTTGATTTCCCCATTAATAACCCATATACATTGTGAAGCTCACGATGAGTCGTTGGCTTTCCATCATTTCGATGCATTACTTCAAGATCCATTGTTTTTGATTCATTAAAAACAGCTGGCTCATTCATGTCATTCCATATGCCTTCTACTCCTATTTTAGTGTAAAAAGCATGCTTTTCTCCCCACCATTTACGAACCTTTTCTTCTGTAAAGTCAGGGAAGGCACTAATACCAGGCCAAACTTCACCAAAGTATGTTTCACCTTCTATATATTTACAGAATAGATCCTCATTAACACCTTCTTGATAAATAGCATATTCAGCATCTTTTTTTACTCCAGGATCGACAATTGGTACTACACGAATCCCCATTTTACGTAAGTCACTAATTAATTTCTCGGGATTTGGAAAACGTTCTTTATCAAATGTAAAGACTCGATAACCATTCATATAATGAATATCCAAATGAATGACATCAACTGGAATATCCTTATCTATAAAATTCTGTGCTAATTCACGTACTTCCATTTCTGATTCGTAGCTATAACGAGATTGGTGGTAGCCTAGTGACCACTTTGAAGGAAGTGGAATTCTACCCGTTAAATACGTGTATTGCTCTAAAACTGATTTCGGTTCTGGTCCAGCCATAACATAATAATCTAGCTGGCCTCCCTCAGCAGAGAATGTATAGTAATCTTTTGACCATGCCATATCAAATTTTGAACGGAATGTATTATCAAAAAACACACCATGTGCTCTTCCGTTACGCAATGTCATGAAGTATGGAATAGATTCATATAAAGCATTCGTTTCTGGGTTATGTGGAGCATAAACATCAGAGTTCCACATTTCAAATTTTTCATCTCGTTTATCTAAATGACCTGATTTTTCTCCAAACCCATAGAAATGGTCGTTGTCGTGCATCTTTTTAAATGCTACGACTTCGCCATTTTCTCGGTATGCCATGCCACGTTCGGGTTCGGTTACCAGCTCTTTTCCAAGTTTATCAAAAATATCAACTCGAAAAGGAGCTCTTTTTATTTTCAGCTGTATTTCTGTAGTAACAAGGGTAATCTGTTCTCCTTCACTACTAACTTCAACATTCACATTTTCAGGGCCCACGATTACCGACTTGGATTGGTTTAATTTTGGGGCGTCTTGTAGATTCATTGTAATTCTTACAATCGAATCTGTATAGAATTGAATTGCTACGTGTCCACTTTCACAGGTGAATTTGTATATAGTAGAAAACTCCTCTGCAATTACGTTACCAATATCACGGTAAACAACTGCTTTTGAAGTCTGGTCCTTTCCTGGATGAATAGCAAAGCTAGTATCTTCAAGCATTAGAATACCTCCTATAATCTGTTAAATTCTATCATTTTTATCCTTTGATCCCACCTGCGGTTAAGCCAGAAACAAAGTACTTCTGTAGAGATAAGAATAAGATGGCTATGGGAACTGCGATTAAAATACTGCCAGCAGCAAATAACGTAAACTCACTCCCATATTGACGTGACACTAATTCGTATAAGCCCACAGCTAGTGTATATTGTTCAGGCTGCCTTAGTAGGACTTTTGCCAAGATAAAATCTGTGAACGGTGTTATAAACGAAAATACGGCAACAACAGCAATCATAGGTTTTGCTAATGGCATAATAATTTGCCAGAAGATACGAAAATGTCCTGCTCCATCCATTCGTGCACTTTCATCTAATTCTTTAGGAATCGTTTCTAAATAACCCTTCATCAGCCACGTATTCATTGGAATAGCACCACCGATATAAATAAGAATCAAGCCTAGATGTGTATTAATTAACCCTGTCACATTAGCTAAAACAAAGATAGCTATAAGCGCAGCAAAATTTGGAATCATCTGCAGAATTAAAAATGTAACAAGACCATTTTTTCTACCTACAAATTGATATCTTGAGAAGGAATAAGCCATTAAACTAATTGTAATGACAGAAGCAAGCATTGAAAGAACACTTACTTTGATCGTATTCCAATACCATGTCAGGTAAAGACTCTCGTCTGGGTTAAATAGCTCTTTATAATGTCCCCATGTAGGATTATCTGGGATAATACTAGAACTCGAAATACTTGTGCCAGGGGTTAAGGAGGCACCAAAAACCCAGACAAGTGGATAAATAATCACCACTGCCATGATAGCGATAATGAGATAGCTTGCTGTTATACGAATGATTTTTGATTGTTTTTTACTCATATTACATCATATCCTCTTCTTGGAATGACTTTGTTCTTCTAAATTGCCAAATTGCGATAGTAATAACAATAGCTGACATAATCATCGTTATTACGGAAGCCATGCCGTATTGCTGTGTTGTCATTGTCAAATTGTAAATCCATGAAATTAAAATATCCGTCCCTCCAGCATTTTGATCTGGTATAGATGGTCCACCACTATTGAATAAGAATATAACGTTGAAGTTATTAAAGTTAAACGTATATTGCGTAATTAATATCGGTGCAATAGAAAACATAACCAGTGGGAATGTAATCTTTTTAAACTTTTGTAATACGGTTGCGCCATCAACTGTTGCTGCTTCATATAGTTCATTTGGGATTGCTTGTAACACTCCGGTAACCATAACAAAAATAAACGGAAACCCTAGCCATGTTTGAATCATAATTAACGCGAATCTTGTCCACATTGCATCGGTCATCCATGGGATAGAATCAATTCCTAATGCCGCCAAAATTGTTGTATTAATAGCACCGAAAGATTCATTAAACATACCCGAGAAAATTAAGATAGTAACAAAAGCAGGTACTGCCCATGGCAGGATTAGCAACGTGCGAATAATTGCTTTCCCTTTAAGATCTTTTTGATTGACCAACATTGCTAAAAATACGCCCAATGCAATTTGAAGAGTTGTTGCAACCAATGTCCATATAATGGTCCAAGCAAAAACACTAAAAAATGTGTTACGCCAAACTTCCATCGTAAATAATTTTTTGAAATTATCAAAACCAATCCAGTCCGTTAATTGCGCTGGCCAGTTATGATATAAATCATAATTTGTAAAAGCTAGTAAAAATACAAATATGATTGGCAATATAACAACAAATAGTAATAAGAAAAAACCTGGACTTAACATTAGATATGGAAATCCATTATCAACTAAATTGCGATACTGTCCACGAATTGAATTCAATTGAAGACCCATATCTCGCTTTTTCCCATTTTTATATGCATCACGTAAATTGATGTACATAAAAATAAATGCAATTGCAAGTAAAAATATTGATATTATTCCATATACCATAAGGAAAATTGAATTATCCCTTGGGAGTTGCTCCCCAAGTGTAATAAACCCCCATACCCCTAGATCAATAAAGTCCCAAAATGCAATTACGAATGAAGCTGCTAGTACTAGAAAAATAAATCCTTTCATGTATTGCTTGTTATAAATTTGTCCTATACCTGGAATAATGGATAGCGCTAAGGCTATTTTTCTATGATTTGTTTGATGTACATTATCCATTGAAAGAGACTCCTCTCTTCTACAACATTAAGATACTTAATGCTTTAATGACTAAAATAGTAAAGCTGATACTTTAAATTTCACCTTTTACTGAGGAGAAATTTTGATATAATTTGCGGATCTATGTTTGTGACCACTTAATTTCCTATAGGTAAGGCAGTTATTCTATCCCCTTACTAAAAGGGAAGGCAGTATCTTGACTAACAAGATACCGCCCATACAAATTAGTTAGTTCCACCATGATTCGTTTCAATGTTTTGCTTGATTAGTTGAACTGCTTCCTCTAGTGCTTCTTTTGGTTCAGCTTTACCAGTAGCAACTGTTTGAATTGCAGCCTGCATTGGATCCCATATTTCAGCCATTTCTGGGATAGATGGCATTGCTACAGCGCTTTCAGATTGAGCCATCACAGCTGCTGCGCCTTCATTTTCACTTACCCACTGCTCATCTTCTAATAAGGATACTAATGGAGGAATTTCTCCTGTTAATTCATATCTTACTTTTGCATTTTCTTCGTTAGCAACAAACTCAACAAATTTTTGTGCCCATTCTTGGTTATCTTTAAAGTTAGTTACAAACCAACCTTTAACACCCATAAATGTACCAACAGGTTCTCCATTTGGTAAATTAGGCATTGGAGCAATACCAATATCAATACCTGCATTTCTATAATCATTAAATGCCCAAGGCCCATTTTGTACTGCAACTGCTTTCCCTTGCTTAAATAGACCATTCATTTGGTCATTTGAAGTTTCACCGATGATTCCACTTGGGAATAATCCTTCTTCATACCATTTTTGAATATACTCTAACGCCTCAACTGCTTGTTCATTATCTAAACCGATATCTGATGAATCATCATTATTTCCACCGAACACATATCCACCAAATCCATGGAAGATACCATGCGCATGATAGAAGTCATCCCAAATAGCTAAGAATCCATATTCATCACTATTTAATTTTTCTTGTGACAATTCATATATTTCATCTAGTGTTTCAGGAACTTCTGGGAGTAATTCTTTATTGTAAATAAATACAGGTGTTTCAGTTGCTTTTGGTAAACCATATAAATTGCCTTCATACTCAAATGCTTCAACTGAAGACTCTGTATATTGACTCAAAACATCTTCGCTCACTTCAATTGGTGCAATATAACCTTTGACAACTGACGGACCTACGCCATCATGTGACATCGTTACAACATCAGGTGCTGATTCAGTATTCCCATCCAATGCCATGTTTTCTTGCATTTCAGTAATGTTGTATTCTTGGTACTCAATTTTTATACCATATTCTTCCTCAAACTTAGCTGCCGCATCCTCTAGTGCAGCTCCTTTATCCTGATCTTCCCAAACAATAAGTTTTTCAGGTTTATCTGCGCTTTCAGAACCATCGGAATTAGACTCCGTTGCGGCTTCCTCAGTCTCATCCTCAGGACCACATGCTGCAAGTACACCTATGATTAATACTAAAGCAAATAATGCTCCTATCCATTTCTTCATCTAATTGACCTCCCCTTAGAAATAATAATACAAGCAATTGACATTTATGTGAAATCGTTTGCACAATTACTATAATTTTATTATACAGCGTTTTCATGTAAAATCAACTATAAATTTATGAGATTATAATTCTATATATAACAGCATGGATAACGCTTACACGAATACTTTTTTCTGTTACACTAGTTTTAGTAGTCATAAGCTAGTTTAAATCGAACGTTATTTTATTTTGATGCAAACGTTTGAATAAAAAGGAGTGTTTTATGTGATAAAAGAAGCAATCTACCACCGCCCCAAAAATAACTTTGCCTATGCATATGACGAGGAGACCCTACACATTGTTTTACAAACCAAAAAGGGCGATATGGACAATGTCCAACTAATTTACGGAGATCCCTATGATTGGAAGAATGAAAAGTGGCAAACTGAAACAGTTACAATGTCGCTTACTGGTTCTACGAGTCTATATGACTACTGGTTCATTGCTGTAAATCCCACATTTCGTAGAATGCGGTATGGATTCTATTGTAAGGATGGAGATGAGGAGTGTTTTGTTGTAGAAGATGGTATTTTTGCACATTTACCTACTGACATTAGTCATTTCTTTTGCTTCCCTTACTTAAATAAGGTGGATGTTTTTCAAGCTCCAGATTGGGTGAAGGACACCGTCTGGTATCAGATCTTTCCTGAGCGTTTCGCTAATGGGGATCCGTCGATAAATCCTGAAGAAAGTCTGCCATGGGCTTCGGAAGCCCCTACCCCGACCAACTTCTTCGGAGGTGACTTTCAAGGGGTTATAAACAATCTTGATTATTTAGAAGATCTAGGGGTTAATGGTATTTACTTCACCCCGATATTTAAAGCCTATTCGAACCATAAATATGACACAATTGATTATATGGAAATTGACCCACAATTTGGCGACAAGGAGACTTTTCGTAAACTTATACAAGAATGCCATAAACGTGGCATTCGCGTAATGCTTGATGCAGTCTTCAACCATAGTGGCTATTACTTCCCGCCATTTCAGGATGTGCTAGAAAATCAGGAGCAATCAGGTTATAAGGACTGGTTTCATTTATGGGAGTTCCCTGTAGTTACAGAACCAATGCCAAATTACGATACCTTTGCTTTTGTCTCCTCTATGCCAAAATTAAATACCGAAAACCAAGAAGTGCGCGACTACCTATTAGAAGTTGCTAGATATTGGGTAGAGGAATTTGACATTGATGGCTGGCGTCTAGACGTTGCTAACGAGGTCGATCATACCTTCTGGAGAGATTTTCGTCAGACGGTGAAAGAAGTAAAGCCCGAAGCTTATATACTCGGGGAAATTTGGCATGACTCCATGCCCTGGTTACAAGGTGATCAATTTGATGCTGTGATGAATTATCCTTTCACTAATGCAGCAATCGACTTTTTCGCAAAAAGCGAAATGCAAGCGACGGCCTTCTCACACGCAATAAACCGGGTCTCACACATGTATCCGCAAAACGTAAATGAGGTAGCGTTTAATTTATTGGATAGCCATGATACCCCGCGTATCCTTACATTGGCAAAGGAAAGCCTTGCACGTGTTAAACTATTATATCTATTTCAGTTAACCTTTACAGGAACTCCTTGTATTTATTATGGGGATGAAATTGGCATGAAAGGCGGAGAAGATCCTGGTTGCCGTGCCTGTATGGAGTGGGAAATAGATAAGCAGGACAGGGATTTATTTGCTTTTGTTCAAAAATTGATTACTTTACGAAAGCACAACCCGCTATTTGGTAATAAAGCTACGTTTCGTTTTATCCAAACAACTGATGAAAAAGGTCTCATCGTTTATGAAAAGCAAACGGGCGTTAAACGTCTAATCGTGATGTTAAATAATAGCGACTCAAATCAATATATCTCTAAAGAATTACTGAAGGAAGGTGACACACTAGAAGAAATCTCTCTCCCAACACAAGCATCCTCGCATCAGGATACCGAAAGAGAAATAGTGGTCCCATCATTAGGATGGCGAATTTTTGAGTTAACAGAATAACTGAAATAGAGGCTGGGACAAAACCCGGTAAAATAAAAAAGTGGTACTTCCCCTCTGGGGAGCACCACTTTTTTTGAATTTATGTACGCAAAAAGGATACCTTCTGGTAAAGTTAAAGTACCACACCAAAACAGAACCGGAGGTATCCCTTATGTTTAAACATTATACCATGAATCAAGTCATTTTGCCTTTAGATTTAGAAATGAAACTTCAAGAAAATGATATAGCCTACGCAGTTAATCATGTTGTGGAGAGTATTCCAGAGGATTCATTTGCGGAGTTTTTCCGTGAAACAGGATGCCCTGCATATCATCCAAGGATGATGATGAAGGTTATCTTATGTGCCTATACGCAGTCTGTTTTTTCTGGCAGAAAAATAGAGGGGTTACTCAAAGACAGTGTACGTATGATGTGGTTAGCACAAGGCTATGAACCGAGTTATCGTACCATTAATCGATTTCGTGTGCATCCGGAAGTAAAAGAATTATTACGTCAGTGTTTCGTCCTATTTCGTTGTCAACTTGTGGAAGAGAAGATGATTGAAGAAGAGGCCATTTTTATTGATGGTACGAAGATAGAGGCGAATGCAAATAAGTTCACCTTTGTGTGGAAAAAATCCATTGAAAAATACAGCACCGATTTAATAAAGAAGTCGAATCAACTGTATGAGGAATTACTGGAAAAGGAAATTATCCCTGAAATAGAAAGGGAAAGTTCCGATGAACTTTCAACGGAAGAACTCAGTGAAGTGGTAAAAAAACTAGATGAAGAAGTAAAAAAATATGATGAAGAAATCGAGAAGAGTGAAGAAGCGAAAGAACGCAAACAACTTCGTTCCGAGCGAAAAGAACCCAAGCAATACCGTAAACAATTCCAAGACTTTGAAGCTCGTAAACACAAATATCAAAAAGATATGGAAATCTTTGGCGATCGCAATAGTTATTCAAAGACGGATCATGATGCCACTTTTATGCGAATGAAAGATGACTATATGAAAAATGGCCAACTTAAAGCAGGTTATAATGTACAAATTGCGACCGAAGGTCAATACACATTAGCCTATGATGTATTTCCAAATCCTACGGATACTCGCACATTTATTCCTTTCCTCGATAATATTGAAGATAGGTATTTTAAGTTACCCAAGTATATTGTTGCTGACGCGGGTTACGGTAGTGAACAAAATTACAGTAATGTACTCCATCGAGAAAAGATGCCACTCATTACGTATAATACCTATCGGAAGGAAAAGAAAAAGAAATATAAAACAAATCCTTTTCATGTATCCAACTGGGAGTATGATTCAGACGGAGACTTTTTTACTTGTCCAAACGGAAAGAAGGTAGCTTTTCAATACCTATCAAATCGAAAGGATAAAACCGGGTTCAAACGAACCTTTCGTGTCTATGAATGCGAAGATTGCTCTGGGTGTCCATTACGCGATCAGTGTACCAAAGCAAAAGAGAATCGGAAAATTTACTACAATGCTCATTGGGAACAACAAAAAGAATATATAAGAGAGCAGCTTTCAAAAGAAGAAACGGGAGAAATCTATGGGAAACGTAAAATAGATGTGGAACCTGTCTTCGGATTTCTGAAGGCTAATTTGCGTTTCACTCGAATGTCGGTGAGAGGCAAATCTAAAGTGGAAAATGAATTAGGATTTGCATTTATGGCGGTGAACATAAGAAAGTACACCGCCACCATGCAACATACAAGCCCAAACTCTAACAAAAAAGATTCCAGCTATCATTTTTTGATAACTGGAATCTTTTTTACTTACTTAAGGCTAGTTATGTCCCAGCCTCTTTTTCTTTTACCCAACCGACAAACCTTTCCTTTCTAAAAAGCTTTCTATCTGCCTTCTGTGGTGGTTATCATGCCAGACGAACCCACTAAAATAATTGAAGACTGAATGGGGATATCCAGAATGTTCATCCACCGACTCACCGTTTAATTCAAACGTCGTAGCAAAAAATGCTTCATCCTTTTCTTTCAAGGCTGTGAGCATGGCATCTCTTGCCTGTAATTGTTCCTCTAAAATCTGTTGCTGGCCAATTCCAGAACGGGCATGTGCTTCTGCTTTTTTGTTAAGTGTCTCAATGTCAATACTGTGAATATCTGCATCTTGTGCCATTTGTGGCATCATGTCATGAAGAATGTAGTGATCCCAATAGGCAATATGGGTGATAATCTCTGCAATCGTCCATTTTTCTTCTGCAATTGGCTCAAAGAATAGCTCTTCCTGAATATTATGTAAGGTGGTAATCCATTCTCTGTAGTCCTTTAAATCCTGAAAAAGATCTTTTATCGTATACATTTCCATTTCCCTCCTCTTGTCTTTAAATGTTCGGCAAATAAACGCACAATCCTTTATTTTTATTGCACCACCTCAAGAAAAAATCTACCTGTCCAATCGTAAAATTATGAAAAAGTCTACATTATCGTAGGCTTTTTTTAATACACTTTTTTTAGAGGTGATAAAAATGGCTAGAGTGAAATACACAGATAATGATGTTGATTTAGTAGCAAGAATGATGCGGGCAGAAGCAGAGGGTGAAGGAAAACTAGGAATGCTCATGGTTGGTAATGTCATTGTAAACCGATTAAAGGCAAACTGTTTAGATTTTCAGGATTTAAGATCTATACGTGATGTAATTTTTCAAATTCAAGGTGGGAATTATTCTTTTGAAGCTGTTCAAAAAGGGAATGTTTTTTATAACAGAGCAAGATCTACCGAAAGAAGACTAGCTAGGCAAACTTTAGACTTTTGGAGACAACATCCCTCCAAGTATGCATTATGGTATTTCAATCCATATGGGGAATGTCCACCTACATGGTACGACCAACCATTTGCAGGACAGTTTAAGCAACATTGTTATTATGAACCAATTGCCGACACATGCGAAAGTGTGTATCGCTGGTAAGAATCCCCCACTTCACTAACCCTCCTCCCCCCTATTAATAGCAGCTTAATTCTTCTAATCCTGCTAGAAGTAATAGAGCAACGCTAGCCCTCTAGTTGCTCTATTCATCTCTAGCAGATAGCCTCCCTAACACTTACAAACCATTAACATATTGCCATCAGGATCTCGGAAGTTAAAATAATGTTCATGCTCAATATCTGTAACCAATGTTACTCCCTTGCTCTTCATGAACTGAAAAGCCTCTTCAATGTCTGTTGTGTTCAAATGAAAGGCGGGGTTTTTGAAAATATTGTCCACTGAATAAATCTTGCTGTCTAACACAATTCCCGTTCCTTCCATCGGGAGAACAAAGAGATGTCCAAATTGAATCTCTCCAAATGCATCTACTCCTAAAATATCACAATACCAATCTCTTGCTTTTTCAATGTTGCTTACGGGGATAAAAACAGTACCGATTTTGTTTTGGATAGGGTGTGCCACATTAAATACCTCCATTTGTATTTTTATATGGTCTAAAAAATAACGCTATAATAAAATTAGCGATGATTCTTTCTAAAAGCAATGTATTTTGCCAAGATCCTTTCATATGTTCCTTGTTTTAATTTGACCCCTTATGAAAAATCTTCCTATTTTAATAGTAATAGGCCCTCTTATCTGGTATAAATAGACTAGTAAATGGTAGATTTGTGAGGGGGTTTTTACATGTTTTGTGATATTTGTCGGCCTAGGCCTAAAGGATATACGGTATACTTCGCCGATGAGCAAGACGCATCGGCACTCATTCGTTACATAAAGGGAAATCAGGAAAATAATTGGATGGTTATAAATAACCGTATGTTTTGGGTCATAGAAGCTATCCTGTTTGATATGATAGATTACGTGCAAGCGCATATGGAACCAGAAAGTATTTATGCAGTGGAGTCAACAATAGAAGACCCATTAAAAACTTTATATAACATGAAACAAATACATAAATTTGAGGAAGAGAGAGAAACGAGCTGGATTGATGGTGTTATTCAGAAAACACAGCTAACTACATATTACCAGCCTATTGTTAATAGAAAAAATGATAATGAACAGATAATTGGCTATGAACTGCTTTCCAGAGGTTTAGCCCAGGATGGGAGCATTATCCCCCCTTTCAAGCTGTTTGAAGCCGCTCGAATAAGAAATAGGGTGTTTGCACTTGATCGCGCCTGCCGACTACAGGCAGTCAGGAATGCAGCTTCTTTGACTAGCGATAAATTAATCTTCATTAATTTTATTCCAACAGCTATATATGTGCCAGAACATTGTTTGGCAACGACTTTTAACTTAATTAAAAAATTGAACATTAGACCTGATCAGGTTGTATTTGAAGTGGTGGAAACAGACGAAGTGGAAGATATCGAGCATTTAAAAAACATTTTGCACTATTACCGGAAACACGGTTTCAAGTATGCGTTAGATGATGTAGGGACTGGCTTTAATGATTTGCAACGGTTAACTGATCTGGATCCAGATATCGTGAAACTGGCAATTGAATTTACCAATGGGGTAAGCCAGGACAAGTCTAAGCAGGAGACAGCCGCATCTGTGCTAAAAACTTCCCGTGATTTGGGTGCGCAGGCTCTTGCTGAAGGAGTAGAGACAGAAGAAGATTACCACTATCTTCTAGAGATGGGGTATGACTTATTCCAGGGCTACTATTTTGCGAAACCTAGCCCTACCCCACTGGAGAAACTTATTAATAAAGAAGATGGAAGGTCTGAACACACACATGATGACAGCAACGTATAATATCCCTCTTGTAATTCTCTCTGTGGCGATTGCTATTTATTCGTCCTATACAGCATTAAGCTTAGCAAGCCGTTTACATGCTGCGAAAGGGAACCTGAAGAAAATTTGGCTCTCTGCTGGAGCTTTTTCTTTAGGATTTGGAATATGGGCGATGCATTTTATTGCCATGCTTGCTTTTCACCTATCTATCGAGGTTACGTATAACGTCTACCTTGTAATGCTCTCCATTATACTAGCTGTGGTCGCTTGTGGCATTGCTTTTTATATTGTCTCCAAAGGGCTAAAGAAAAGAAGACATATGTTATGTGGAGCAGCTTTTATCGGTACTGGTATCGTATCTATGCATTACGTGGGGATGGATGCCATGCAAATGGAGGCTGCTATCGAGTATGACCAAGTATTATTAGTTGCCTCTTTTATTATTGCATTTTTGGCTGCATGGGGGGCTTTATACTTACTTTTCTATTTTCAAAAAGATGCTACTCCCTTTAACTTCCGGATTAGGAAAGCAATAAGTGCCGTTATTATGGGTATAGCCATTTCTGGCATGCATTACACAGGCATGGCTGCAGCAAATTTCACTTCCTCTCATGAGCATCCTGCCTCCCATCACATAGCCGGTTCTATTAACAGTACGGTGATGGCATATGGCGTTGGAATCGGTATGACCTTTATTTTAGGTATTGTGTTAGGTAGTATTTATTTTGACAAAAGGTTACAAATGAAGTCTTCCGAGCTCGAATTCATGGATAATATCTACCAAAACTTTGTTATGAACGCAAACGATGCCGTTATTCTTTTAGACCAAAACGATGTTATCATATCCTGGAATAAGGCTGCAGAGCACATCTTTGGTTATAAGGCAGAGGAAGCACTTGGGCAAGTCATGGACATCATTATTCCAGAAAGATACAGACAAGCTCATAAGGATGGGATTCAGCGCTATTTACAAACGGAAGAAACAAGTTTAATCGGTAAAACATTAGAAATTCCTGCTAGAAAAAAGGATGGTACTGAGTTACCGATAGAATTATCGATATCTGCTTTAAAACGTGAGGAAGAAACCTATTTTAGTGGAATTATGCGAGATATCTCTGAACGAAAGAAAGCTGAAGAGCAAATTAATGAATTGGTGTACCGTGACCCATTGACAAATCTTCCAAATCGCCGATTATTCAATGACTATTTAGCTAAAAGTATTGAACAGGCTTCCTTTGATGGGCAATTGCTTGCCGTTATGTTTATTGATTTAGACCGCTTTAAAAATATTAATGATTCCCTCGGCCATGCAATTGGAGATATGTTATTAGTAGAAGTTGCAAAAAGGATGGAAGCATGTATTGGCATGAAAGACATGCTTGCACGTCAGGGGGGCGACGAATATATTCTTATCTTCCCCCGCACCTCCCATCAAGAAGTTGCTAACACGGCTACTGCCATTTTAGAATCGATAAACAAACCTTATGCGTACGAGCAGAATGAGCTGATTGTGTCAGGATCGATTGGCATTAGTATGTTCCCTGAGGATGGAAAGGACGCAGAAACCCTTGTCAAACACGCTGATTTGTCTATGTACCGGGCAAAGGAGCTAGGAAAAAACAATTTCCAATTCTTCACGGCGGATATGAATGAGCTTATCGCCAATAAAATGAGTCTTGAACTCGGACTGCGAAAAGCACTAACGAACAATGAATTCGAACTATATTATCAGCCGCAAGTGGAAGTAGAATCAGGTGCCATTAAAGGGATGGAAGCACTAATCCGATGGAGGAACCCAAAATTAGGAATTGTTCCACCTAACGAATTTATACCATTGGCAGAGGAAACCGGCTTAATTATTCCTATTGGCAAATGGGTCATGCAAACAGCCTGTGAACAGGCGAAAAAATGGGAATCTATGCTCAATAAGCCTTTACGAATTAGTGTTAACATTTCCGCCTTACAGTTCCAGCAACCCGACTTTACCGATGTAGTGAAGAAGGTATTGGAACGTACAAACCTGTCCGCTACATCATTGGAGCTGGAATTAACCGAGAGTATTGTCCAAAATCCACAGCATGCACTCCCGGTAATGAAGGAATTAAAAGAGATGGGGGTTCTTTTATCGCTGGATGACTTTGGTACAGGTTACTCCTCCTTAAGTTATTTGCGGTCGTTCCCTTTGGACACGCTAAAAATTGATAAGCTATTTATTGATAATATGCATCATGTGAAAGACGAGGCCATCGTAAGTACTATCATTAGTATGGCAAACAGTCTGGAACTAAACGTAATCGCAGAGGGCGTGGAAACAACAGAGCAGTTAGCTTCTTTAGCCGGAAAAGCGTGTGACGAGTACCAAGGGTATTTGTTTAGCAAGCCGGTGCCGTGCGAAGAGTTTGAAAGCCTTTTGCAAACTATTACGTCTCCTGAACCAGCGATGTGAAGTAGAAAAGTGGCCACCTTAATAGGGGCCACTTTTATTAGTTCAAGATTATGACCTTGCATCGAGGTTGATGCATGCATTTCTAATCTAGAACATTTGCTGTATACTTAAAGGACAAGTTTTACTAAGGGGAGATAGTAATGAAGGTTAAAATGAATGTGCAAACTGCGTATCACGGAGATCTACTTCGCGCTGGAAAAGTGTATGAAATTGATGAGGCCACCGCAAAACGTTGGATTGCCAGCAAAATTGCGGTAGCAGTAGAGGACTAATTTAATTTATATCATGAATAGAAACCTGTCGAAAAATATACGATACAATGTTGAGAAAAGGAGGTGAAGTCAATGAGTGAAGAAAGATTTGACCGGATTGAAAACACACTCTCACAGCTTGTCACAATGGTAGGAACGATTTTAGAAGAACAAACTGCTATGAAAGAAGATATTTCTGAGATTAAGGCAGAACAGGCAACGATGAAGGAAGATCAGACTGCCATGAAGCAAGATTTTGCTGAGATTAAGCAAGAACAGGCTGCTATGAAAAAAGATATTGCTGACATTAAGCAAGAACAGGCTGCTATGAAAGCAGATATTGCTGACATTAAGCAAGAGCAGGCTGCTATGAAAAAGATATTGCTTTCATGAAAGGAGATATTACTGGCATAAGAGAAGTACAAGGTTCTATGTAGAAAGAAATCTCTACAATAAAGGAAGAAAGCAGGACTCGTCATTCTGAAGTAATGGATAAGCTGTATTCCATTGAAGTAGATCAAGAACACCTACGAGAAAGAGTTATCCGAAATGAACAAGATTTTACCAAGTTTAAGAGCCATTTCAACTTTTAATTGTCCCCAAATAGAAAAACACTACAAAAATAAAAAAGCTCCGGTTGTTTTAACCCGATACATGCCTTCACATGTATCGGGTTTTATTTTACGGGTAAAAACCCCTTCCATACTACAAGAGGGCGTGTACGCAGGTTCAGCATTTACAATCAGCGCAAAATTTCTAACGTAATTGGATCCGCTTCTAATTCATCCTTATTCCACGTTTTCTGCAAATACTCTTTTGCTACAGCTTCATCTCTTTTTCTACTTGTCACAGCTGTTATTTTATTTTAGTTTTTTCCCTTCCCTTCTTTTACTTGCTTCAATGTTGCTACGATTAGGAAACTAACAATTACTAATAATACCCATGAACTAACTTTTCCTATATGAACAAGGCTCCATACCTCAGTTTGCCCCGGATATTCCCAGGCTCCAAAAAACGTTGCGATATTTTCGGCAACCCATATAAAGAAACCAATAAGCACAAAAGCAAATGCTAGTGGCATGCGATAACGGATCCTGTTAACTTCATAAGTAACCCATGTTTTCAGAAATATAATAATGACTAGACCAGCTAGGAACCAGCGAATATCTATCAGAAAATGATGGGTAAAAAAATTTAAATAAATGGCAGCTGCTAAAGGAACCACCACGATAAACGGTGGCCATTTAACTAAATCCACGTTTAACCTTCTCCAACCTTGGCATAGATAACTCGCCACACTTGCATACATGAAACCGCTATATAAAGGCACACCAAAGATTTTGAAATATCCTTCGTCCGGATAAGACCAAGACCCCATATAAACCTTGAAAATTTCCAGGGCAAGACCAATAAGGTGGAACAATGTAATTACTTTTAGTTCATCACGTGTTTCAAGTCCTGAACGAACCATCCACCACTGCATCATAAGGAATATAAGGAGTAGCCAGTCATACCGCGGCAGAAACGGAAGTGGAATCATTTGCGTGATTGCCAAAGAGGCAAAAATAACGACCGGAAACAGACAAGAAAGGGCCTGCTCCCAACCAAAATGAAAGAGTTGTTTAATTGAATGTAATAGTTGTATTTTCGATGTCTTGCTCTGAAATTCATTTTGTTTCATTAATCTCATAATTAGCTACCCCTTTAACTTAAATCCTAAATACTTTGTGCACTATTTATACATAAACCTCCACTTACATAGAAGAGCTATCTAATGAAATAGAACCATTTTCTAATTGAATATTAGCATTCTGTTTATCGAATTACAATATATTTTTATTACAAAACATATATATTTTCTATTTAGAGAAAGTGCTCCCAACAGAGGCGGTTATTGCCTTAGATAATTTTGGTATAATTTTATCGTGTTCTTCTGTTTTTAGATTACATTTGTAATAAGCATTATTTTTTGAATTAATTTCTTGAATTATCGTAAAGTAACCTTATATACAAAATGAATGGAAGGTGATCCTGCTTGACAGTTCACAGCGAACCCAATAGATTAATTCATGAAAAATCCCCGTACCTCCTTCAACATGCACACAATCCAGTAGACTGGTATCCATGGGGCGAGGAAGCTTTTACTAAAGCGAAGCAGGAAAACAAACCGATTTTCCTTTCAGTCGGATACAGTACGTGTCATTGGTGTCATGTTATGGCACACGAATCCTTTGAAGACGAAGAAGTTGCCGAACTTTTAAATACACACTATGTTTCCATAAAAGTTGATAGAGAAGAGCGACCTGATGTTGACTCGATCTACATGAAGGTATGTCAAATGATGACAGGGCATGGTGGCTGGCCGTTAACAATTGTAATGACACCTGATCAGATCCCATTTTATGCCGGGACATATTTTCCTAAGCAAAGTAAATATGGCCGGCCAGGTGTGATGGAGATGCTGGCACAGCTGCATCGTAAATATACCGAAGATCCTGCACATATTCAGGATGTTATCGAAAGTGTCCAGACTGCTTTAAGTAGAAGTGTTACCAAGAAGAGTGAGAAAAGGCTTACCAAGGAAAGCTGTCAGGAAGCCTTCTACCAGTTATATAAGCAATTTGATATTAAGCATGGAGGGTTTGGGGATGCCCCAAAATTTCCGATGCCACATATGCTCACTTTCTTACACAGGCACTATCAACAGAATGATGAAAATGCCGCACTCGAAATGGCAAAAAGATCCCTTAATGCGATGGCAGAGGGTGGGATTTATGACCATATTGGCTTCGGTTTTGCAAGATATGCAACAGACGAAAAGTGGCTTGTCCCCCACTTTGAAAAGATGCTCTATGATAATGCCATGCTTTTAATTGCCTTTGCGGAAGCATATCTGCTTACAAAGGACGAGCAGTATAAGAAGATTGCAACCGAGATCGTTACCTTTTTACAACGAGAGATGAAGGGGCAGCATGGTGCTTATTATTCGGCAATTGATGCAGATTCTGAAGGCGTGGAAGGAAAATATTATGTGTGGGACTATGATGAAATTCTATCTGTACTTGGCGAACAGGATGGTCTATTATTTGCAAGCGTTTATGACATTTCTCCACAGGGGAATTTTGAAGGCAAAAATATTCCGAACTTGATTGGCAAGAAGTTGGAAAATGAAGCTGCCAAGTATGAGATGACGCCTGAGGAATTAAGCCGGAATCTTGATGAATCTCGGGAAAAGCTTTTGGGTATAAGGGAGCGGCGGGTATACCCACATGTGGATGATAAAGTTTTAACCTCATGGAACGCCATGGCTATTGCAGGTTTTGCAAAAGCTTCTAAAGCATTTGATCGAGTGGATTATGTCCAGTATGCCGAAAAGGCTATTGCTTTTGTTGAAGAGAAGCTATTCTCGGACGGACGTTTGATGGCGCGCCACCGGGATGGCGAAACAAAATATAAGGGTTATATTGATGATTATGCCTATCTTTGTGGGGCTTACCTGGAAATGTATGATGCCACGTACTCGCTGGAATTTTTAAAGAAAGCAAAGGAATTGGCTAATGCGATGCTGGAATTATTTTGGGATGAGGAGCATGGTGGTTTCTTTTTCAGTGGGAAAGATAGTGAAGCATTAATAGCAATGGATAAAGAAATTTATGATGGTGCCCTTCCATCTGGCAATAGTGTGGTTGCAGTAATGCTAATCAGGATTGGTTATTTAACTGGGGAAACTATTTACCTTGATAAAGTTGAAGAGATGTACCATAGCTTTTATACGGATATAAAGCGGCAAGCATCTGCTGCCCCATTCTTCCTGCAAGCCATACAGCTTACAGAGTATTCTACAAAGGAAGTCGTGGTGATTGGGCGAGAATCTGACCCAGACAGGCAGCAATTAATGAAGGAATTAAACCAACACTTTCTGCCGCATATTAGCTTGTTGGTGGCAGAGAATGCGCGTGAGTTTGAGGAGATCGCTCCATTCGCAGCTGATTATAAGCAATTGGAAAATAAAACAACGGTATATGTATGTGAGAACTTCGCCTGTCAGCAGCCGACGACTGATGTGAGCGTTGCGTTAGAGCAGATTTTGGGGTGAGGTGGTTTCGCTTCTGGATGAGGTGGTTTCACTCTGAGGGAAAGTGGTTTCACTTTTGGGTGTGGTGGTTTCACTCTGAGGGAAAGTGGTTTCACTTTTGGGTGTGGTGGTTTCACTTTGAAGGGAAGTGGTTTCACTTTTGGCACATGACGTTTCACTTTTGACGGTTGTCGATTCACTTTTCCGCTACGTAGATGCGCTTTCCAACAATCACGATTCACTTCGCCCCAATAATAATCCTCCCTTTAAAAATCAGAAAGAGGCTGAGACAAAAGTTCTCTCAACATATGAAAACCCGAACTATCTTGCAAATCCACAAATAAAAGTTTGCATAGTTCGGATTTTCGTATTTTAGCGTAGGCAGAACGCGGAGACTCCTACGGGAACAGCACGAGTCCGAAGACCCCGCAGTGGTGCCTTTTCCACGAGGAGGCTGAGGCCGTGCCCGTGGAAAGCGGAGTGTTCTGCCGAAGCGGTGCTAAAGCATATTATTCGTATTTAAGCATAGATGATTTAGTTACGTCCCAGCCTCTTTCTATCTATTTATTTGCAAAGAATTCTTCTGCTTTTTCAAGGAAGACTTCTTGCTCTGGTGTTATATCGTATTCTTCCTCTATTGCATCTACTGGGCAGACGGCTTTACAAGCTCCACAATCAATACAAACATCTGGATCTATGTAAAACTGGTCTGGACCTTCTTCTATACAATCAACTGGACACACACTGACACATTCGGCTGCTTTCTCCGGTCCGCATGGATCCAATATGACAAATGCCATTTAGATAACCTCCCTTATTACGTAAAAGATAGCTTCTATCTCTTCTATTATGATACATGAGAGATTGATTGCAAGTAAACAGCTTGCCGTAAATTCTTGCTATTTTTCAAAATAGAGTTCGTAATGAAGGGAACATCCTGGGTTAAAGGCTGCCTTACAAGAAGGGCAAGCATAACCAGATTCTAAATAATCCGCAATACTAAGTTCTGTACCACAAGAACCACAGAGGATAGCTTTTTGCCCAAATTTTTCTCTTGGCCAGACTTCCCGTTTTCCACACCCGTGCTCCTCATGACATTGATAGCATGGAAAATATTCTCCGCAGCAATAAAATTTTATGGAAATTCGGTCCGTGGTTCCGTGATAATGCGAACAGCGAGTCTCCTTATCGACAGAGCCTTTTATCGTAAATCCGTGTATATGCAAATTAAATCCTCCTACATGAAATGTTTTACTTTCCTTATCTGTGGGAAAACCTTTCATATCATCATTATAAAGGAGTATGACAAAATGAAGAAATATAGTGTAGTACCAAACGTAGACGTTTCAGCATGGATTGTGAAACTAGAGGATGTGGCACCAGAAAATGAATATGCTGCTAAAGACGATGCCATTGCTGCAGCAGAGCAAATGGCAAAAGATAATTCACCAAGCATGGTAGAAATCATGGACAAAGAGCACAACGTGATAGAAGAAAAACGCTTCTAATCGTTTACATTTTCGTAATAAGGGTACAAGTACAACAAATTTAATTAAGCTAGGAGAGATGAGAAATGGACGCTTCAAAAAATAGTAAGGTTGGATTACTGGTAGGTGCTGGAGCTGTAGCAGGACTCTCCTTCATTCTACTGAACCCAAAAACAAGAAATAAGGTGAAAGATTCATCTAAGAATGCCAAGAATTCTGTTATGACGTATACCCAGAAAATTAAGGAAGATCCAAACGGGACAAAGCAATCCTTAATTGAAAATGCAAAACTGACTCTATCAAGTGCGCAGCAAGCACTCGAAAAAGTGCAAAATGTCTGGGCTAATGAGGGCCAGGAGATTAAACAATCAGCTAAAAATATCGTAGAGGATACGAAGGAACTTGGCGAGCATGCAAAAGATGCTCAAGAAGGAATGAAAGATGCCAAGACGGACATTGACGAAGCCAGAAACACTGCAATGGAAGCTGGCAAAAAAGTTAAGGACGAGGCTAAATCTAGTAATTCTTCAAACACAACGGACCATCATGTATTAGACGAGCCAGTTAATAAGATGTAAAAAAAGCGCCTCCCCCGGCGCTTTTTTTATGTTTGTCTCCCATTCGAAAGCCTTTATGATCGAATTTAGGACTCTTCTTTACTACTAAAAATTGCATAAGCAATAATCCCCACGAGAAACCCTATCGTTGCTCCTGCATTGAGACTTCCCCCCAAAGAGTCTGGCCAGAAAAACATCCCACTAATAATACCGATTATACATCCAATCATCATTCCCATTGGGATTAAGATCGCTACTAAGTCTTTGGACTCGAATGACTTTTTCATCTCCAACACTCCTTTATAGGATATTTTTATCACTTTTGCAAATTCCGCTCGCTTAATCTCCTATTCTCTTATTACTGTTAGTATGTTACAAAGAACAGAAAGTTTCAACAACTCAACCACTTTTTAAATAATCTTAGTCAGAAAAAGCCTAACCCCATTTAACTTGGGATTAGACCTTTTAAAAGTTTCATATTTACAGCTCGCTACTAAATTATTTCTTCAACTTAGCCAATTGCTCTGCCAATGCATTGTTGGAGAACCCTTCGTCCTGCTTTTTCAAATACTTGTTAACTTCTTTTTTCGAGACATTATGCTTTTTCTCACGTTGTTTCCGTTCATTAAAGGTAGACAGTTTCTCACGATGTCCACATTTACACATAAACATCTGCCCTTCTCCTTGACCACGGAGCTCTAGGCGTTTATGACATTTTGGACAGCGGGCATTTGTCTGTTTGGCGATGTTTTTCTTATGGCCACAGGAGCGATCCTGACAGACGAGCATTTTGCCGTGCTTATTTTTAATTTCCAGCATCAATTTTCCACAGTCCGGGCATTTGGTGCCTGTCATATTATCATGCTTGAATGTTTCCTCACTGCCTTTGATTTGCTGCACGACATCTCTGGCATAATCCTTCATTTCCGCGATAAACTTGTTTTTATTTAGCTTGCCATCTGCTATGCGGCCAAGCTTTTGTTCCCATTCTGCTGTTAAGGCAGGAGATTTTAAATCTTCTGGGACAAGATCAAGCAGTTGGCGTCCTTTTGATGTGATGAAAATATGCTTGCCTTTCATCTCCATATACATGCCGTTAAACAGTTTTTCGATAATGTCGGCGCGGGTGGCAACTGTACCAAGGCCACCTGTTTCATTAATCGTGCCAGCAAGATGTTTTTCATCTGGCTGCATGTAGCGAACAGGATTTTCCATTGCTTGCAGGAGCGCACCTTCTGTAAAACGCTCTGGTGGCTTTGTCTCTCCTTGTGTACGGGTTAACTGCAGGTTAGAGAAGGTATCCCCTTTTTCGACTGCAGGTAATTTTTCTTCATCCTGGCTGTCGTCATCGTCAAAGCGATTATTATAGACCTCTTTCCAGCCCTGTTTCTTCACTGTTTTTCCTTTTGCGGAGAACTTTTCGCCATCTATTGTTGCCACTAAGGTTACTTGTTCATATTCAAACGGATCTGACAAAACAGCTAAAAAGCGCTTCACGACAAGGTCATAAATCTTCCGTTCCTTATCATCAAGATCTGCCAGGATGACATGCTGTTCTGTCGGGATAATCGCATGGTGATCGGAAACTTTTTCGTTATTCACAACAGATTTAGGTAGCTTAAATTGCTTGTTTTGCAGCTTGCCTGCCACTTTTGCGTACTGGTCAACTCCACATGCTTTGACACGATCCTTCAGGGTAGGCACGATATCTGTAGAGATATACCGGGAATCTGTACGCGGATAGGTTAGCACCTTATGTTGTTCATATAAGCGCTGCATTAAGGACAAAGTCTGCTTCCCGGAAAAGCCGAAGATGCGGTTAGCATCCCGTTGTAATTCAGTTAAATCATATAGCTGTGGTGCATGCTTTTTCTTATACGCTTTATCGACCTGGGTAATTTTAGCCGATTTTCCTTTTAAGCGCTGATACAAGGCATCTGCTTTTTCCTTGGAAAAGATCCGCGTATTATTTTTTTCATCCTGCCAGGTAAGCTTAAAGCCTTTTCCGGTCTTTGCTGTCAGTCCGTAAAAGCTGCGTGGCTTAAAGGCTTTAATTTCCTGCTCCCTTGCTTCAATCATCGCAAGAGTTGGCGTCTGCACACGTCCACTGGAGAGTTGTGCATTGAATTTCGTTGTTAAAGCGCGTGTCGCGTTGAGCCCTACGTACCAGTCAGCCTCAGAACGTGCCACTGCTGCATGGTAGAGGTTTTCAAATTTGCCACCAGGCTTGAGTTGGTTAAATCCATCACGAATCGCTTTATCCGTAACAGAAGAAATCCACAAACGCTTCACTGGCTTGGTATTTCGCGCTTTTTCCAAAATCCAGCGTGCAACAAGCTCTCCTTCACGTCCTGCATCTGTGGCGATAACCACGGCAGATACGTCTTTGCGGTTAAGAACCGATTTTACTGCATTAAATTGCTTGCCCGTTTTTTTCATTACCACAAGTTTGAGTTGCTTTGGTAGCATGGGCAGGTCATCAAGCTTCCATGTTTTGTATTTATCATCATAAACCTCAGGGTCCGCTAATGTTACTAAATGCCCTAACGCCCATGTCACAATATATTTTGACCCTTCTAGATAGCCATTGCCTTTTTTGCTGCAGTTCAGCACGCGGGCAATATCTCTTGCAACAGAAGGTTTTTCTGCTAGTACAACGGTTTTACTCATCCTTAAAATCCTCTCTTTTGGTTAAAAGACCTTCCTCTACTTTACCATAGATTTGGCATTTCTTGCATGGGCCGTTCCTTACAGGCACAGAGTTTATGTGAACTTCATAAGTTATAGTTACAACGAACGCGTAAAGGAATTGATCGCATGCTTTTCTATACTGGATTATTACTATTAGTAGTTGCTGTAAGTCTTGACGGGTTTGGCGTAGGGATAACCTATGGGATGCGAAAGATCCACGTGCCCATTGCTGCTTTAGCGATTATTATGCTTTGTTCAGGGGGAATTGTGCTATTGGCGATGACATTAGGCACAGGAATTACCTCGCTCCTATCTCCTGATATAACAAAATTTATCGGTGGTGGGATATTAATTACAATTGGTTCGCTAACCTTTTATAATCACATACGTGCAGAAAAGGACCACGACGAGAACCAAAACGCTATTACAACAGTATTAACTGATCCTAACAGGGCAGATTTAGACAAATCTGGTAACATCTCTTCAACTGAGGCGCTATTATTAGGAGCTGCTTTAGCTTTGGATGCCTTCGGTGCAGGAATTGGGGCGTCCATGCTTGGCTATCCACCTGTTTACACAGCTATCCTTGTCGCTTGTATGAGCGGAATCTTTCTATTTAGTGGAATTAAGCTTGGGGTTTATTTATCTAAACATAAACAGATGCAACAGATGTCCCTCCTCCCCTCCGTTCTGCTTATTACCATTGGGGTGTGTAATATTTTCTTATAAAGTAAAACTTCAATTGTTGGGGGGGGTTCTCTTCCTCCCCCAACAATTGTTAGTTGAACGAATCGGGCCTGTACTGGCAGTTGATCCCCCACTTACAATGCTTGTCTTCCGCATACTTGAAGTGGGGTCTTACTGCCAGTTAAGACGGGATAAAAAAAATCCCGGACGCTTGCATGCGCTCGGGATTTACTTCTTTTTATAATAGTGAGATGATCCAACCTATTACGACGATTAAACCAATAATCATTAAAATTGTGCGAATCATACATTTCATCCTTTCAGCGGTCACTTGTTTTGTCTTCTACCTTTAGCTTACCCGGCAAAGACCGTTAAGAAACATTACGAAACGATGTTCAGTAGTAATGTAATTGTTACAATACTGATTAATGTAGAGGCAAAGGTTATGCTTGAGACGAGATCAGGCTCTGTATCAAACTCAATGGCATACATGGTTGTTGTCGCGGCTGTTGGCATGGCAGATATAATAATTAGCACAGAAGCAATAACAGGATCCACATCTACAATTGCCACAAACCCGAAGGCAATAAGTGGCGCGACAATCATTTTTAACGTAACAGCAGACGTTAATACTTGCCAATTTAGATTAAGACCTGTGATAGAGGCAAGTTGCATTCCCAATATAATCATCATTACTGGTATTGCTGCATCTCCTACCATAGACAAGCTGGAATGCACGGCTTCTGGGACAGGCAGTTCAAACTGCTGGAAGATAATAGCCAGAATCGCAGCATAGGTCGTTGGCATTTTCAAAATATTGAGGAACGCCCGCTTCATCCCGCCTGTGCTCCTGGAAGCATAATAAATCCCAAAGAAATTATTTTGCAGCGCCTGCACCACCATTATAAAAATGGCATATGGTACAGCCTCCTGCCCAATACTGAAGAGCACAACAGGCAATCCATAGTTCCCCGAGTTCATAAACCCAGTCGCTAAAATCGATGCACTCTCCACAGAACGTGACCATTTAAAAATGCGTGCTAATAGCTTATTAAGTATTACCATTGCATAAAACAAGACAAAAATATAAATGAAGATGATTAAAAAATCATGGTCAAACGTTGCATCATACAACGAAACGAAAACAAGTGCTGGTGCCAGAATATACAGTGACACAGCAGAAACCGACTTCACATCAAGCAGCCGAATACGCTGTAATACATATCCCGCAGCAAAAATAACCATAATTGGCAAAATAACATTTAAAAATAAACTCATGATGACATCCCCACTAACTTTTATTTACATGTTTTCTAGTCTACCATATTTAGCTTGAACGATTGGTGGAGAATTTGTTTTTGTTTGGGGTGGGGTGGTTTGTGGGGAGGTGGTTTCACTTTTGGGTGGGGTGGTTTCACTTTTGCGGGTGCTGGTTTCACTTTTGCGGGAGGTGGTTTCACTTTGCAGGGCTGACGTTTCACTTTTAGGAGTTCACGCTTCACTTTGAGCTGCTCTCGGTTCAATTTGAGTTGCTGCCGATTCACTTTTTGCTTTCCTTGCTTGTCCTTATGTCTCTTTCTCCCCACTTCCGCCCCACGCTTCTTCCCTTCCTTCCCACAAAAATTTCCTCACAGCGGTGTTTGACAAAACGATCAAACGTGTATATATTGTACATAGTGTATATATACAATATAAAAATGAGGTTTTTACATGAACATTTTAATTGCTAGTTCGAGCAAGGAGCCGTTGTTTCAGCAAATTAAGGAACAGATTAAGCAGCATATCTTTTCAGGCGAGCTAAAGGAAGGTGACGCCCTCCCCTCTATGCGCGCGCTTGCCAAGGATTTAAAGGTGAGTGTAATTACAACGAAGCGGGCATACGAGGATCTGGAAAATGAGGGCTATCTCATTTCCTCTGTCGGCAAAGGAACCTTTGTCGCCGGACAGCAGCCACATGTTTTAAAAGAATGGCAAGTTCGTGAATTAGAGAATGAGTTGGAAAAAATTGTACTTGAGGGGAAACGACTTGGTCTATCAAAGTCCGATCTAGTCGAGTTGCTGGAGATTTACTATGAAGGAGAGTAGAGGTATGAATGCAGTAAAATTTGAGGATGTAACAAAGAAGCGTAAGGATTTCACGTTAGATAATATTAATATGACTATTCCGCGTGGCTTTGTCACAGGCTTTATTGGCCCGAATGGCAGCGGGAAAACGACAACTATTCAAATGTTGATGAACCTGCTCACACCGGATAGTGGGAATATTACGTTATTTGATAAAAGTCATAAAAATCATCAAGTGAAACAACGAATTGGTTTTGTTTATGATGATCTTTATATGTATGAAGAATTTACTGTTAACAAAATGAAAGCTTTTATCGCGCCGATTTATGAAAATTGGAATGAAACGCTTTTCCAAAAATATGTGAAGGAATTTGATTTACCTTTAAGGAAGAAATTAAAGCATTTTTCTAAAGGGATGAAGATGAAATGCTCCCTACTATTCGCCCTGGCCCATGAGCCTGAATTTATCATTATGGATGAGCCAACTTCAGGGCTTGATCCAATCTTTCGTCGTGAGTTGCTTGATCAGTTACAGGAGCTTATGCTAAGGGATAATCAAACCATCTTCTTGTCTACCCATATTACCACAGACCTTGAACGGATAGCTGATTACATCGTGTTTATTTACAAGGGAGAGATTATTTTTCAGAAGAGTATGCTGGAAATACAGGAACAGTTTCATATTGTGAAAGGCAAAAAAGAGATGATTGATGCGGACACAGAAACATTATTTTCCGGAATAAAGTTAAATGAGCATGGTTTCGCGGCATTATACGAAGGAGATCCTGGCATTTTTGATGTTTATGGGGAAGAGATGGTGATTGAGAATGCTAGTCTTGAAGATATTATGTACTTCCTGACAAGGGAGGGGAAAAAATGATTGGAGCCTTGATGAAAAAGGATTTTTATATTAACGGTATTTACTATTTGATCATTTCAGCTTTAATCCCCTTATTTTACGTAATGGAGGTAGATCAACACTATTTATACTATGGGATTATGATCGGTTTTCTTTTTAACCTTTTTTATTATGATCATCGCAACCATGTAAATCGTTTTATCGGAAGCTTGCCAGTAAAACTACGTAACGTTGTATGGGCTAGATATATTACAATGTTTTTAATCCTAGTCTGCTTCATTTTGTACGTCCGGCTTGTAGATAGCCTAGCCCATTATGGATTGCCGTATTTGGAATTCCAGCCTATGACAGCATTAGAAATTATGATCTTATTTACAAGCATTAGTATAACGATCGCCGTGTCAATGCCTATTTACTACCTTGTCAAAACCTTTATGAAAGCAATTGGAATACAAATGGGGCTTTTACTTTTTAGTACTTTCACATTCGCTATAATGATTGGCAATGATTATATTACGTTTTACGAGCCGCTTCTTCTGGGGGTATTCAAGCTAATAGATATACAGCCATATCTCATGCTCACTTTGATTTCTCTTCTATTCCTGTACCTATCTTTTCTTCTATCAGCATGGATATACACCAAAAAAGCGAAAGTGTAGGTGAGATGTATGTTAAGTTTACTAAGATATAACTTTCTGTTGCTTACTTTCGGAACTTGGCTCAGCTTTTTCTTGGCAATTCCTATTTTTTATGCTGTCATGATACCGCCAATATTTCTCTATATTGTCTTTGTTACAACCATTATTCTCTCTTATTTTTATACCGACCAGCGGGCCAAAAGTACGATGTATGTAGCCAGTTTGCCTGTAAAGCTGACATCTATTGTAAAGAGTCGTTATGTGAGCGTTAGTTTAATAAGCTTTTGTCTCTTATTCTATCAATGGGGCTGGGGCGTTTTGATTAACAACCTTTTTGGGATTGGCATTTATGTATACACATGGAAAGATATCTTTGTGCTTGCGGGGCTGACAATACTAATCGTGTCGTTGGTTACACCGATTTACTACGCGGTTAAATCCTTTCTACTGGCAACAGGTATTGTATTAATCGGATACTTTCTGGCGGTTTTCTATTCCTTAGAGCCTTTAACAGATGTATTAGGGATGGAGCATTACATTATTTTTAATGATCTAGACGCTGGGTTTGTTCTACTTGTTGAAAAATATGTTCCATTTCAGCCGTTTATTATGCTCGGCATTGTTGTAATGGTACTTTTATTCCTTTCATTAAAGCTTTCCGAGCGCCTGTTTATCAGCAGGAAAAGGATTAATTGAAAGCAATTTGTTTTAAATGAGGTTGGGAGATAACTAAATCATCTAAGTCTAAATACGAATAATAAGCTCTGGCACCGCTTCGGCAGAACACTCCGCTTTCCACGGGCACGGCCTCAGCCTCCTCGTGGGAAGGGCACCACTGCGGGGTCTTCAGACTCGTGCTGTTCCCGTCGGAGTCTCCGTATTCTGCCTACGCTAAAATGAGAAAACCCGAACTAGGCAAACCTTTATTAACAGGTTTGCAAAATAGTTCGGGATTTCATGTGTTAAGAGAACTTCTATCTCAGCCTCATTAAACTTCCTATTCGCAGGTAGGAAATACTACCGACTTGTTATTAGCTTTCCTCTACCTTGTTTAGTTGCCTTAATGCTACTTCAACACGATGAATATTTTTATCCTTATCTCTTCTAAAACGAATAGTGGTATCCAAATCTCTCATGGGAAATAAAAAATGGTCATTGCCAATTGGTTTAAGCACTGTTTTAGCTATCCCTGGAATTTCCATATACAGATCATTGTTTTCTACTTTAAATACACACCCCATGCCGTCTTTCGCCATGAAAGTTCCTTCATACTCTTGTAAGTTTTCAAGTGATAAGTTGACAGGCTCGACATTTAAATGGGAAGCATCATTAGATTTCCCTAAGTAACTGGCGAATGCGCTAAATAATAGTTTAGAAGAAGGTGCTTCCCCTATATTCGCAAGGGATATCCCCGTTAAATCGAGTTCCGGGAGAATATTCATTTGTGCTGTTACCCCTTTTATATCTCCGGCATGATGTATGAGTTTATATCCAAAGAAATCTGGGATAATCATGACACCGTAGCCGTAAAAAGTGTCCTGGGTGCATGAAACATGCGGTGTGGTCATAGCCTTGACACTTTCAGGAGAGAGAATTATCGCATCTCCCACTTTTCCTTCGTTTCGAATCACCTCTGTAAATTTAAGCATATCTTTCACAGTCGACTTTAAAAATCCCGCAGCACGCATGGCTGGTGCGTCCCATGGATGATTGGACTTTACTATCATTTCTTCATCGCCATCTTTCCCCCTCTCATATAATACGGCTATATCTTCATAATCCTCCAAGTCCTCATAATGGAAAACACTATGGTGCATACCAGCCGGATCTAAAATATTTTCCTGCACATATTGTTCATATGATAACCCACTAACTTTTTCGATAATGGCACCTAAAAGGGCAAAACCGTCATTTGCATAACTGAATTCTGTCCCTGGTTCCCCAAGTGGTGTGAATCCTGCTTTTGCAATTGCATCCATTAAATCAGAATGTGTATCAATCGTTTGGAGTGCATCCAATGGATTCCCTTGTTGTGGGTCTACTTTAAAATTAGGATCACTTTCTATACTTCTTTTCAACGCGCCCATTAAAGTGGGTAATGGCGGAAGGCCTGATGTGTTTGTTAAAAAATGATGAATCGTAATGCTTTCCAATTGCTCTTCATTAGACATCTTAAATGCTGGTAAATAGTTGATGACAGGATCATTTACATGGAGCTTTCCCTTTTCTTGTAACTGAAGAATGGCAACCGCTGTAACGGCTTTGGTGATGGAACCTACCCCAAACACGGTATCCAGTGATACGGGCAGCTTATTTTCTCTGTCACGAAAACCAAACGCTTTCTCATAATGAAACTCTCCACTTTCTGCTATACCCATCGCAAAGCCGGGTACGTTGTATTGGCTTAATATGTCATCTGAATATTGTTCGAAATCCTTACTCACAGTTTCTTGTTTCATCGTTTATTCCCTCTTCCTCATTTATATTTGTTTCTTAAGTACACTTTAATTACTTTCATCCTCTTATGCACCCTCCGCTAGTTTGGGATTATCTACGACCTCAGACCGATATTTGGCATTTGTCATTGGTTGTGAAATTGTTCTTGACAACAAAGGGATTATATGAGATTATAAAGAGTGTTATTCAAAAGAAGTAACAGATAAGTGATCTGGCATTCTGCACGATGTTTTTCGAAGATGCTTATTCACACTGGCGCGACTAAGGGGTCGCAAGGACATAAGAGCAGGTAGGGCTTATGTTGCTTAAGTTAGAGAACACCCAGTGGAACACGTACCGCGGTTAAGCGAAATTCTGAATAAAGATAGATAAACTATAGATAATATGCTGAAAAATAGATGTACCAGGTAAACCTGGTTTAAGAATTTCCCACCCGATCTAATCGGGATAATAAAAAAATTAAAATCTTATGTGTTACTTTGTAAATCAAAGGGGTACTCTTACTAGTGAGTACCCCTTTTCCAATCTTACATATGAAAGAAGGTTTACTGATGAGTCATTTACCAATCGGTACCATCCAGACAATGGTGGTACTTCGAAAAATTGATACAGGATATGTCCTGCAAAAGGATTTGGATGAAGCATTACTCCATCAAAATGAAACCGAAACAGAGCTTGAAGAAGGACAGGAAGTGGAGGTTTTTCTTTACCAGGATAAAAAGGGAAACACGATCGCCACAACGAAACTCCCACATATTCAGATGGATGAATACGGTTGGGCAGAGGTTTCCGAAGTAATGCCTAACTTAGGTGCGTTCGTTAACATCGGTACGACCAAGGAAATTCTCGTTTCCAAGGATGATCTTCCCCTTTTTGAATCGGTTTGGCCTGAAAAGGGAGACAAGCTTTTTGTGACACTGGGCAAGGACCAAAAAGGTCGATTACTTGCGCTACCAGCAACAGAAGGTGTTATTGCCCGGGAAGTGGAACTTGCACCAGAGGAATTGCTGAACCAACAGGTATCTGGAACGGTGTATCATACAAGCCGAGAAGGCGCTGCTATATTAACAACCGAGGATTACCGCGGATTTATTCATCACACAGAACGAAAAACAGAACCACGCCTTGGTGAATTTGTAAATGGTCGGGTTATTGAAGTAAAACCTGATGGTACATTAAATGTTTCGCTAAGACCACTCAAGCAAGACAGTATGGGCGAGGATGCTGACGCAATAATGGAACACCTTGAACTTAGCGGTGGCGTTATTCCTTTTGGGGATAAGAGTGATCCAGAAGATATTCGCGGTACCTTCGAGATAAGCAAAGCAGCATTTAAAAGGGCGCTTGGAAAGTTGATGAAGGAAGGAAAAGTTGAACAGCGTGATGGCAAGACCTACTTGAAATAGTCAATCCATAGAAAAACCTGTAGAATTGTTAGGTTCTACAGGTTTTTCTCATGCTTATGCTTCTACATTCGCGTAAGAGTCAATAATGGATGTTACGATTAAGCCTGTTGCGGCTGCAAATAAGAATGCAATTCCCCACCCACCATAGCCTAATCCCATAATATCTACTTTACCAGCTACTGCTGCCAGCGTTACGAATACCCCACCGGCAAGTGCGATAAGAAAGCTTGGAAAATAGCCGAGATAATTATTTTTTGATAACGCTTTAGAAAAGAACAAACTAATTGCAACGAGCACAGCAGCTGTGATGCCCCCAATTGTAATAACGGATTCTACCATCTTCTCACCCCATAAATATTGTAAGTTATGAACCTATGTATCTAGTTACATACAGTCTACCTTCCCATTTAAGGAAAGTCAATTAGGTTTAGTGGCGAGAGTATCCTCACCACTATAGTGCTTTAGCTTGTTGAAAGGATCGGCGATTCCCTTAATCATACACCACTCTTCCAACCTGACCATCCTCCAACCGTACCTTCACCCCATGCGGGTGATAAGACGAATTGGTTAGCAAATCTTTTACGACTCCTGCCGTTCGCTTTCCAGACCTTTGATCTTTTTTTAAAATGACCTCTACTTCTAAGCCTTGGTATATATTTTTTCGGTACCTTCCATCAACTTGCATTTTTTATAGCCCCTTCCATTTCATTGCTTCATTATATAATATTTCCGTTCTATAGAAAAAGGAATCTCTACTTTTATGTCGAATATATAGGGTGAAGGAGGGTCATCATGCAAACATTTGAAAATTATACTTATGAGCGACCAAATATGGAAGCAGAAAAAGAAAAATTCCATGCATTATTAAAACAATTTAAAGAGGCTTCTTCTTATAAGGAAGCAACTGAAGCGATTGAAGCCATCAACAAACAAAGAAGTACATTAGACACGATGTCTAATCTTGTGCATATTCGTGCTTCTATTGATACAAACGACGAGTTTTATCAAAAAGAGCGTGGCTTTTTTGATGAGGTAGGACCGGAAATTGCTGAATTGAATACAGAATTCTATAAAGTATTGGTCTCTTCTTCTTTCCGTAAGGAGTTGGAAAATGAATGGGGCACCCAGCTTTTTCAAATTGCGGATTATCAGATCAAAGCATTCTCCCCTGAGGTTATGAACCTCTTGCAAGAGGAAAATAAGTTAACGTCAGCGTACAATAAGCTTGTTGCTTCTGCGCAAGTGGAATTTCAAGGAGATACGTACACACTGGCACAGTTAGGGCCTTTTGCAGAGCATAAAGACCGAGCTGTACGAAAAGAAGCAATGAATGCTAGTGCTGGATTCTTTGCAGAACATGCCGATAAATTTGATGAGCTTTATGACAAGCTTGTAAAAGTTCGCCATGAAATTGCGGTAAAATTAGGCTATAAAAACTTTGTGGAGCTTGGCTATATACGGATGCAGCGCATCGATTATAATGCAGAAATGGTAGAGGTTTTCCGGAAGCAAGTACGGGAAGTTCTTGTGCCGCTTGCTTCCAAGCTTTACAAGAAACAAGCTGAGCGCATCGGCATTGATAAGCTGAAGTTTTATGATGTTAACTTTGATTTTAAAACTGGAAATGCCACTCCAAAAGGCTCTCCGGAATGGATCATTGAAAACGGGAAACAAATGTACAAAGAACTTTCTGATGAAACCAGTGAATTTTTCCAATTTATGCTTGATCGCAACCTAATGGATCTGGAAGCAAAAAAAGGAAAAGAAGCTGGTGGCTATTGTACGTACATTGAGGATTATCAATCACCATTTATCTTCGCCAACTTTAATGGCACTTCTGGTGATATTGATGTGTTAACCCATGAAGCAGGACATGCATTTCAGGTGTATTCCAGCAGAGGATTCGCAGTTCCAGAATACTTATTCCCTACCTTGGAATCAGCAGAAATTCATTCCATGAGCATGGAATTCTTTACATGGCCATGGATGGAGTTATTTTTCAAAGAGGACACAGAAAAATATAAATACGCACATCTTGCGAGCGGCATTCACTTTATTCCGTATGGTGTTGCCGTCGATGAATTCCAGCATCTTGTTTATGAAAACCCAGAGTGGACGCCAGATCAGCGCAAGCAAGCATGGAAGAAGTTAGAGGAAACCTATCTTCCACACCTGGATTATGATGGAAATGCTTATTTAGAGGCTGGTAGCTATTGGCAACGCCAGGGGCATATCTATGATGTTCCATTCTATTATATTGATTACACATTAGCGCAAATCTGTGCATTTCAGTTCTGGAAAAAATCTCGGGAAAATCAGGAGCAAGCATGGGAAGATTATCTTCGCCTATGTAAACTTGGTGGTTCTAAATCTTTCTTAGGGTTAGTAGAAGCTGCCGACCTGAGATCACCTTTTGAGGAAGGTACAGTGGAAGAAACAGTTGAGGTTATTGAAAAGTGGTTGGATAGTGTGGATGATAAAGCATTGTAATAAGTTAGCTTTTTATAACAATGGCCGAGTGATTTTATACGCTCGGCCTTTGTTTTTTTATAAGACTGCGGCCATATTATTGCGATTAATTTACGGTTCCTGTCACAGGCACGGTGTTTGATTTAACAAACTTTGTGAATAGATACCGTACGATTGGACCCATGATTACAAGCTGTAATGGCAAAGCGACAATTAGATTTCTTAAGGCGATGGATGTGTAATTTTCCAGAAGAGATGCTTCTCCTAAACCGCCCATAGCTGCTGCTGTTAGCAACCCATATAAAGACATGCAAATCACCATTCCCAACACCATAAGAATAGACATGGATAATATCTTATAAATGCGTTTGTCTTGTTTAATCGGTAATGAAAACGCCACTTTTCGCGCCACTGGCCCCACAATAAACCAATCCAATATAAAGGCCACGATAAAACCTAAGAGTAGATTAACAATAATTCCACTCACAGGAATAACTCCTAATAAATCTTGTAAAAGTAAATTGTAAAAGGTCATCACAATGACCATTCCGGTGCACATCATTAATCCAAAATAAAAGCTTTCTTTCTTTGTTGTCGGCAATCTTTCCTCATCCCTTCCAATATAATACTTTGTTATTATATAGGTTTCAAAAGTTCTTCATAAGTGAACATTTTGTGACAGTTTTGAGGAGGAGACTATTTATCCCGCCTTAACTGGCAGTAAGACGCCCACTTCGAGAAGGCGGGAAACAATCAAGCATTCTAAGGGGGGATCAACTGCCAGTAAAGCTCCGATTCTATTCAACTAACATTTGGTGGGGAGGAAGGGAACCCCCCACTAAATGTTAGTTTCACTTTATTCGTAACGTATCCCATTAGACATTTTTTCTAGAAGTGCCCAGTCTCTTATTTTAATAAATTGCTTGTCCTTTTCTATAATGTCCTTTTTGATGAGAGATTGAATAACTCTATTAAGATGACGGTAAGTTACACCAAGCAGGCCTGCTATTTCCTGTAAATTATTCGTTTTTAGCTCTAAGCCAAATGGCTGACCCGCGTCCGCAGTAAGGGTGGTTAGGAGATAGCTCGCAAACCGATTCTCTACAGAAGCTAACAAATTCACCCTGGACGCTGTCGTACAGGTTTGCAGTTTATAGGTGACATGTTCTAGCATGAGACGCAAAAATTTTGGATTGTCGCTTTCATGTTGTTTTATATATTCACGTTGTAACCCTATTATCAGACTTTCTTCCACTGCTTTTACCTGTGACTGAACAGGAACATTACGGATGATCTCAATATCGCCAATAATGGAAAAAGGCTGAACAAAGCGTAGAAGCAGAGATTTTCCCGTTGCCACACTCGAAGTTACTTTAACTTTCCCTTCTACTAAAAACATTAACGATTCTAGTTCGGCTCCTTCATATAGGATGGTTTCATTTGGAGCAATACGTTGCAGGGAAAATGGCGGCCTCTCAACGGAAGCATCAAAGAGCTGATCTAGATCGAATTCTTGTAATTTTTCATTTAATAGCTGCTCGTCTTGAATTATTTTCATCGTAGGCTCCTTTTTAGGACATATGTCCTTTTCATTATAAACTAACCTGTTTAAAATGGAACACGTATCATTAACGTTAGGGGTGGCACGATGAAGTTTGTATTTGATTTAGATGGAACGATTTGTTTTGGTGGGAAACCCGTTTCCGAAACAATTTTGAGCTCCTTAGAAAATTTGACAGAGCAAGGACATGAAGTAATTTTTGCCTCCGCAAGGCCAATACGCGATTTACTCCCTGTCTTGCATGAACGTTTCCATCACTATCCGATGATTGGTGGCAACGGAGCCCTCGTGGCAAAAAATGGAGAAATTCAGTCTTCCATATGCTTTTCCGAAAAAACACTTGCTACACTTTTGCCACTACTGAGCACCAAGCAAATATCTTATTTAATTGACGGAGATTGGAATTACGCTTATACAGGTCCTGCTACACATCCAATCTTAAATAACTTGGATACACAACACCGTGCAGAAAATGTAGCTTTGGATCAGCTACCATCAATTGTAAAAATATTACTGCTTGATCACGTGGAGGAAATCCAAGAACAGCTTAACAGCTTAGATGTTGTGGTACATAAACATGCAAATGAGAAAACATTAGACATAAGCCCACGTGGAATTGACAAATGGCATGGCCTGCAGCAACTTAAGGTGTCTGAGGGTGAATACATCGCGTTTGGAAATGATGTAAACGATATTGCAATGTTCCAGCACGCTAGGCATGCTATAATGGTTGGCGAAAATCAGGAACTAGCACCATTTGCATCAGAAAGACTTTCACTCGGGGAAATGGAGACCCTTTTAGAAGACAAGCTTACTGAATTGGGATAGAAGTTTGTGGTTTGTAAGTAAGGGTGTGAAATTTGGTATGGTTTGGTGAGGTTTGGTGAGGATTGAAAATGGGTGTGGCGGGGGAGTGCTTGGGGGGATTGTTGTGGTTGATTGGAATGCTGGATTGGTTGATGGCGCCGCTCGCTTGGTCGATTGGACTCTGGCTTGGTTGATTGATCAGCTCACTTGGTCGATAGCCCTGCTGGACTGGTTGATTGATCAGCTCGCTTGGTCGATTGGACTGCTGGACTGGTTGATTGATCAGCTCGCTTGGTCGATTGGGCTGCTGGATTGGTTGATTGCGCGGCTCGCTTGGTCGATTGGGCTGCTGGATTGGTTGATGGCGCGGCTCGTTTGGTTGATTGGGCTGCTCGATTGGTTGATTGCACGGCTCGCTTGGTCGATTGGGCTGCTGGACTGGTTGATGGCGCGGCTCGTTTGGTCGATTGAGTCAAGTCCATAGTATTGTGTAATTTATAGATACAAGTTATCAACTATGGTTTTATTATATTGAATTTTATTTGGTAGGGAGGGGTACCCCTCCCTACCAAATAAAATTTTTCGGCATACATTTCCTTGTACTATCTATTTTTACTACGATAAAAGAACTTTTTGCCCCCGATATCCATAGATTCTTCACAATCCATTAGGACGGCACCGATCAGTCGAAATGCCGAGTTGACATTAGGGAAGACTCTTATCACGCTTTCTCTTCTTCTAACTTCGGAATTCAGTCGCTCTAATACATTCGACGTTCGAACATGGACATGAGCATCTCTATCCTCTGAATAAAACTGTATGGCATCCTCATAGCCCGCATCTAACGTTTCAATAGCTTTTTTGTACTTCGCTTCACTTTCATATTTCTCCATAAATTCTTTTTTTAACATCCTGGAGATTGTTAGGTTCGATGCTTTAAATATTTCTTTTAAATGTTCTCTCGCTTCTTTGGATCCCTTCTTCGGAAAGTTCTTGATAATATTCCTTAAAAAGTGAACCGTACATCGTTGCCAGCTTGTGTTGAGGAAGTTTTCCTTTATCGCTGCTTTTAAACCTTCGTGAGCATCTGATATAACTATTTTTGGAGATTGAAGCCCTCTAGCTTTTAATGTTTCAAAGAAGTCACTCCACCCCTCTTTAGATTCAGAACTAGTTATCTTGAACCCTAGGATTTCCCTCTTATCTTGGCTATTAACACCCAAAGCGATATAAACAGCCTTGGATACTACTTTGTGATATTCCCGGACTTTAATGTACATCGCATCGACATAAACATAGTTGTAATACTGTTGGTTTAGTGGTCTTTCAGACCATTCTTGAACAATCGGGTCCAGTTTTTTCGTCAATTCAGAAACCATAGATTTAGAAACTTTTTCTCCGCAGAGCTGTTCCACCACTTTTGTCACCTTACGAGTAGAGACACCGTTGACAACCATCTCTAACATCGAAAGCAAAAAGGCTTTATCACAACGTTTGTACTTCTCAAATAGATCCGTTGAGAAATCACCGCTACGCGTACGTGGAACCTTTAAATTCACCTTTCCTACACTGAGAGTGAGGTCTCTCTCATAGTAACCGTTTCTGTAATCATGCCGATCATCGTTTCGCTCATATGTACTATTTGCCATATAATTGTCTCTTTCCATCTCCATATACTGATTAAAAAGAATAACGATGGAAGATTTAACGACGTCGTTTAAATCGGATTGCATTACCTCATCTTTTATTTTCTCAAAATCTAGGTTAAACTGTAACTGGGTCATTATTAATTCCTCCTACATTGTTTATCGTGGTTGAAAACATTGTATCATAAGGAATTAATATGACCTTTTTTTATGTTCCTTTTTACACAATTATATAGACGTAACCGTCGATTGGGCTGCTGGATTGGTTGATTGCGCGGCTCGCTTGGTCGATTGGACTGCTGGACTGGTTGATGGCGCCGCTCGTTTGGTTGATTGGACTCTGGCTTGGTCGATAGCCCTGCTGGATTGGTTGATTGCACGGCTCGCTTGGTCGATTGGACTGCTGGGTTGGTTGATTGCACAGCTTGATTGGTCGATTGGACTGCTGGATTGGTTGATTGCACAGCTTGATTGGTCGATTGGACTCTGGCTTGGTTGATAGAACGGCTCGCTTGGTTGATTGCACAGCTCGCTTGGTCGATAGCCCTGCTGGCTTAGTCGATTGCACCGCTCGCTTGGTCGAAAGTCCTGCTGGATTGGTTGATTGCACAACTCAACCAGTTTATTGAACTGTTGGCCTGATCGATTACGCCGCTCACTTGATCGATCGCACAGCTCTCACAGTCAATCCCCCTCGACCAATCAATTGCCCGCCCCTCACGTAGTTTCCTCTTCTCGCCAAAGTTCACAAGCAAGCTGCTGGATCTTCATCTCTACCACCTCTTGACTCAAGCCAGCAGGATCACTTCCGTACGTCATTTCATCGATCATATCACTAATCTCCTGCCACTGCATTTGGATTTCTGGTAAATCGTGTTCAATAGCCAGTTTATACATGTACTGGACAATAGAGAATGAACTTTCATGTGGCGTCCGCAACTTTTCGTAAAGCTTTGTTAGATGATGTTGCACACACGCCTCTTTTGTCGGGGCTTCCCATTGCAATGCTGTCATTGCATCAAAATGCATTTTTTCTATTTCAAATATGTTTAAGTCTGCGTTATATTCCATACTTGCTAATTTATTCACTTCAGGTATGTCCATCCATAATAGAACCTTCGCCCATTCCACATAATCCCTTGCCTGAACTTCTTCCGTATATTTCTTATAATATAAAGCATGTAGTTCGATCGTGATCCACCCCTTCTTCGTAATTCTTATTGTAACATTAGCATGAAGAATGCTGGTATACTGATTAATTTCCTCACATCTTTGAAAAACTATGGTAAAATTCCCTATATACATATATAGAAAAAGGAGATCCACATGACGTACAAACTATTATTTCTCGATATTGATGGTACTATTTTAAAACCAGATCACACATATACTGCCTCCACAAAGGAAGCAATTGCCGAAGTTAAAAAACAAGGAGTTGAAGTTTTTCTTGCTACAGGGAGACCACTTCATGAAGTAAGAGAGCTTGCCGAAGAACTAGATGTGCAATCGTTTATTGGCTATAACGGAGCCTATGGCCTTTATCAAAATGAAACGATTATTAACGAACCTTTAAAAGAGAGTACCGTTAGGGATTTTTTAAGATTAGCTAAGGAGCATGGGCATGAGCTTGTTTGTTATACATCTGAGAAAAACTATTTCACGACTTTAACGGACCCAGACGTAGAGAAATTTATGGAGATGTTCCACTTAAGGAAAAATGAAGCTTTTGCAGAGAGTGTGATTGACCAATTACTTGGTGCTACAGCACTAAAACTCCAGCCAGACGACGCCGATTTATACGAAGTCGAGGCAGACATTCGCCTTTCACAGGTAAATGTAGAAGGTGCAAGGCACGCGTATGATGTTATCCGGAATAGTGTGAACAAAGGAGTTGCCGTTCAACGCATTATGGATCGCCTTAATGTAAAAAAAGAAGAGACAATCGCATTTGGCGACGGCATGAATGATCGAGAAATGCTGCAAACTGTTGGAGAAAGCTTTGCCATGGGCAATTGCGACCCAGAGCTTTTACAATATGCCAAAAATCAAACGACTACCGTAACCGATTCAGGAATCGCGAATGGTTTAAAACAGTTGGGTTTAATTAAATAAATGTAATTATTAAAAGGAGCAGTGTCTCTAAGGACAACTGCTCCTTTTTTAATGGTAGATGAATTAGGGCAGGCGGATTGGAACTAACTGTGCCTAATTTGAAACCACTCTCTGCAAAACTGAAACCACTCAGCCCGAAAGTGAAACTTCTCCAATCAAAACTGGAACGACCTAGCTCGAAAGTAAAACCTCTCCATTCAAAACTGGAACCACTAGCTCCAAAGTGAAACTTCTCTCTCACAAAGTGACACCACCAGAAGCTTTCGCATGCCCAACTAACTTTATAACAAAAACCCGCCATAAACCAGTGCACCGGCTATTACAAAAGCAGGATGAACCTTTAGTCGTTCAATTAAAATATAACTGGCTCCTGTTAAAAAAATGGTTTGCCAAATGCCAATTCCCTCATAGGATTCAAAAAGAAAGCGCCATGCCATCACACCAAGCAGGATCGCGATGACTGGCCTTACAAACAAGGTCAGCCTCTTTACTTTTGGGGAATCCTTGTATTTAAAGAGGATGCGCAATAATAGAATCATTAAAATCAGCGATGGCGCTACCGCTGCAAACACACCCACAATAGATCCTAGCACACCCCCTACATCATAGCCGATATACCCAGCAAGCTTTGTCGCGATTGGTCCTGGCAAGGCATTTGCAAGTGCGAGCATTTCACTGAATTCTTGAACGGTCATCCAGCCAAAGCGGCCGACCACTTCATTTTCGACAAGTGGAATGGATGCTGGCCCTCCACCGTAACCAAGAATGCCTGGTATGAAGAAGGCGATAAAAATTTCCCAATAGATCATGAAGGATCGCCCTCCTTTCTGCTCCTGTCAGCTTGTTTCGGCTTATCTTTAATAAGCAAAGCGATTGCAAGCAAGCTGGCAATAATAATACCAGGATGCACACCTACAAGCTGTAAAAGAACAAATAGAACAGCTAGCATCAAAATTGTTTTTACCCAGCCTAGGCCACTGCCAGATTTAGCGACAAATTGCCAGGTCAAAACACCGAGCATCATCCCTACGACTGGAATGACGGCCGCTGTCATCCCCTCTACCCAGTCATAGCCTTTAATAGAGGAAAGAGATGCCAGTAAGACAATCATCAGGATAATCGTTGGAATAATAGTTGCCAAAACTGCATTCAACATGCCCCAAAAACCGGAGACGCGGTAGCCAATATAACCTGCCAGCTTGGTAGCAATCGGGCCAGGTAACGTGTTACCTAGCGCAAGCAAATCACCAAATTCCTCATTATCCATCCACTTATATTTCTCAATCACTTCCTTCTGAATAAGCGGTATGGAAGCTGGACCGCCCCCATACCCAAGAATCCCTACCCGAAAAAAAGCGATAAATAAATTCCAATGTGTTTTCATATGTCACGAACCTTTTTTCAAATTAATTTTCCATCTTAACCCGGCTTGATTACCAGGCAGACACACTGCCATCAGCACGTGATTCTGTTCCGCCGATCAATGTGCCGGTTTCGGGGTCTCGCCAAATGATTTGGCCTCTGCCAAAGCTGTTTGGCTCCACTTGAATTTGCAGTTTGTGCCCTTTATCAACTAAGCCTTGTGCTAAATGATGGGCGAAACGATTTTCAACCTCAATTTGTTTCTCTTTTAGCCACTGCCAACGAGGTGCATCTAAGGCAGCCTGTGGGTTCATGCCGAAATCAAGCGTGTTCATGACAACCTGCACATGGCCTTGTGGCTGCATGAAGCCTCCCATTACGCCGAATGGTCCAACTGGTGTGTCATCCTTCGTTAAGAAACCTGGAATAATCGTATGGTACGTTCGTTTTCCCCCAGCCAAAGCATTTACATGTTCTGGGTCCATGGAAAAATTATGCCCGCGATTTTGCAAAGCTATGCCGGTTCCTGGAACGACAAGTCCCGAGCCAAAGCCCATATAATTACTTTGAATAAAGGAAACCATATTTCCTTCTGCATCTGCTGTAGCTAAATAAACGGTACCACTGCTGTTCGGCTCACCCGCTTCAGGTAGGAGAGCTTCTTCCGAAATTAGCTTTCGTCGTGTTTCCGCATATGCTTCACTAAGAATGTCTTCTGTTGTAAAGCGCATGGATTCTTTTTCAGTTACATGTTTTTGGCCGTCGGCAAATGCCAGTTTAATCGCTTCTATTTGTTTGTGATATGTATTCACAGATTCTTTTTCATTGAATGTAAATCCTTTTAAAATGTTGAGGGCCTGTAGAGCAACAATACCCTGGCCGTTTGGTGGGATTTCCCATACATCATAGCCGCGATAATTTACTCGGATTGGATCTACCCAGTCTGGTTTATAGGCGGCTAGGTCTTCTGCTGTTAAAAAGCCACCACTTTCATTGGAAAAAGCAGCAATTTTTTCAGCCAGTTCTCCTCTGTATAAAGACTCTCCTTTTGTTTCCGCAATCGAGCGGAGCGTTTTACCATGATCAGGTGAAGCCCAGATCTCCCCTACTTTTGGTGCACGCCCTTTTGGTGCAAAGGTTTTGAACCAATTTTCAAAAACGTCATCTGTTAGTCTTTCTTTAAATACTTTATAACCGCGTTCCCAGAACTTCCCAAGGGTAGGTGAGATCGGATAGCCTTCTTCAGCATATTTAATAGCTGGATCCAATACTTCTGTTAAAGAAAGCTTCCCAAATTTTTCGGATAGCTCTGCCCATGCCCCCGGCGCACCAGGCACTGTAACGGGAATCCAGCCGTGTGTTGGAATGGTATCATGCCCTTTTTCCTTCACTGCATCAATGGAAATGCTTTTTGGGGAGCGACCACTTGCATTAAGCCCGTGCAATTTTCCTTTCGTCCAAACTAACGCAAACGCATCCCCACCAATACCGTTTGATGTTGGTTCCACAACAGTAAGACAAGCTGCAGTGGCAATCGCTGCATCAATGGCGTTTCCACCTTTTTTCAAAATATCCAGCCCAGCTTGAGAAGCAAGAGGCTGTGAGGTTGCAACCATTCCATTCTTCGCATAGGTTGCATGCCTTGTTACAGGGTATGGATAAGAAGTATTTGTAAATGAATCCATTTTATTAGCTCCTTCATTGTCTGAATTATAAAAACATCATACGAAATGGATACGTATTTGTCAATACAATAAGAAGGTGCTAATATGGAAATACTTACAATTAGATTTAATCTTTAGTTTTTGTCTTTCATTTTGTGAAGATAGTGGAGGTTAAACAATGAAATATGATGAAATTGATAAAAGATTATTAGAAGAGCTTGTAGAAGATGGGCGCTTATCCTATGTAGAACTAGCAGAAAAGGTTGGCCTATCCCGTGTGGCAGTAAAGGATCGCATCCAAAACCTGAAGGACAAAGGTGTCATTGAAAAATTTACGGTTGTCATCAATTCTGAAAAGTTCGGAAAGCAAGTTTCGGCCTTCTTTGAAGTAGATGTCGAGCCAAAACAGCTCCAAGAGGTCGCGCAAAATTTGGCGGATAATCCGCATGTGGCAAGCATTTATCAAATGACAGGGCCAAGTACCCTGCATATGCATGTGCTGGTAGAGGACTTTCAAAAGCTAGAGGTTTTTATAAATGAAGAGTTGTATGCTGTATCAGGGATTACTCGAGTGGAAAGCTCTGTTATATTGAAGCGGTTTAAGAGCCGGACTGGGTTTAAGTTGTAGGGAGTTGGATGCGATTGTTGGGTGTGGTTTGGGGCGCGATTCTGGATAGGTGCGGCGCGACTTTTTAGGCTGCCGCGCGACTTTGATGGATTGGTGCTCGTCTCTAGATTGGTGCCGCGCGACTTTAATGGATTGGCGCTCGTCTATGGATTGGTGTGGCGCCACTTTAATGGATTGGCGCTCGTCTATGGGTTGATTCCGCGCGTCTATGCTAATACAGACCTCCCCCTTCTACCTAAAAACTAAACAAAAAAGGTATCAGGTCTCCCTGATACCTTTTCCTTATGCCGTCTTCTTCCACTCTGAAATATCTTCCTCTAAAGGTATATCACTGTTTCTTGCTTTTACGGCTGCGACAAAGAAGGTTACGACTAACGCCACAGTTATGATTGCTGCTCCAATATAGGAGATATTCATTGGAAGTTGGAAGCCAATTGGTGCGTTCAGAATATAAGTTGTTGTTGCCATTAGCATAAACGTGCCTGGAATCAAAGCAATCCAGTAATTTTTCTTCGCAATGAACAGGTACATTGCGCCAACGAATAGTGCGATTACTGCTGTTGATTGGTTTGCCCAAGAGAAGTAACGCCATAGCAGGTTAAAATCAATTTGGGTTAGAGCTATAGAAATTGCGAATAATGGCAGTGCAATCCACAAGCGATTCATAATTTTTTTCTGTGGGACACGGATATAGTCTGCAATAATCATGCGGGCGCTTCGGAAAGCTGTGTCGCCTGACGTGATTGGTAGAATAATTACGCCAAGTACGGCTAGTGTTCCACCCACTGCTCCAAGCATTAAGGTTGATGCTTCACTTACTACTGCGGCAGTTCCTCCGTTGTTAAGCAGTTCATTTAAGCCAACAGGTCCGTCGAACAGGCTCATTGCTGCTGCAGCCCAAATCATCGCGATAATCCCTTCAGCAATCATCATGCCGTAGAAAATTTTACGGCCTTGCTTCTCGCATTTTGTCGTCCTTGAGATGATCGGCGTTTGTGTTGCATGGAATCCGGAAATTGCGCCACAAGAGATTGTTAAAAACAATAATGGAAAGATAGGTGCATTATCTGGGTGGAAATTAGATAATGTCAGCTCAGGAATTGGTGCACCTGTTATGATCATGCCAGCGGCAACTCCAATTGCACTAATAACTAATAAAGCACCAAAGATAGGGTAAACGCGTCCGATGATTTTATCAATCGGTAATAGTGTTGCTAGTAAATAATAAACAAAAATGGCTCCAATAATATAACCTAGTGCAACCCAGCCGTTCATTAGGTTTAAAAGTAAATCTGCTGGTGCTGTAACAAACACTGTTGCTACTAGTAATAGCAATAAGACAGCGAAACCGTTTACAACATGCTTCATAAATCTTCCAAGGAACTTTCCAGCAAGCTCTGGTAAATGTGCTCCTCTATTTCGAATTGAGATCATACCAGTTAAATAATCATGTACAGCTCCGGCAAAAATACATCCAAGTACAATCCAGATAAAAGCGACTGGTCCGTAAAGCGCACCCATAATCGGGCCAAAAATTGGACCTACTCCAGCAATGTTTAATAATTGAATCAAAGAGTTTCTCGGCGTACTCATTGGCATGTAATCCACGCCATCCTTGCTTGTATAAGCTGGTGTCTCACGTGTTTCCTTTACACCAAATATCTTTTCAACGATTTTCCCGTACGTAAAATAACCAACAATTAAAAGTAAAATACCAAATAAGAACGTATACATAAATTTTCCCTCATTTCCTAATGTATGCGATTACATACAGTGTAAGACAAATCTCCATGAAAGGGGTTTATTTGGCGTAAGATGTCCAAAAGTCACGTTGAAATGCATGAAGAGCATGCCAACATGCACTCCCTAGATTTCTAATCTGCTACGAAGCGCTTTGACATAGTTGCGGCTTACTGCTAGCGTCTCTTCTCTTCCCTCAATCTTTAATTGGTAGGCACCGTTAAACCAAGGGGTAATCATGTTCACATAAGAAAGATTCACTACATAACTTTTATGTATTCGGAAAAAATTGTAACCAGTCAGTCTTCCTTCAAGCTCCTTTAAGGTGGTCCGCACTTGATATTCCTTATTCGCTGTTATGATTTTCGTAAATTTTTCTTCCCGCGCCAAGTACAAAATATCCTGCGGGTGCAGGTAATGGATTTCTCCATCCGTCTCGATTGAAAGTTTTCCAGACGTTGCTTGAGGATGAGGAGCATTGTCCATATGGGAAAATTGCTTTTGTACACGTGCGATTGTCTGATCTAGCTGTTCTTCTTCATATGGCTTTAACAGATAATCAAGTGCTTCAAGCCGAAAAGCTTCCGCTGCAAATTGCGGATAGGCTGTGGCAAAAATGATGTACGGCGCCTTTTTCAATTCCTGTAATGCTTTTGCTGCTTCCATCCCGTTCATCTTTGGCATCTCGATATCGAGGAATACCACATCCGGCTTCAGGCTGAGGCTTTTTACAATCGCATCTTCTCCGGATTCTGCTTCTCCTATAACCTCGATCCCGTTAAAATCCTTTAATAGATGAATTAATTCCTCTCGTGCGTAGCGTTCATCATCCACGACGAGCACTTGAATTTGCTTCATGCTCTCACTCCCTTATCTCCACAGGCAGATAAATGCTAATTTTCGTGCCATGCCCTGGCTCACTGTCAATATGAAAACCTGCTTGTGGGCCAAACTTCATCGTCAACCTTCTTTTTACATTATACAAGCCTATTCCTGTACCTGTCTCAGACTCCAACTGAAAGGTACCAAGCTTTTGCAGCTTGGTTTCTTCTATACCCAGGCCATTGTCTTCTACCACAATAACAATCCTGCTTTGCTCACGTTTGATCGAAATTCTGACAACCGCATTTTTCTCCATATCTTTAATCCCATGCTTCACCGCATTTTCGACTAATGGCTGAAGTGTTAGTGGTGGAATGTTTTGGTCAAGTACTGCTTCATCAATATCATAGGATACTTGTAATTTATCAACAAAACGGGAGGATTCAATTTCCAAATATGCCTTCACATGCTCTAATTCTTTTCTTAAGGAAACCATTTCAGCTGTTGTACCTGCAAGGTTTTGCCGGAAGAAATGCGAGAGAGACATTAGCAGTTTTCTTGCTTTCTTTGGATCTGTCCGGATCAGTGACACAATAATATTTAATGAGTTAAATAGGAAATGCGGGCTAATTTGGGCCTGTAATGCCTTGATTTCCGCTTCTTTCGCTAACTGATAAGCTTTTTCCGTGTCGGCAAGCTCTACTTGGGTGCTTAATAAAGAACTTAGTCCAGAAATGAGCTCGAGGTTTACGTTTGTGATATCTTTTTCAGATGGAAAATAGACCTTTAAAGTTCCAATTACTTCGTCTCGACTTTTCAACGGAGCCATGACCACCGCTCCAAGCGGGCAATCCTCTACACTGCAATGGATTGTTTCATCATTCGCGACAACTAGCTCACCACTCTGGATCACATCTTTTGTAAGCTGGGTGCGAATCGGTGTGTTCGCCACATGATGGTCACTTGCCAAGCCAACATGAGCCAAGATAAGCTCTTTGTCCGTAATTGCTACAGCAGATGGATTGATTTCTTTATACAAAATCGAACAAACCGCTAATGCTGATTGGTTGGTCATCCCCTGGCGCAAATAACCAACTGTCTGCTCCGCAATCCGCAATGTTTTTTGTGCTTGTTCTGCACTTGTTTTCTCTTTCTCATTCACAACACTTTGAACGATTAGGACGAATATCGCCGTACCAAAGCCGTTCGCCAATATCATTGGAATGCCTATAATCTGAACAAGTGTCCAAGCCATTTCAAACGGCCTTGATAGGATAAGAATAATAAGCATTTGAATGCTCTCGGCAAGTGCCCCAATCAGAAAAGCTGTTGGAAGCTTGATATATTTTTCCTTTTTCCGAAAATATCCAGCGATCACCCCAGCAATGACACTGGCGAGACTACAGGAAACAGCTGTAAATCCTCCAAGGGTCAGGCGGTGAATTCCAGCGATTAGACCTGCCCCGATGCCCACGCGATAGCCGCCTAAAAGGCCTGCAATCACAACACCAATGACACGTGAATTCGCAATGGCTTCTTCTGCAGCCAAATTCATCGTGACGCTGTTAAAACCAAGCGTTCCGGTATGTAAGGCCACCCCATAATAGGTTCCCATAATACCAAACAACCCAAAAAAGAGGATGGCGGTGTAGTGTTGTTTTCGGTTAAGTTGATCCTGATGAATCATGTCCTGAAAAAAGCGGAAACGTGTGACTACAAAGGCAACGGCTACGAGAATTCCCACCCGCTCCAGCATTGTTATAAGTAGATCAATCATCGTTTCCACCTCCGAATTTTAATCTAAAAACAAATTTCTTACTTATCATATCACAATACCAGTGTTCCTTCTCAATGACTACTGTCGCTGGACATAATTAAAAAGATTGATGTCATAAGTCAAGAGATTAAGACCTAGTAAAGCTTATAATCACCGCTCCGGAAATACATTTCGCTTTCCGCGGGCGGCTGTTGAGCCTCCTCGTGCTTTGCACTGCGGGGTCTCACCTATGCCTATTAATCCCGCAGGAGTCTTCATGTATTTCCTCCGCTATATATACCCTTTCATTCCCTATCAATATAAAACTCCGAACTTGATTATTGAGAAGCTAAACATAAAACTAAGCTTCTGGTGTCAAATGGAAAAATTGAATAATGAGAAAAATAAGCATAAAATGGTTTTATAGAAAGAAGTAGGGAGCAATCTATTATGAACATTAGGAAAATCGAACAAAAAGATAACCAAGCAATCGAGCATATTATCAAACGGTCATTGGAATCGTTTGATTTAGATATCCCTGGCACGGCGTATTTTGACCCACAGCTAAGCAGTTTAGCACAGTTTTATCAGCAACTGGAGAAGGGAAATTATTGGGTAGCCGTTAACGACCTGGAAGAAGTGGTAGGCGGAGTGGGCATTGGTCCTTTTGGAGAAATCAAGGACACGTGTGAATTGCAAAAACTATACGTCGCCCCGGAAGCTCAAGGCAGAGGTGTCGCTAGAAAATTGATGGATGTAGCACTCCATTACGCGAAGGAACACTATACATACTGTTACTTAGAAACTTTAAACAAGCTTGAAGTCGCCAATAAGCTATACGGAAAACTAGGCTTTCAAAAGCTTGAAAAGGCACTAGATGGCTCAGATCATGATGCCATGGATGCGTGGTATATTAAGAAATTGAAATAAGAGGGATAAACTATGAATAAGAATTATAAAAATATGCTGGCCATCGTCTCCATCACTACTTTGTAACTGGTTATATGTAATCGTTGGGGTGGTATTAATTGGTTTGGCGATGTCATCATTCTGTTTGTTGGGATTTACGCCATTTATCTAAACTTACATGCATAACGAGCCTAGCGGGAGAATTCCTGAAAATGTTCTCCTTATAAGGAACATGTCACATCATAGGAAAGGTATTTTTGTTTGCTTATACTTTTAACTATAATTCTAATCTTTTTAGCTACTGTACAATTCCTCATTGGATATGCATACTTCAACGATATAGCAGAATACCTTCTCTTATGGCGTCTCAAAGGCAAGTCTTACAATATTAAAGATAAACAAGGATATAAAAGGCACCAAGGCATGCATTCCATTTTAATGGGAATTATTTTCTTGCTTGTTCCTATTTCGCTCTATTTGGTGGAAACCTTTGAGCTAAATCCTAAGATCCTTTATGGTTGGCTAATAGTGCTAGGGGTTTTGGTTATTTTAAATGCTGTGCAGGTCCGGAAGTTTTTTAAGTAAATATGTTGTTTAGGTAATATAAAACCGCTTCTAGAGCATTCCACATCTAGAAGCGGTTCTTTTCCCTAAACAGATTTTTTCACAGCATCATGAACTTCCTGCAAGCCTTTTCCCATGCCAGACTCCACAGCTGCTACATAAGCACCCTCTACTAATGGTCCATCAAAAAGGATTGCTTGCTCGGTTTCATTCATTTCAATTGCCATTTCTGCATTCATTTTGGCACTGCCAATATCATAAAATAGCAGAACGCCTTTCCCCTGATCTGCCTTCTCCATTGCATTCATTATTTTATCAATGCTTGTGCCAATTTCCCCATCCTCAGTACCGCCTGCTGTTTCAAGTGGTATGTCACTCATCACCTGGCCAATCAAATCTTTTAGCCCTTCAGCAATTTTCGGACTGTGGGAAACGACAACGATTCCGACATTCGAACTCATGCTTATGCACGCTCCTTGATAACATCACTTAATGCTTCAAATAAATAGAAAGAAGAAGCAGAACCTGGATCAATATGTCCTTGTGATCTTTCTTTAAAATAAGCAGCTCGTCCTTTTGTTGCCAGCATTTCCTTCGTATTCTCCATTGCCTGCTTAGCAGTATCTTCTAGAAGCTCTGCTGAAAAATTTGGCTCTTCCTTGAGTGCTTCTGCAACTGGAACCCAGACATCAATCATCGTTTTTTCGCCGATATCCGCTTTTCCTCGTTGCTTCACCCCTGCAGCTGCCTGATCCAGCGCCTTTGCAAATAATTCCCCATCAACTGTATCTGTGCCCTTGACGGCTGTCGAAAGCTTTAAAAAGGCAGAACCGAACAATGGGCCAGATGCGCCTCCAACCTTTGACATTAGTGTCATGGCTACATCTTTCAAGACATCTGCTGGTGTCTCATAGGTTCCCTGTGAAATTTTATTTTCCACCTCTTGAAACCCTCTTGCCATATTGATTCCGTGGTCCCCATCGCCAATTGGTTGGTCCAACGTTGTTAGATAGGACTTATTTTCCTGCATCTTTTCATTCGTTCTTTTCATCCAGTCAATTACTGTGTTTACATCTAGTTTCATTGCGAATTCTCCTTTCCAATGCTTGATGAACTAACTACGAAAAGCTGGGGCTTCTGATGGAGCATCCAATAGGGTTTTCAGTTCATCATCCAGTTTTAATAACGTAACAGAACAGCCTGCCATCTCAAGTGCTGTCATGTATTCACCGACGAATGTTTTGTATACCGAAATGCCCTTTTCTTTTAAAATTTCCTGCACTCGCTTGTTGACAATGTACAGCTCCATTTCAGGTGTCGAGCCTAGTCCGTTAACCATGACAGCGACATCCTCACCTGTCGTGTAGTCCAGATCTTCTAAAATCTTCTCGGTTAACTCCTCGGCTATTTTGTCAGCAGATGCAATTTCCTTCCGCTCTAATCCTGGCTCGCCGTGGATACCGATGCCTATTTCCATTTCATCGTCCTGTAATTCAAAGCTTGGAGTTCCTGCTGCTGGGACAGTACATGGCTTTAATGCCATTCCCATGGAACGGACATTGGCGACGACTTTTTCTCCAACCTTTTTCACCTCTGCTAAAGAGGCGCCTGACTCTGCTTTTGCTCCGGCAATTTTATGAACAAAGACCGTTCCGGCAATGCCACGTCGTCCTGTGGTAAAAGAGCTGTCCTCCACTGCTACATCATCATTTACGACAACATAATCTACATCGATGTCTTCTGCCTCTGCAAGTTCTGCAGCCATTTCAAAATTGAGGACATCTCCTGTGTAGTTTTTAATCACAAGAAATACACCTGCTCCTCCATCTACTGTTTTAATCGCTTCAAATACTTGATCAGGTGTTGGGGAGGTAAATACTTCTCCAGCTACTGCGGCATCCAGCATTCCTTTTCCAACATAACCAGCATGAGCTGGTTCGTGGCCACTTCCTCCACCACTAACAAGTCCAACTTTTCCTTGAACTGGAGCATCTTTTCTTGCAAGCACCATCGTTTCTGGTACCTGTTTTAATGCGCTTGGATATGCTGTTACCATCCCTTGCACCATGTCTTGTACAACCTGATTCGGATCGTTAATAATTTTTTTCATGTTTATCGCTCCTCTTCCTTAAAATTTGTATACTTGTTAGAAATCATGCATTTCCTCACTAATAGAAAGAGGAAGTCTCTACTTACCTTTTTGTATAAAGATAAATGGAGCTTCCCCTTTCTTTTCCCTTTACGGTTTTCTATTTAAACGTTCTTGTAGCTGCAACTGCCTTTTCCCAACCAGTATAAAGTTTATCGCGTTTTCCTTCTGTCATAGCTGGTTTAAATGTTTTTTCTACGTTCCATTGTTTTGCAATTTCTTCTTTATCTTTCCAGTATCCAACAGCTAGACCTGCAAGATAAGCTGATCCTAATGCAGTCGTTTCCTGTACAACTGGGCGTTCTACCGGAACATCCAGCATGTCACTTTGGAATTGCATAAGGAAGTCATTTTTCACAGCGCCACCGTCTACACGCAATGTTTTCAGGTCGATCTCAGAATCCTTAATCATCGCATCCAGCACATCCTTCGTTTGGTATGCAAGTGACTCTAATGTCGCACGGACAAAGTGGTCTTTCGTTGTACCACGCGTTAGGCCGAAGATTGCTCCTCTTGCATCACTGTCCCAATACGGTGTACCAAGTCCAACAAACGCTGGTACCATATAGACACCATCTGTTGAGTCTACATTTGTCGCAAGCTGTTCACTTTGTGGTGCGTTTTCAATAATTTTCAACCCATCACGCAGCCATTGAATCGCAGAACCGGCAACAAAGATACTTCCTTCAAGGGCGTATTCTACTTTGCCATCAACGCCCCATGCTAATGTAGTTAGCAAGCCGTGCTCGGATTTAACGCCTTCCTCACCTGTGTTCATGAGCATAAAGCAACCTGTACCATATGTGTTTTTCGCCATACCTTTTTCAAAACACGCTTGCCCGAATAATGCTGCCTGCTGGTCACCAGCAATCCCTGCAATTGGCACTTCATGGCCAAAGAAATGATAAGATGCAGTATGTGCGTACACTTCAGATGATTGCTTCACTTCAGGTAGCATGCTTTTCGGTACTGTTAAAATATCCAGCAATTCGTCGTCCCACTTTAGGTCATAAATGTTGAACATAAGGGTTCTCGATGCATTGGAATAGTCGGTAATATGTGTTTTCCCACCTGAAAGCTTGTAAACAAGCCAGCTGTCGATTGTTCCAAATAACAAGTCGCCATTCTCTGCTTTCTCTCTTGCACCAGCTACATGATCTAAAATCCATTTTACTTTTGTACCAGAGAAATATGGATCAAGCAGCAAGCCCGTTTTTTGATTGAAAAGCTCATTGTGACCAGCTTCTCGAAGCTCTCTACAAATGCCTTCTGTTTGTCTTGATTGCCAAACGATCGCTTGATAGATCGGCTTCCCTGTGTTTTTATTCCAGACAACAGCTGTTTCACGTTGGTTCGTGATCCCGATTCCTGCTATGTCCGTTGGTTCTGCGTCTGCTTTACGAAGCACGTCTGCGATACAAGCAAGCACCGATGTCCAGATTTCATTGGCATCATGCTCTACCCAGCCTGGTTCTGGGAAAAACTGCTGGAATTCCTTTTGTGCAGTTTCCACGATTTCTCCGTCATGATTAAATAAAATGGCTCTTGAACTTGTCGTTCCCTGGTCAATGGATAAAATATACTTTTTGCTCATATAAAATTCCCCCTTAAACGATTTTTTGCTCTACTTTGTTTGCTGTACTTCTTCCTTTTTTCAACTCTGCATTCGCTGCTCCAATAAATAGTACTGCCACAAGTGCACTCATGATCCAGAAAAGCGCATTGAAGTTTCCTAGAAACATAGCATTATAGAATACTGCTCCGTAGACACCACCAAGAATCGGTCCAACTACTGGAATCCAAGAATAGCCCCAGTCAGAACCGCCTTTTCCTGGAATCGGTAGAAGTGCATGCGCGATACGTGGTCCTAAATCCCTTGCAGGGTTGATCGCATAACCTGTTGCACCACCTAGTGACATTCCGATCGCGATAATCAGGGCACCAACAATAATTGGGTTCAACCCTTCTGTGAATTCGTTTGCACCAATGAATAAAAGACCCATTAATAATGCAAAGGTTCCAACCATCTCACTAATGAGATTTGAGAAAGGACTACGGATTGCCGGATCTGTTGCAAAAACGCCTAGTTTTGCACCTTGATCCTCTGTTGCCTTCCAATGTGGTAAGTAATTAAAGAATACAATGGCAGCTCCAATCATCGCACCAATAAGCTGTGCTGTAATGTATAATGGTACATCTGCCCATGGAAATTCACCAATGGAGGCAAATCCAAGCGTTACGGCAGGATTTAAATGGGCTCCGGAGAAATTACCAACAGCGTATACCCCTAGAGCAACGGCAAGACCCCAGCCAATCGTAATAACGACCCAGCCAGCACCTTCTGCTTTTGATTTCTTTAAGACAACGCCTCCAACAACGCCGCCACCAAAAATAATTAGAATCATCGTACCAATGAGTTCTGCTAAAAATTCGGACATGTAGAACACCCCTTTGTGTCTTTTTTATCGTTAATTAAGAACGAAAGAGACCCACACTTTAACAGACATACTCCTCCTAAGGAATAACTATTAAAGTGTGGGTCTCCATATCTCCGCCACATAATTAACTTGTGCTTTCATATTACAGGAAAGTGAAAGCGGTGTCAATCACTTTTTAATAAATTATTCCTAGATTAAAAGATTGCCAGCCTTGTGCTACATACCTTTGCCCCTGTGCTATTGCCTTAAGCAAGCCAAAAGCCTTATTTTCCCCTCCCTCCGTTCTTTCAGGTACAAGCGCTATTAGTTTATGTATCTAGGTATAAATTAATGCTGCGGTTAACAATCGCAAATAACGACATTTATTTCCCGGGAAATGTGGAAGTCCCCGGTTTAGTTAAGTAAAAAACCATCCCTAATTAGGAATGGTTTACAGCTAAGTCTTTATTCTCTATATCTTGTTTATCACGTTTTGCAAGTCGGACAAGAAGATACACAATTGGTGTGTCTACAATCGCCACAATCAGCTTAAATACATACTGTGTAGCGACCATGCCAATTAATACATTGGTTGGAACCAAGCCCCAAAATGCGATCACAATAAAGATGCTTGTATCTACTAGCTGACTTGTCATCGTAGAAAGGTTATTACGAAGCCAAAGTTTACTGTTCCCATGCTTCTTTTTAAGTCGGTGAAATAGGCTAACGTCCAAGTTTTGACTCACTACATAGGATAATAGACTCGCCAGCATTACACGAAAACTTCCACCAAGAATAGTTTCAAATTCTGTTTGGGCGGCGAAGTCTGGTGCTGCAGGTAATTGGATGGCAATATATACAAAAATGAGCACCAATATTTGTGTTAAAAATCCCGCTTGAACAGTTTTTCTAGCAGCATCTTTTCCGTATACTTCGCCAATAACGTCCGTGATAATAAATGTTACGACATAAACAATGACCGCTGCTGGTAGTACAAACTCCCCAATAGCAAAAAGTTTTACTCCTAAAATATTGGAGACTATTAAAAGACCGGCAAATAAAGCATTTAAATATAAATACATGGTTTTCTCTCCTCTTTTGAGAAGAACTTAACTACCCTCTATTATCGATTATCTATTTTTTCAGGATACAGATCATGGTTCATCAATCGCTGTTCAGCCATTTGCTCAAACTTTGTCCCTGGCTTGCCATAATTACAATATGGATCAATGGAAATACCACCGCGTGGGGTGAATTTCCCCCATACTTCTATATATCTTGGATCCATTAATTTAATCAGGTCATTCATGATCACATTGACACTGTCTTCATGAAAGCCCCCATGATTACGAAAACTAAACAAATATAGCTTTAAAGCCTTACTTTCTACCATTTTCACATCCGGAATATAGCTGATATAAAGAGTGGCGAAATCCGGCTGCCCTGTCATGGGGCAAAGGGTCGTGAATTCTGGACAATTAAATTTCACGAAGTAATCCCTGTCCTGGTGATTGTTTTCAAAGACTTCTAGTACATCGGGATTGTAGTCAAAAGCATAGGTTGTACCTTGACTGCCAAGCTGTGTTAAGCCTGATAAATTCTGTTCTTTCATTAGATTACCTCCTTGTTTACATAAAAAAAAGCCATGTACCCTAAGGCACATGGCTATACTCTGCGTCATCTGTCCTTAGTTTTTTATAGAGGGTTTACGCTAAGAACCTCTCGCATTATTCCTGACATATTATATCGATTCGCTCGCACACTGTCAATGCTATTCAGGGCGTGCAGCACTTTCTGCTAGTACCATCGTCCATTCGTGTAGCTTGTAGTCCCTTGCACCCTTTGCGACATAAGGGTCTGCTTTCACTAATTCCTCTGCTTCTTCCAGACTCTCCGCCTGGTAAATAACAAGACCGCCTGCACCGTCTGTAAATCTACCTTTTGCAAAAATTTTCTCCTGTTTTTCCATGTCTTCTAAATAAGTAAGATGGTCTGGGCGATAGGTTTTACTTTTTTCTTCGTCCTTCATTGGTAAAAATGCTGCGTAGTAATTCATGTCCTTCTCCCTTTCTTTTTCTTTTATATCTCCTATTTTGTCGCTTTTTTGCTAGATTGGCAAGTGAATTTAATCTGGTATTAAAACAAGTTTATCGCCCTCATAGGTTGCTAGGTTTGTTGCGTGGTAGGTTCCATTTACCCAATCCTCCAGTTGATCGTCATACCAGTCACTCTTAAAATGTCCGGATTGGCCTGGTCCGACAATATGATGGCCAGTTTGCATGTCTTGAGTATCAATCACGAATCGCCAGGAGGCGCCATGATCTACCATTCCTGTCTCAGGCTCATAGCTGGCTGCCATCGGTGTCACACTGCTCCCTCCCACTTCCATCGGTTTTTCATTATTAAAGAAGAAAGCTAACACAGGATGAATACCTGATAACGGGTGTACAAACTGTACCTGGTGATAATCGCCCCACCGCAGGTCTGCGAGGTCCTCTCCGTAATCTGTTTGGAGCTTGGTTACGGTTTTGTTTAAGGCTGTGGATAATAACTCTTTCAATCCACCACTTTCCTCAATCCATATGGATGGCTCTCCTTTTAATGCGGTTCGTAGCAGTTCATCTGTTGTTTGCCCCTTTGCTGAAAACATATCCATCATTTCTTCTGGAATATCCTTATATAAGGTACTTTCTATTTCTGTCATCCAATGGTGGTAGATAAGTGCTTCAGGACTATCTACTTCATCTTCAAAGTTCCACTTTTGTAATAGCTGGAGGGCTTGGTTTTCTGCCTTTGTAAGCTCATTTTCCTGGAGAGCGTCTGTCAATAATGGTACAAACTCTCTTGCCCGTAAGTTTTGTACGTCCATTTGCAAGGCCATCATATCTTCAGCAGTCAATTCTGTTCTTTCTTCTAATACTTCCGAGATACGCTCATACCGATAGGGCTGGGCCCAAACATTGCTTATATGGTATGGGTAGTCCTCACCGGTAATTTTATTATTGGCTGTAGCAACATAGCCCTTTTCCGGATTTACGACCCGAGGCAGCTCATCAAATGGGATAAAACCTTTCCATTCATTTTCCTCTTCCCACCCAGCTAATGGAAGGAGTGCATCCTCCGCACTTTCATAGATGGGAATATTGCCATTTGCTTTATAGGCAATGGTGCCATCTTTTCCGGCAAACACAAAATTCTGAGCTGGTGCCAGAAACTTCTCCAATCCCTTTTCAAATTGCTCCCAGTTCTCTGCTTGATTGATCGCTAAAATGGCTTCCAGTTCTGTTGTCGCATCCAATGCCGTCCATCTAAGCGAAAGGACCGTATCTTTTCCTGATTCCTCTGCAAATTCGGATACTACTGGACCGTGCCGTGTTTCGATAACTTCATAGTCTATCGTTTTTTCATCCTTTACCTTGATTGGCTCCTCAATTACTTCGGCGTTCTCCCAGCGACCCTCGTATAAGAATTCTGTTTTATTTTCCGGATTACGCTTTTCGACATAAAGCTGCTGGACATCCGGCCCTGTATTGGTAACCCCCCAGGCAATATGTTCGTTATGCCCGAGTATAATACCAGGCACACCAGCAAAAATAACCCCTCCCACATTTACTCCCTCTGTCTCAAGATGCATTTCCAGCCAAATAGACGGGGTGGCTAGCCCTAAGTGTGGGTCATCTGCAAGCAGTGGCATACCGGACGCTGTTTTTTCTCCACTAACTACCCAGTTGTTGCTCCCATTAAAAGTGTGAGGAATGACTGCATTTTCAAAGCTGCTCGCAATGTCTAATTCTCCTTCTCCTATAATGGTTGGCTTATTTTCCGGGTATGCAGGAAAGAGTTCCAATGCTTTTTCCTCTTCGAACGTTTCTAATAAATAGTGGTTAAAGGCCTGTCTTTCCCAATGACCACCTAAATCAAAAGCCATATATTTTCCAATTGTTAACGAATCAACAGGTGTCCACTCCGCTGGTTTAGCACCCATTAAGGTAAATTCAACTGGTAAGCTGTTCGTCTCTGTTGCTTCTTTTATATAGGCATTCACTCCATCCGCAAAGCTTTCTAGTATTTCCTTTGATTCTTCTGTATACAACGCATAAGATTTTTCTGCTGCTCTTCGCAGGCCTAATGTCCGAAAGTATTTATCATTGTCTACTGCAGCCGCTCCAACTATCTCGCTTAACGTCCCAGAAGCCTGCCGGCGTGACATTTCCATTTGAAATAAACGGTGCTGTGCCTGAACGTAACCCTGCGCCATATATAGATCATGCTTGGAGGCTGCAGCTATATGCGGTACTCCTTGTTCATCCGTCGTAACCGAAACCGCTGCTTCTAATCCCGCAAGGCTTATTTCCCCTTCCACTTTGGCAAGTGAACGGTTTATGTATGCGTTTACAAAAATGCCGACTAAAAGAATAATCGTTACTATTATGCCTAAGATAATTAAAATTCGTTTTTTCCAACTTTTCTTTTTTATTTTTTGAACTTCTTCTATACGATGTGCCTCCACCTTGCATCCCCCCATTAACTTTTTTCTCTATGGTATGCTTATTCGCTATAAGTTAGAATAATCCTCCTTTTGGGTGCTTGGTTGATTAGGTGGGGGTGGGGTGCTTGGTTGATTGGATTGCTGGATTGGTTGTTTGCGCAGGGTGCTTGGTTGATTGAACTGCTGGATTGGTTGATTGGGCAGGGTGCTTGGTTGATTTGAGGTTAGTCTAAAAAGTGGACATGTGAAAAGTGGTTTGTTTTATAATGAACTAAATAATAAAAGGACGTGTTCACTTTGGGGAAACAATATGATAAAGAGTACAGGGAATATGTAGTGAAATTAATTGTAGAGGAGGGAAGGAAGATAACAGATGTAGCTTACGAACTTGGCCTGTCGGCTTCCACACTAGGAAAGTGGGTACAAAAACATAGAAAAGAAAAACTACAAAGTAACCAACCCCAAGAGTATATAACGCCATCTGAGTATGAAGCTTTAAAGAAAGCCCACAAAAAGGAGCTTGAAAAGCTCCAAGAGGAAAATGAAATTCTAAAAAAGGCCATGCACATCTTCACGAAAAACCAAGAGTAAAATATCAATTTATTTACGATCACTGTGAGGATTATTCGGTGGTGAAGATGTGCGAGGTACTAGAGGTATCGAAAAGTGGTTATTATAAATGGCTTTGTAGAAGAGAAGCTGATTTAACAGAGAGAGAAAGATATCGAGAAGAAATCAAACAAAAGATTAGCCAATCGTTTCATGAAAGTTTTGGTACCTACGGTAGTCCGAGGGTGCACGCAGATTTAATAGATTGGGGTTATACGGTTTGTCAAAAAACTGTGGCCCGTATGATGAAGGAGATGGGCCTCAGGGCTACTCTAACCGAAAAAATAATCATCACTACAGATTCAAATCATGATCTACCGATCTATCCTAATCTCTTAAACCAGAACTTCACTGTAGACGCTCCTAATAAAGCCTGGGTCACAGATATTACGTATATTTGGACAATAGAGGGTTGGCTTTATTTAGCGTCAGTTATCGACTTATTTTCCAGAAAAATGGTGGGGTGGAGTATGGCACCTAATATGAAAAAGGAATTGCCATTAGCTGCTTTAAAAATGGCCATAGCTACCCGCCAGCCAGGTGAAGGACTCATACACCATTCTGATCGAGGGTCACAATATTGTTCACATGGATATATGGAAGTGTTGAAAGAAAGGAAAATGGAAGTAAGCATGAGTAGAATTGGAAACCCTTATGATAATGCTTGTATAGAGTCTTTTCATGCCACGTTAAAAAAAGAACTTGTATACAGAGTCCGGTTTGAGAAGCGTGCTGAGGCCATAAAAGCCATTAATTACTATATTAGTAATCGTTACAATGAGAAAAGAAGACACTCGACTCTAGGGTACTATTCTCCTAATAACTTTGAACGTCATTACCAAAACAGCATACTGAAAAAAACCTCTTAAACAAACCATTGTGATGAATAAGTACAAAGTGAGGTTTTTACTTTGTATTTATTCATCACGCAGCAAACGAAGTGCGGTAGGATTTTTCTTTAAACAAGCACCATTTTAAAATGTCCATTTTCTTGACAGAAGTCCAAATTGGACTGCTGGATTGGTCGATTGCGCAGATTCCTTGGTTGATTGGACTGCTGGATTGGTTGATTGCGCAGACTCCTTGGTTGATTGGACTGCTGGATTGGTTGTTTGCGAAGGGTGCTTGGTTGATTGGACTGCTGGATTGGTCGATTGCGCAGGCCCCTCGGTTGATTGAACTGCTGGCATGGTCGATTGCGCAGACTCCTTGGTTGATTAAACTGCTGCAATGGTCGATTGCGCAAACTCCTTGGTTGATTGGACTGCTGGATTGGTCGATTGCGCAAACTCCTTGGTTGATATACCACTCTCACACCCTATTCTTACAGATAAAAGACCCTGCAAACTCGCAAGGCCTTTCCAGCTATTCTGATACAGCCACTTTATAGGTACGCAGCCAATAATCGATTTGACATAAATGGGCAATTAACTGCGGTCCTTTCATGAGCTGGCCATACCATGGCTCTTTAAACTCTTTTCCTTCACTCTCCAAAATGGCTTTCACTTTATCCCGGTCCATAAATTCAAATAGACGTGCATCCTCATCGTCTAAAATCTCTTCCATCCATGCTACAACTGCTTTTGTATATTCTGGCTGAAATGTTTTTGGATACGGGCTTTTTTTGCGGTAAAGCACTTCATCTGGCAGAATTCCTTCCATTGCTTTTCGCAGAATTCCCTTCTCTCGGTCCCCTACCATTTTAATATCCCATGGTATGTTCCAGACATACTCAACAAGCTTGTGATCAGCATAGGGAACGCGAACCTCCAGGCTTGCTCCCATGCTCATTCTGTCTTTACGATCAAGCAGCTGTGCCATAAACCAATGCATATTCAAATAAAAGAGCTCTCTTCTTCGCGCATCCTCTTCTGTTTCCCCATCAAGGCGAGGTGTCTCCGCAATCGTTTCCTCATAACGTTTTTCCACATATGTTTTTAGATCCAGCTTTTCCTGCCATTCTGGAAGTAATAGGTCAATACGCGAATCAAGGGAGCGCATCCATGGGAAGCTCGCTTCCTCACTGCTAGGCGGGTTATGGAACCAGGGATACCCACCGAAAATTTCATCTGCACATTCTCCTGATAAACTTACGGTCGTATGCTCCTTTATTTTCCGGCAAAACCATAGCATAGAAGAATCAATATCCGCCATTCCAGGCTGGTCCCGCAAATAGACCGACTCTTTTAAATGGGTAGCGAGCTCTTCCCCACTAATTACCTCATCATGATGATCTGTTTTACTATAGGTAACCATTTTTTGGATCCACGGCTGATCACTTGATGGCTGGAATTTACTAGCGACAAAGTGCTCCTCATTTCCCTCATAATCAATCGAGAAGGTTGTTAGCTGTTGTTGCTTTTCACTAGCAAAGTGTTCCGCAGCAATTGCAGTAATGGCACTAGAATCGAGCCCCCCGGACAAAAAGGTTGATACTGGAACGTCTGCCACAAGCTGCCTTTGTACTGCATCGACAAAAAGTTCTCTTACCTTTGCTGCGGTTTCTTCCAATGTATCAGTATGCGGTTTGCTTGCTACATTCCAATATCGCCAAACCTTTAGGCCACTTTTGGAAAAAGTTAAAGAATGCCCTGCACGCAGCTCCTTACAATCTTTAAAGAGTCCGTGCCCTGGCGTTCGTGATGGCCCAAGACCAAACACCTCTGCAAGTCCTGTATGGTCCACCTCAGGCTTTACATCCTTATGGGCCAAAATTGCCTTTAATTCAGAACCAAAAATGAACTGCCCTTCTGCTTCATAGTAAAAAAGCGGTTTTACGCCCAGTCGATCCCTGCTCATGAAGAGATGATTTTTCTCCTCATCCCATACTCCAAAAGCGTAGATACCGTTTAGACGTTCCACACAATTTTCCCGCCATGCTATATATGCTGTAAGCAAGACTTCTGTATCCGATGTCGTTTGAAAACGAAAGCCTTCTTTCATAAGGTCATTACGTAATTCTTCTGTATTATATAGTTCACCATTATAAACAATGGTAAATTGATAACCATTAAATTTTCTTGTCATTGGCTGTACGCCGCCAGCTAAGTCCACGACAGCCAAACGTTTATGTCCAAAAGCGGCATGCGGATGAAACCAGAATTGTGTATCATCAGGTCCTCTAAGTGACAAGGTATTTGTCATATTTTTTATGTTTGATCTTTCTGAGCGTACAAATGTATGCCAATCCACATAGCCGGCAATTCCGCACATAATGTGTCATCCTTTCCTGTTGCAAAAGTCGTTACAGACCATTGTATGCGGAATGCTGAAAAAGTATGATTATAGCTTAGGTTACCAAAATAGAAAGTAATATTTAGAGGAAAAATGCAAAAAAGAAGACCCTCGAAAGGATCTTCTTTTTAATATGCTTACTCAGCAGTTTGTGCTTCCTCAGAATTAACACTAATTTCATGATATCTTGGAGCCCAATCTAACGCAATAGAGTAATTTTGTACACGATTATTAACTGGTACTAAAACTGAACGGTACAGCGTAGGGAATACTGGTACTTCTTCAACCATGAATTGTTGCCATTCGTTGTAAACTTCTTTACGGTGCTCAATATCAAATGATTCCTCTGAAAGTCCTTCTTCGATGAACTTATCATTTTCTTCACTTGCATAACGAGAGAAGTTAAAGAGAGCGTCACGGCCATATAAACCATCAGGGCTTATGTCGTTACCAACTGTCCAAGCTCCTTGGTAAATATCTACTTCAGGATCATCATCACCATTTTGGCCAACGCGATCATAGAAAGTATTGAACTCTTGTAAACGACCATCTAGAAGTTGAACGTTTAGGCCAACAGTTTCCCAAGACTGGATGTAGTAGTTAGCTAATGGCTCAGCAGTGTCTCCACCAGACATAGAAGCAAAGTTAATTACCAACTCTTCTCCATCTGGAGTTTCACGGAAACCATCATCATTAACATCCTCATATCCAGCATCATCAAGAATTTGATTTGCCTTTTCAGGATCGTACTCTAGACCAGGGTTTTCAGTATCATGGAATTCAGGGTGTGACGGTGGAATTAAAGTTGTTGCATTCCAACGCAACCCGTTATAGAATTTTTCACCAACCGCATTATTATCTACTGCATGCCACATTGCTTTACGTAGGTTTACATCAGCCATTTTCTTGCTGTCATCTGGCTTAACTTCTTTTGCTTCCTTATCCCATGTACCAAGTTTGAATCCAATATACGTATATGCTTTATCTGTAGTTCCTAGGAATTCAACATTAGACATATCAGCATTATCAGGATATTGATCTACAGGGAAGCTATCTACTGTATCTACTTCACCTGTTTCAAGTGCCTGAACAACAGTACTTGGATTAATAACTTTTACAGTTACTTTGTCTAGTTTTGGTTCACCTTTATAATAGTCTTCATTTTTCACCATAGTTACAGACTCACCAGGTACAATGCTTTCAACTTTAAAAGGTCCCATACCAATTGGGTTTTCACGAACTTCTGGAGAATCAATCATATCAGCTACCGGAATATCTTTAAAGATATGCTTAGGTAGTGCATATGCCCAGATACTTCCTGTTAGTAAAGATGGTGTTGCTTTTTTATATGTTATTTTTAATGTTTTCTCATCTACGACCTCGATACCAGAAATACTGTCAGCTTCCCCATTGTGGTATTCTTCCATACCCTCAATGTTAGTAAAGTCTTCTCCGTAACGTACACCTGGGTACTCAGGGTCACCAATTACTTCATGAGCGAAAGCCCAGTCCTCTGCAGTAACAGGTTCTCCGTCATGCCAGTTTACATTGTCACCGATAGTAAAAGTGAAAACTCTTCCATCGTCACTAGTTTTGTAGGTTGCTGCTCCATCGTTTGTATAGATGTAGTTTTCATCCCATGAAAGTAATGGCTCATCGAACCATGCAATAATTTCTGCATCTGGAGCTCCAGAATAGAAATTATAGTTCAACGTTCCTTCAAAAGCGGTGTCAGTCACAATACCATAGTTAAGTTCCCCGCCTTCGATTGCTTCCCCTTCATTTGTTTTCTCTGTGCTAAAGTCATCTATTGAGTATAGCCCATCTTCTGACTTTTCAGACCCACTTCCTTCACCACTACCTTCTGATCCAGAGCCTTCACTCTCTTCAGAACCACCGTTACATGCGGCAAGCGCAAGTAACAAAACAAGCATAAGTGCAAATAGCGCTTTACTCCAACTTGCTTTTGTCATCCTAATAACCTCCCTTTTTTTGCCTTTCTTTTTGCGTAACAGACCGTTAGAATAAATCGGACTGCTACAATATATACTCAACATTTTTACGTTTAGTCGTAAAAATGCTAGGTAACGATGTTTGGATGTTACCTGAAGGGGGAAATTATTAATGGTTTACCCTCTTCTTTGTCTTGCATCGGTAGCACGCTTGAGCGCTTGCCCAACGTTATTAACACTTAACATTAATACTAAAATCAGAATTGCTGCAGGTACCCAGATCCACCATCTAAATTCAAGTGTCTGTGGGTTTGTTGCATAACTCAATAATGTACCTAAACTAGGTGTTGATTCAGGAAAACCAAATCCTAAGAAGGAAAGCCCTGATTCAAGCCCAATATTTGCAGCAAGGTTAAGTGTCATTGTTACGATAATAAGAGAACTTAAATTCGGTAACACTTGTGTCATCATAATTTTAAAATTTGAGGAACCAAGTGTTTTAGAAGCTTGTGCATAATCCAACTCTTTTTCTTGTAATGCCTTTGACCGTATGAGTCTGGCTATCCCCATCCAGAGAAAGGCTGTCATAATTAAGGAAAATGACATAACTCCATATTTAGGAACAATTGCAACGAAAACAATTGCAATCATCATAAATGGTAGTACAAGGAAAAAATCAACAATACGCATCATAATATTATCTACTGTTCCACCAAAGTAACCAGATACAAGCCCATAAACTACTCCAATGACACCTGTCATTAGGGTAACTAAAATCCCAATGGATAATGAGTTACGTGTACCAATAATTAACTGACCGAATATATCTCTACCACCATAATCTGTACCAAGAATGAACTCATCATTTGGTGCTTGATGGATAGCAAATAAATCTACTGTTACGATTTCCTCTTGATCAAGGAATAGGGATACTCCATATACTGTTGCGGATATTAACACTAGTATAATCAAAGAAATTAAAGCGATTTTGTCTCGAACAATTTCACGCCATATGATACTGAAACCAGAAGGACTTTTGGTCACTGGTTGCGAAGCACCATCGGTTTTCACTACTTTTGATTCCATTTTTTTCACCTCAGAGTCAATCGATTTCTATTTAATACGGATTCGCGGATCAACAAGACTTAATATGATGTCGGAAATCAATGCACCTAGAATAGAAGCTATTCCAAACAATAAAACAACAGATGTCACGACGGTATAGTCACGTTGTGTGATGGATTGAAGAAATAATTGCCCCATCCCCGGATATCCAAAAATATTTTCTATAAAAACTGTTCCACCGATTAATCCGGTTATTTCAAAACCGAAGAATGCTGCAATCGGTAAAAGCGAGTTTCGTAAAATATGTCGATTATAAACTCTGGATTCAGAGGCACCTTTTGCTCTTGCTGTGATAATAAAATCTTTCTGCTTGGTGTCAATAATTTCACTTCTTAAGTATTGTACGGTGTTAACCACTGTAATTAATGCCATGGAGATGGATGGTAATAACAAATGCGTAATCTTACTTATAACATAGTCGAAGGTACCAGGTACTGAACCGGGGGCGACACTTCCACTTGTTGGGAACCATCCGAGCTGATACCCAAACACCCATAACATGACGAGTGCAAAAATAAATAATGGTGTTGCAAACCCTACATAAGTATAACTGGTAATTAGTTGATCAGCCCATGTATCATTGTAACGTCCACTAGTTATACCAAGTGGGATTGCAATAAGATACGTAATAATTAACGTTGCTACAGATAACCAAAATGTGTTTACTAGACGCTGTCCAATTAGCTCTGAAACTGGCATTTTAAATACGAATGATTGGCCAAGATCTCCTTGTAAAGCACCACCAACCCAATCCGCGTACTGTTCGTACCAAGGATTATTCAACCCAAGTTTCTCCCTTTGCTCCTCAATAGCAGCAGGGTCAATATTTGGATCAATCAAGCCAGATAATGCATCACCAGGCATCATTTGGGCCATTAAGAATATTAATACACTTAAAAGAAGAATTTGAGGCAATGTTATAAAAAGTCGTCTAACTATGAATTTCCACATGTTCTATTCAACCTTTCTCCGGCAAAGCTACTAAATGTGTATCGGATACAGATTGTAAACCGTAAGCCAAGCCCTCGTTATCAAAATAGTCGTTATAGGATTGCTCATATTCCGTTTGTACTTCTTGTCTAAATTGCTTCTTCTCAGCCCGTTTTCTCGGGTCAATGTCTGGAATTGCAGCAACCAATCGTTTGGTGTAGATATGCTGTGGATTGTTAAAAATATCATGCTTTGTGCCTGATTCAACGTAACGGCCTTTGTACATAATGCCAATTTCATCACACATATGTTTTACAATCCCAAGGTCATGACTAATAAAAAGATAGGTTAAATTTAAATCCTTCTGGATGTCCTGCATAAAGTTCAGTACCTGTGCTTGTACGGAAACATCTAGTGCAGAAACAGGTTCGTCAGCAATAATTAATTTGGGCTTTAGAGCAATCGCTCTTGCTACGCCAATCCGCTGTCGTTGCCCACCAGAGAATTCATGTGGATATTTCAAAATACTTTCAGGACTTAGTCCGACTTGCTCTAACAGTTCGTGTACACGGTCTTTCTCTTCTTTTCTAGAGAGCTTTTCATAATTGCGGAGTGGCTCTGCAATGATGTCCAGTACACGTTTTTTAGGGTTTAAGGAAGAGTATGGATCCTGGAAGATCATTTGGATATCTCTACTAGGGTCTATAGCCTTTCCTTTCTTATTTAATTCTTCACCTTCATAAGTGATCGTGCCCTCGGTAATATCATTTAAACCAACAATGGCTCTACCCGTTGTTGTTTTCCCTGATCCAGACTCACCTACCAGGCCATAAGTTTTACCTTGCTCAATTTCAAAGGACACACCATCAACGGCTTTAATTGCGCCAATTTTACGGTTAAACAATCCCCCACGAATAGGGAAATGTACTTTTAAATCTTCAACCTTAAGAAACGCCATTTACTTGTTCCTCCTTGCTCTCATCTGGGAAGTAAAAATGATTGTGACATGTACAGCGAACAAAGTGACCTGGCGATATTTCATGTAATTCCGGGCTTTCTTCATGGGCTGATTCATCAATCCAAGGAATACGAGCTGCAAACCTACAACCTTTACGTGGAAGGTTCTGCAAAGATGGAACAATACCTTGAATAACATGTAGCTTATCCTGAGATTCATCCTCAGATGGCATAGAATTTAACAATGACCTTGTGTACGGGTGCTGTGGGCTTTCAAACAACGTCTCCACATTCGCGATTTCTACAATCTGACCTGCGTACATAACAGCAACTCTGTCTGCCATCTCCGCAACAACTCCAAGGTCATGTGTAATCAGAATAATCCCTGCATTCATGTCCTCTTTCAAGTCACGGATCAAATCAAGAATCTGTGCCTGAATGGTAACATCAAGTGCTGTTGTCGGCTCATCCGCGATTAACAGTTCTGGCTGGTTTGCAATCGCTGTTGCAATAATAATCCGCTGACGCATTCCACCGGAAAGCTCGTGTGGAAATTGTTCGTACGTATGTTCCGGACGAGGGATACCTACCTTATTGAGTAAATCAATTACCTTTTCTCTACGCTGTTTTGTTGACATATCTTTCTTATGCAGAAGAATCGTCTCAGCAATCTGATCTCCAACAGGCATCAATGGGTTTAGTGCAGTAAGTGGATCCTGGAAAATCATGGCCATATCATCACCACGTAATTTATTTAGCTTGGCAGGTGAAATATTCGCAATATCTTGTCCTTTGAAGTGAATATTCCCTTCAATCTTCGCGCGGTTATGCAAGCCCATTACGGAAAATGCAAGAGCACTTTTACCAGATCCTGACTCACCTACGATCCCTAGTACCTCATTCCTGTTCAGTGTTAAAGACACATCATCCACTGCTGCATAATAGTCATCTTTTATTCTAAATGATGTTTTTAGGTTTTTAATTTCTAACAATTCTTTACTCAAATTAATCCCCCTACAAATATTTCTTAGTTTTATATATGGCTGGATCACCAAAGATTCGTGCTAATTTTAGTTATCGAATGAACGTTCTGAATATTTTCGGTATAAAAAATGCGTTTTCTATATTTCCATTTCCGTCGTTTTTTCAATTCTTCTGAAAATTTAAGTCGTTTTGTTTGTATAATCGACGTCTTGTTATCCCATATGGTCACTCACTTTTTGAAGCTGCTATTTTCTATACCTAGGAAAATATGTGTAAGAAATAAATTCTTAATAAAATCTTAATAGATTATATGTGATTATAAGTGAATATTTTCAAAAAAGCAATAGCTTGTCACATAATTTCTAGGTATAAATTTCTATTTTTTGCCGAATTCTGTCGTTTGTAAGGACTTTTATCTAGGTAGTACAACATGATAGTTTGGTAGAAACACCACTTGTGGCGTCGTTTTTTGTAGAATTATTTCTACTATTTTTCTTCCTATTTAATATTTTTTAACTAGATTAAATTTTTTTGTAAAATTTTAATCATCATGAAATAATAAACGTATAAATCCGAGTAAAACAATAAGATTTTTTAATAGGAGGTTTAAAGATGAACTTAATGACACTTCAATCAAAAGAGGAACGCCAGGACGCTTTAATAGAACTTATTCAACCATTTAAGGAAAGGGCAGCTAAGCATGACGAGGAAGCAAGTTTTCCGTTTGAAAATTTTCAAGAGTTGAAGGATGCCCGGTATACGGCACTGACTGTTCCGAAAAAATATGGCGGGGCGGGTATTTCCTTATCTGAACTCCTTTCCTTGCAACAGCTTATTGCCGAAGCTGATGGTTCTACTGCTCTTGCAGTTGGGTGGCATATGGGCATTACGAAGCATCTTGGTGAGAATAATCTATGGGATGAGGCGAAATACCGTCGCTTTGCTGAGGATGTTATAAACACAGGCGCCCTCATTAACAATGCAGCATCAGAGCCTGCAACAGGCAGCCCAACACGTGGTGGCAAACCAGAAACAACTGCAACGAAAAAGGAGGATGGCTGGGTATTAAATGGGCGCAAAACCTTTACGACACTTGCTCCTGTCCTGGATTATATTGTCGTTAGTGCTTCCATTGAAAAAGAGGACCGCGTAGGAAATTTTCTCGTGAGACGTGATCTGCCCGGTGTTCGAGTTAAGGAAACATGGGACTCAATTGCAATGAGAGGTACTGGCAGTCATGATTTAATTTTAGAGAATGTACCTATTAAAAAGGATGATTTGGTAGAAGATCTGACACCCGGTAAAAAATCTGCTGCTGGCTGGTTGCTCCATATACCGGCCTGCTACTTAGGTATTGCCCGCGCTGCGCAGCGGCATGCTGTTGAATTTGCCTCTAATTATTCTCCAAACAGTATGGAAGGTACTATCTCCGAACTTCCAAATATTAAACAAAAGCTTGGAGATATCGAACTAGCGTTAATGGAAAGCACATACTTTTTACAAGCGGTCGCAAACGAGTGGGATGCTTCTGACGAGGAAGCTCGTAATCGTATGAAGCCAACACTTGGAGCCGTTAAACTGTCAGTTGTGAACAAAGCAGTCGAAGCAGTTGACCTGGCAATGCGTGTTGCTGGAGCCCGTAGCCTTTCCAGGCAGAACCCGCTCCAACGTTATTATCGTGATGTCAGAGCAGGACTTCATAACCCACCAATGGATGATATGACAATCATGCAATTGGCTGATAAAAGTTTGAGAGAGATGAAATAATGATGAGAAAGCCTCTGACGGTTGGGATCAGAGGCTTTTTTATTTGGATTTTGGGGTGGGGGTAGGTGCGGGTGAGTGGTTAATAGGATGATTGGTTGATTGATCAGCCGCATTGGTTGATTGCGCACTCCACTTGGTCGATTGCTCTGCATCTTTGGTTGATTGATCAACTGCATTGGTTGATTGCTCTGCACCTCTGGTCGATTGAGCAACCGCATTGGTCGATTGCTCTGCACCTTTGGTTGATTGATCAACTGCATTGGTTGATTGCTCTGCACCTTTGGTTGATTGATCAGCTGCATTGGTTGATTGATCAGCTGCATTGGTTGATTGATCAACTGCATTGGTTGATTGAACTGCACTTTTGGTTGATTGATCAACTGCATTGGTTGATTGAACTGCACTTTTGGTTGATTGATCAGCTTCCTTGGTCGATTGCTCTGCAACATTGGTTGATTGTTCAGCCGCAGTCGATTTGGTTGATTAATCAACTGCATTGGTCGATTGGCCAGTGCTGTTGGTTGATTGTTCAGCACCTTTGGTTGATTGAACTGCAACATTGGTTGATTCATCAGCCGCATTGGTTAATAGCACTACACTATCGGTTAATAAACCACCGCTCATCTCACTAACCTCCACCTCCCGGCCCTGAAACAAAACTGCAATCTAACTGTAAGATTAACTATTTGCAAAAAAGGTAATAGTATACAAGATTTACTATGTAAAATACGCACAAAAACTAGATTGGTTTAAAGGGGAGGAAAACATGAAAGGTATTATTTTAGCTGGTGGAAGTGGAACGCGATTATCTCCTAGTACAGATAGTATTAATAAGCATTTGCTTGCCGTATATGACAAACCGATGATTTATTATCCGCTGTCTGTTCTGATGCTTGGTGGAATAAAAGAAATTATGATTATCAGCACGCCTGAAGATACCTCCCGATTTCAAGAATTGCTCGGTGATGGCACTCAATTTGGGATGACACTTGAATATAAGGAACAGCAAGATCCTAAGGGTATTCCAGAAGCGCTCACTATCGCGGAGGATTTTATCGGAAATGATTCTGTCACCCTTATCCTTGGTGATAATATTTTTTACGGTCAGGGCTTTACGACCTTATTGCGCAATGCAATAAAGCAGCACCGCCATGCCACCGTTTTCGGCTATCGTGTTAAAGATGCACGCCGGTTTGGTGTCGTAGAGTTTGATCACCGACAAAAAGTAATCTCGCTAGAAGAAAAGCCTAAAGATCCAAAATCTGATTTTGCCGTGACTGGCTTATATATTTACGACAGCAAATCGGTTCAACTTGCTAAAAAACTGAAACCATCTGAGCGTGGAGAGCTTGAAATTACTGATTTAAATAAAGAGTATTTAAAGCGAGGACAGCTTGATGTGGAACTGCTTGGCAGAGGCTTTGCCTGGATGGATGCTGGAACGCACGAATCCTTATTCGAAGCTTCTGAGTTTGTAAAAATTACGCAGCAGCGTCAAGGGTTTAAGCTAGCTTGCTTGGAGGAAATAGCCTACTATCTTGGCTATATTTCACAAAAGCAGCTTTACAATAAAGGAAAATCTATGGAAAAGAATGATTATGGGCAGTATCTACTAGAAATAGCGGAAAGAAAGCACACACAACAATACTGGGATTCGATTGATCGAAATCCGATGCTGGGGTTGGTTGAATGAACGCACAAAAGCCTGTCTTGCTAATAACGGGAGGAGCTGGATTTATCGGCTCCAATTTCCTCCGTTATATGCATGAAACCTATCAAAACTACCATCTAGTAAACTTAGATAAGCTTACCTATGCTGGGAATACTGCAAATTTGGATCTTCTTGAAGGTGCTGTTAACTATACTTTTATAGAAGGAGATATTGCCGATGAGCAGTTAGTCCAGCGTATCTTCACCAAATATGACATCCATGGCGTGATACATTTCGCTGCAGAATCTCATGTAGATCGCTCTATCCAGGATTCCAAACAGTTCGTGCAAACCAATGTGCTTGGTACGTTAACCCTTTTGCAGGTGGCAAAACAGGACTGGGAAGAAAAAGGCGTCCTAAAAGAAAGACGCTTCCATCATATTTCGACTGATGAGGTCTATGGGTCCCTTGGCGCAGAAGGTAAATTTTCCGAGGATACGCCATACGACCCAAGAAATCCTTACAGTGCTTCAAAGGCAGGGGCGAACCTCCTCGTAAAAAGCTTTGGCTATACGTATGGTATGAATATCGTTATTTCCAGTAGTTCGAACAACTATGGCCCAAGACAACATTCCGAAAAGCTTATTCCTACCATTATTTCCAAAGCTCTTAAGCTTGAAGAGATACCAATTTACGGCGATGGAAAAAACATTCGCGACTGGCTCTATGTGGAAGACCACTGCCGAGCGTTGGATGCTATTTTTCATCATGCTCCCCCCTTCTCTACTTATAACATTGGGGGCGGAAATGAAGTGCAAAACCTCGAGATTGCAAAGACAGTTTGTAGCATGCTCGATGAAATAAAGCCTGAGCTATTGCAAGTAACATCGCTAACAAGCTTTCAAGAACTGATTACACATACAAAGGATCGTCTTGGTCATGATCGCAGGTACGCAGTTGATGATACCAAGCTACGTCAGGATTTAGGCTGGGAACCGCAGGAAGCATTGTCCTCTGGTTTACGAAAAACCGTACGTTGGTATGTGGAGCAATGGGAAGGTGTCACCACCCCATGATTTCAGTAGTTGTCCCGGTCTATGGCTGTAAGACCTGTCTTAAGGAGCTAAGCAGCCGACTTGCATCTGTTTTCACAAAAATCCCAGCCGACTATGAAATAATTTTTGTTAATGATGCAAGTCCTGACGGGGCGTGGACCAAGATCTGTGAACTACATGAGTCTAACCCGAACGTGAAAGGAATCGACCTTGCCCGGAATTTTGGCCAGCACCATGCCATCACAGCAGGGCTTGATTACGCCAAGGGAGACTGGGTTGTCGTAATGGATTGTGACCTGCAGGATCGTCCTGAAGAAATTCCGAAGCTTTATGAAAAAGCGCTTGAAGGCTATGAAGTGGTATTCGGCCGGAGGGTTCGTCGAAATGATAGCTGGCCGAAAAAAACTTCCTCCAAGCTATTTTACCGTCTATACGATTATATTACGGGCCAATCATCCGACCATACGGTTGCCAATTTTAGCATTAGTTCCAGGAAGGTTGTCGAAGGATATAAGAGCATGCGGGAGCAAAATCGCTTTTTCCCTATGTTTATCCAATGGATGGGCTACCCATCCACGTCCATTGAAATAGAACACAATGAACGAAAAGAAGGAAAATCCTCCTACAACCTGAAAAAACTGCTAACACTAGCAACAGATGGCATTATCTCGCAATCTAATAAGCCATTACGATTATCGATCCAGTTCGGCTTTCTGATCGCGAGCGCCTCTTTACTTTACGGGCTTTACTTGTTCTTTCGCTATTTTTTCCTGGCGGAGCCTGTGCAGGGCTGGACCAGTGTCATGGTATCCATCTATTTTCTTGGAGGATTGCTGTTTTGTAATTTAGGCATCCTCGGTCTTTACATCGGGAAAGTTTTCAATGAAACAAAGGCTCGTCCACTCTATCTTATACGCGACACAACAGACAAGCAACGTGATGAGCATGCTTGAATAGCTCGTAGCACCACTCACAGTAGTAATTGCAGCAGCTTTTATACTTAGGAAACGGAGCTGATAGTATGGAAAATTATTTACAGCCAACACCTTGGGACAAACGAAATTTTCACGTGGATACGTACGAAGTGACCTCGCTTGCTGAGGAAGCATTAAAGCAAACGAATACAGTGGAAGGCCATTTCACTTTAAAAACGGAGCCGCTTGCCAGCAAGGACAATTTGCGGAAATATGGTTTTTATTATGTAGATACGCTAATTGAACCTGTGTGTGAAAAAAGGAAGCTACGCACCGTCGAACGGGAAGGAATTTCCCTTACTCGTGATTACTCGCCCGAAGAAGTGATCGCGATTAGTGGAGAAGCTTTTTCCGGAGGCAGGTTTCACCGCGATCCAGAGATACCGAACTTTATGGCAGATAATCGTTACAAAAACTGGGTAAAGGATTTGATTGAAGAGGATCATATACTGGCCTTTGATTACCAGGGTGAATTTGCAGGCTTTTATGCCTATCAGAAAGACAAAATTTTATTGCTTGCAATTAAAGAAGATTTTCGCGGGAAAGGCCTAACGAGGGCCTTCACTAGTCTGGCAGCAAGAGAACATTTCCAATTTAGTCAGCTAGACGCCATTCGCACATCTGTTTCCCCATCTAACCTAGCTTCCTTGAATTTATTTTTATCGCTAGGTTTTAAAATGGAACGTTCCATTGATGTGTACCATAAACTCAATGTTTCCCTGCCAGTAGGTGTGTAGCATGGGATATCTGTATATTCTTGGCACTATCTCTTTTACGGTTTATGGGCAACTAATTTTAAAATGGAAGATGGATCAGGTCGGAGAGTTACCTGCCTCTTTCCTTGATAAATTCATGACATTATTGCAACTGCTTCTTAATCCGTGGATTATTTCCGGGTTTTTATCAGCTTTTCTAGCAGCATTGTGCTGGATGGCTGCCATGACAAAATTCGATATAAGCTATGCTTATCCATTTATGAGTCTATCATTTGTGCTTGTATTTATTCTATCTGCATTTTTATTTCAAGAACCAGTTTCCATGCAAAAAATAATCGGCTTTTCTTTCATAATTCTAGGCATTATTGTAATGAGGTGATGTAACGTGATTCCGTTTAATATACCAACTGTGACAGGAAAAGAATCTATCGCCATCCAACAAGCACTAACAGGACAGAAGCTATCTGGCAATGGCTCGTTCGGGAAAAAATGCTGCACCTGGCTGGAGAAAAACCTTGGAAGCGCATGTGCCATGTTAACGCCATCTTGCACGGCTGCTTTAGAAATGACAGCACTTTTGACGGATGTCGGACCAGGGGATGAAGTGGTCATGCCTTCCTATACGTTCGTCTCTACCGCAAACGCATTTGCATTAAGGGGAGCAGCAATTCGTTTTGTTGATGTAGATCCCGCTACCATGAATATTGACCCTGAGGCAGTTGCGGGAGCTATTACCGAAAAAACGAAAGCTATCGTTGTCGTTCATTATGCTGGTGTTTCTTGTGATATGGATGCGCTCCTACAGCTTGCTAACAAGCACGATCTCTTTCTAATTGAGGATGCGGCCCAAGGACTGATGAGTACATATAAGGGGCAGCCTCTTGGAACGATTGGACACCTTGGAACCATCAGCTTTCATGAGACCAAAAATTATACATGTGGAGAAGGCGGCGCCTTGCTTATTAATGATCCCGATATGATAAAGCGCGCGGAAATCCTGCAAGAAAAAGGAACAAATCGTTCCCAATTTTTTCGCGGTCAGGTGGATAAATATACATGGCGGGATATTGGATCTTCCTATTTGTTAAGCGAACTAAACGCAGCCTATTTGTCTGTTCAATTAGATCACGCAGAGGAAATTAACGAACAACGCCTTGCCAGCTGGGAGCAGTATAACAATTCCCTCAAGCCTCTAATGGAGGAAGGAAAAATTGTTTTACCCCATATCCCTGATACGTGTACGCATAATGCGCACATGTTTTATTTAAAAACAGACAGTGCAGCTACACGACGTGAACTTATGAACCATTTAAAAGAAATGGAGATTATGGCAGTGAGTCATTATGTACCACTCCATTCGGCAGATGCCGGCCAAAAGTATGGAAAATTTGTTGGGAAAGATACGTACACAACAACCGATAGTGAAAGGCTTCTGCGCCTTCCACTCTACTACGGACTGAAAGAAGAGGACGTTTCTTATGTGGTCAAAGCGATACAACAGTTTTTCCATCAATAGAGTGCTGCTTTGGCTGGCACTTATCGTCATTGCAGCTTATGTGTCACCGTACTTTATTCTGGGTGAGGATGCGCATATCCGGATACATGATAACCTTGATTCCAACATCGTATGGTATCAATTATTGGCAGACAGCGGACAAATTTTCACACTACCAGGCGCCACCCTGCCAAATGTGATCAACGGCTTGCCAAGAAGTACCCTGCCATCCGGGCTTGATGCAATGGTATGGATGTATGTCTTATTTGAGCCGATGACCGCTTATGCGATTGGGCAAACGATCATGCGCCTTGCTGCTTTTTTTGGAATGTATTTATTACTAAAGCATCATGCAATCCGTTCAGAAAAAATGCAAATCGTTGCCATTGGCGCTGCCTTAGGATTTGCCCTCCTTCCCTACTGGCCATCCGGGATGTTATCGATTGCCGGTTTGCCTCTAGCGTTACATTGCTTTTTGATGTTACGGAAAGATGGGAAAGATGCTAAATTCTACTATTGGATCATTCTAGCAATCATCCCTTTCTTTTCAAATTTTGTATTGTCCTTTGTTTTCTTTTTGGCAGTAATGGGGCTTGTCTGGTTAATCGACTGGATAAGGCACAAGCGAAGTAATTGGGTGTTCTTTTCTGGTATCGCGATGATGACCGTAATTTACCTTGTGAAAAATTATTTACTTATCTTTTCTATGTTTTTCGATTCTGGTTTTACGTCACATCGTAACGAACTTAGCCTTGGGCATAACACCTTTGAGCGAAGCATCGGATTAACATTTGAGAACTTTCTCTATGGGCATACCCATGATACAGCAGAGCAATTTCTTATTGTTTTACCTGTCATTGGTTTCGCATTTCTAATTGCTGCATACCGAAACATTAAGCCTTTTTGGCTGCTTAGTCTTTTCAGCTTTAACTTTCTGTTGTCCCTCTGGTATGCCTTTTGGTACTGGGAAGGCTGGCGCATCGTCAAAGATAATGTTATGGTTGCCAATACCTTTAATTTTTCCCGTATTCATTTCTTTGACCCGGCAATTTGGTATATCTGTTTTGCGTTAGCACTTGCGATTATTTGGAAGCATATCCCTTTTGGAAAAATAATTGCGATTGTGTTGGTCGTTGCACAATGTATGTTCCTTTTCCCATTCAATGAACAAAATAAATACAGTGCATTGGATACACCAAGCGTTGAGGAATTTTATTCTGAAGCTTTGTTTGAGGAAATAGAGAATTATATTGGAGAAAACCAGTCCGAGTACCGAGTAGTAAGTATTGGAATGCATCCAACTATTGCACAGTATAATGGTTTTTATACATTGGATACCTATAACAATAGCTTTCCTTTGGAGTATAAACATGCATTTAGAGAGGTTATTGCAGGCGAGCTTGAGAAGAGCCCCACACTGGAAAATTACTATGATACGTGGGGTGGGAGGCTTTATATGTATGTTGCGGAGCATGGAAAGGATTATTTATTTACTAAGGACCGTAATGAACCGATCGAACAGCTGGCTATCGATACCGAAGCGTTGAAAGAGCTTGGGGGTGACTATATCCTTTCAGCCGTGCCGATTGAAAATAGTAACGAGCTCGGGTTGACTTTTGAGAAAGAATTTGAACAGGACGGGCTTCCATGGGAGATATCGCTTTATCGGGTGGAGTAGGTTTTTTTGATAATTCTTTCAAAAACGTGAAACGCTTTTATACTTTAAACGTATTTTTAGTAAAGGCTCGGAGCGAGGCCAGTCTGGAAAATGTATTATAGGTGATGCAGAGTGGCTTATCAATTTAGGAGGTGTTACTATTAGCAAACACTTCAAAAACAAGTTTTATTGGTTACTTATGCCACCTTTTCTCATTACTGGTATATTTTTAATCATTTACCTTCCTAGCAATTTCCGGTATTTAGGACCACTTGTCGTGGTATTATTTTGGATTGTATATCCCACGGTAAATTATATCATGGAAAAAAGGAAGAATAAGGCTGAGCAATGATTGCTAGCACTGGAGCTCCTTGGTTTCAGTGCTAGCGATCTTTAAAATCCCATAATATACGCCACTGACCATCCGTCTCCGTTGCATAGACATGTTGTACGATTGTGAAATTACCAAAGTCCCCTTTAAACCGTTGATTGACCTGCACCTGATACACAACATCCAAGGATTCACTTGCATCATCCATCGACCAATCCTTCAATTTATCTGTGTTCTCTAATGTATAACTGTAATCCTCTGTAGCGAGATAACCTAAGAACAATTCGCCTCTCACCTGCAAATATTCTGTTTTATCCATTCGCTCCTGCATGGAGGGATGAAACATTTCCCAGGAAAGAGAATACGCACCTTCTTGCTCATATTCATAAAAATTTTCCACAGCTCTTTCTGCTTGATTTTTTGGCGAAAATATTTGGAAAAGGAGCAGTGTCAATGTTATAACAATAGCCCCTGCAGCACCGATGACAATTCCTTTTTTCATAAAAACGCTCCCCTACAAACACAGTCTCTTTACATAATATTCATAGGAGAGCCGTTATATTATTTAAATTGACAGGCTGTTAGGTTGCTAGAGAGCCACCATCTACTGGGTAAGTTGCTCCTGTTACGAATGTGGCTTCATCTGAAGCGAGGAATAATACGACTTGTGCTACTTCTACTGGTAGGCCATAGCGCTTCATCGGTACACCTGCCTGAATTTGTTTGCGTACATTTTCCACATCGTCTGGTGACATATTTTTCTCAATATTGCCCAGCATTTGCGTATCAATTGCTGCTGGTGCCACACCGTTTACACGAATGCCAGTCTCAGCTTGTTCGAGTGCGGCTGTTTTTGTTAAACCAACTACCGCATGCTTGGAGGCAATATATGGAGACATTCCTGCGCTGCCAATAAAACCTGCATTGGAGATAGTATTGACGATGGCCCCGCTTCCTTGCTCTTCCATCACTTTAATAGCATGCTTCATGCCAAGGAATACGCCATAAACGTTTACTTCCATAACCTTTTGGAACGTTTTATAATCACTATCCTTTACTGGGACAAACGGCCCTTCAAACCCAGCATTATTGAAAAGAACATCAAGACTGCCAAATGTATCCTTTGCTTCCTTCACATAGCGTGCTACATCGTCTTCGTTCGTGACGTCTGCCGTAACAGTGAGAATGCGATCGTCTCCTTCTCCAAGCTCTTCTTTTGCATTAGCTAGGGCGTCTCCGTTCATATCAACAAGAACGACTTTTGCACCTTTGTCTAAAAAAGCCTTCGCTGTTACCTTCCCGATTCCTCCTGCGCCACCTGTAATCACAACTACCTTTTCCTTAAAATTCATGACGATTCCTCCTTCATAGAGTTTCTTCACGACTGCTGGCGGGAAATATGTTAGAATATTCTTATTAAGTCACCTTGGACAGCCCACAAGCAGAAAAAGAAGTTCTTTTGTCTTATTATAAAAGTCTTACCGAACACTCATCAATCCGCAATAATATACCTTTTGTATACGTTTTCAACACATTTTTTAGATCTGTTGCTTTTATAGGAGGGAAATCGTAATGAGAGAATACAAGAAAGCAGACCGAAGAATACTTAGAACGAAAGCGAACATGATGAAAGCATTTATTCAGCTTATGGAAGATAAGACTTATCATGCGATTACGGTTAAAGATATTGTAGAAAAGGCAGATTATAATCGAGCAACCTTCTACCGTCACTATCATTACAAGGAAGCATTAGTCGACGAACTGGAAAAGGAATTGATCAATGGGCTAGTGACCGCATTTCGCGCCCCCTACCTCCATAAAAATCATTTAAACATGGTTCAACTATCTGTCAGTGATATTCAATTGTTCGATTATATTTTAGAACATGCGGATTTTTATAAGCTATGGAAACATTCGGAAGGGATCCCCGGATTTGAAAAGCGGTTTATTCATACCGTTATTCAGCTGTTTAACGAGGATTTGAACCTGTTAACCTCAAAGGATGATCACATTAATGACCATCTATTTCAAACATACCGTGCCTATGGAATGTGGGGATTGATTTTAGATTGGATTAAAGATGACTTCCGGGCATCCACTACTTATATGTCACGACAGCTTCTGCATATTTTCAACTACAATCCTCCTAAAATGTACAAAACAAAAGAATACCCTGCTTGTGAAAAGAAAAAGGCCCTGCATAAACAGGACCTCCTATCTAATCAGCACGGTATACTGAATTAATGAATGTTCGTTTGAACGCATTGCCTTCCTTTGTTAGACCTTCTACTTCTATGGTGACAACATAGCTTTGGTTTTCGTTTTGTAACGGAACGGTTTGTGATAGGTTTGCATCATTCTCGTACGTGCGTACCTGTGCAGGAGTGGCACCAGATTCCTTCACATAATACGTTGCTTTCACTGTCTCTGGTTTCACCTGTGATTTATCAACCGTGACCGTCTGGGTGAGGTTACTTTTATTAGTAAAGGCATCCGCTTCTACAGAAACAAGGTTTTCTCCCGTGTAGTCAGCAACGAGCAGGTAAGCATTCTCTTTACTGCTTTTAAGTCGTAGTTGCCATGTTCCTGTTTGCAAATTTTCTAATGCGATATGGTGGGAAATCGAATTAATAAAATAGCCTTCTTCATTTTCGGTTACTTTTGGAGTAATAGGGGTGGATTTTCCTGTTGGATCTACAAGTTCGAGGCTTAGTAATGGTGCTGCTGAGAAAAATTGGAGATTTGCCTTCTTGATGGATTCATCAATCGTAATTGGAAGAGCCTTCTCTTTTCCTTTGATCAGTTTTCCACCAGTGATCCATTGATTAAGGGGTGCTTTCTGTTGGATAGCTTCCTCATAAATAGGAGTATGCTGAGTTAAACGAGCCAGGCTGTTATCGGAAATCGCATTCTCAAATATAGGAAACGTATCACCAGATCGAACAGTGGTATGATTCCAGTTGCCAATCTCTAAAAGTTCCCCTACAGGAAGATGGCTACTGTTTGCTGTCACGACGCCATCATTGTCTCCATAGCTGTTCAAATACATACCACCAAACCAGGTTGAGGAAAACATCGAGCCCCAATCAGTTCCGCCAATTGTATAATAATCATGAGCGGAAGCAGCAGGCTCCACGTCGGTTATGGAACGAAAATATTCCATATATCCTGTTTCTACGGCAGTGGTTCCTTCCCCTTGTGCACCAATTAAATCAGCAAGCCATCCTGCCCAGCTGCTGTTCGCTAAATCTGCAAGCTGTGAGCCATGGTGTGGACTGGAGAGAGTAATAACATTCTCTACAAATTCTCCTGCGCCATAATAGGTGATGGCTGCATGTGTATCGACTCCACCTTTACTGTAAGCTATCACGGTAATGGGCTTATTGGAAAAATGTGCGGAGATTTCTTCTATCTTTTCTGCAAGGAGCTGGCCGTTTTCCCACATATCTGCCGAGGCACCGCCAGCATCATGTAGCTGGACAAATGCTGTCTGATAGCCTGCATCTAGTGCTGTTTGGTACATATCATTGTCCTCCCAAAAAATCTGGGCAACATTGTTTAATCCTGGGACAAATAATAGGACGGGGGCATCTTCCTGTAAATTAGCTGGGGTATCCCCTGCATACCATTCCCCTGGTGTCTCGTCATTTCCGTTACTGCCTTTTCCACTGGGAGAGTAGACTGGACTATCCTGTTGCCATACTGGGGTTGGTGGGTGTGGAGCTAAGGGTTGTGCTAAAATCGTGTCACGCAAAAAGCCGAATAACAGAATGAGCAACAATGAGACCGAAATTCTTCCAAGTGTTTTCACTAGAGAACCTCCTCTTTTTTAGAACCCTTATTAGTTGATATGACACAGAACGCTTATCCTAGTACAGAATTGGGACAAATTAACCAGAGTTTTACATAGGTAGGTATTGTTTTTAATTTTAATGTAGCGAGTAAAAATGGTGAGGATGGAAGGCACTATATAGTTGGCGGTACAGTAAATTTTTCATTCCCCGCTACCTTCAACTTTACTTTATCCTTGTCCTTGTAGCACTGTCAAACCAATATGGAATATTTTACAGGGATTTAACACGTAGTTTATAAAGGGAGTTTTAAGGGAGGTGTATTTAATGGTACTTCACCTAATATGTAGGATTAGATGATGGGAGATGTGTTATAAAATAGAGATAGAGGTTGCTATTTCCTATTAGAGCATATGAAAGAGTTTCGTAGGTATAGTTTAGTGTTGTAAATTAATATACTACAATTTTTTCAGCAACCTCTTTACCATCTCCTTCTTGGTTAACCCATACCTTTACATTATCTTCTAATGCTAACTCATTAAATGTATTTACGGCCCCCTCTATCACGGTCGAATCGTTAATGAAAACCTCATAAATCGGATAGGAAGCTTCCGGGTCAGTAGCAGGTGGTGCGATATGAATACTGGATTCCGTAATGTCATAGATAAAGTGAAACTTCATTTGGTGGGGGGGTTCCCTTCCTCCCCAGCAAATGTTAGTTGAACGAATCGGGCCTTTACTGGCAGTTGATCCCCCGCTTAGAATGCATGATTGTTTCCCGCATTTTTGAAGTGGGGGGCTTACTGCCAGTTAATGCGGGATAAATACATTTTGATAATCGGGATGATTGTCTTGTTGGCCAAGGTTTACATTTTCCTGTCTGGTAGAAAGACGATCGATTCCTTGTTCTTTAACACAGCCAACTAATAGGAATAAAAAGAGTGAAACAATTGTAAAGTATCTCATCTAAACACCCACTTTCGTTTTATCGTTCAACTTACGAAGTGCGACCTTACAACACCAACCCCTTCTTCTTTGCATTCCCATCCAAACTTGCGCCAATTGCTACACCCGCTCCTATACCAAGTGGTAATCCGACACCGATATTATCGAATATCAGTAGGCCAAGTACAATTCCTAAACTAGTGCCAATCGACATGTAAATACTTAAATAATACCCACTTGTTACAAGCTTATGCTGTTTTATTAAATGGGAACTGATTTTGTCGATTGTTTGCTTGTGTTGCTTGAAATCTTCTTCTGTCAGAGAATGTTGTTTTTCCTTTAGTTGCAAGATGTGCTCTTCAAATTCAATAAAGTATTGCTTGCATACTGCACAATCATCTGAATGGGAACGCAATTTTTGCACAATGCGCTTACATTTATCTAATTCTAGTTTTGTGGCGACTTGTTCATCACTATTTTTTTGGAGTCCTTCTAAAGCAACGTTCAGTTGATGCTCGTTATGGCTTTCTGTCATCTAAATTCCTCCCCCTGCTTACTTATTATGCCGCAGATAAAATCCATCTATGATGATGTACGATTTTCTATTGGAAATGTTTCGTTTTTGGCTCGTTATGGAAGCGAACAAAAGCGCAAGTGCCCGTTTAGAGACGTACGGACTGGACTGAACCGCAGGAGATAAAGGAAACACGGCGATCGTAGGGAGCTGATGTTGACTTATCGTACGGAGGTGAGGGAAGTCTCGCTAGTCTCTGGGCGCTGGAGCTGGACGTGGCTGTTTCTGTCTAAGAACATTATACAGCAAGTATTTATACTTTCTTATTTCCTAAAAAAGGAGTACAAACAATAGTAGATTTGTACCCCTTCAGAAAGCTTACAATATATGAATCATCGTTTGAATGTAGCATTGTACTAGAATATAAAAAACGGTGGCGTAACCGAGGTTAAATTTGATGCCATTTTTAAAACCATTCAACCCATTGGAAGCACTCAACACGATGACTGGCATGATAAGTGGGGAAAGCAAGATGGAAATAACGCTTCCTGATGTCACCGCGAGTACAATGAGTTCAGGTGGATATGGCAGTGCAATGGATTCCAAAATTCCCGCTACAAGCACCATTACTGTCAGTGGACCAAGCCCTAGAAAACCGAGCAAGATGACGATGAATGGGAGCAGATAAAGGAAGTTTAGAAACGGGATGTGCCCCTGTAAATAATAGACTCCATCTACAACCGCCGTACCAAAGCCAGTCTGGTTAAGGGCAAATATCAGAACGCCCGCGCTTAGCATAATACTAAGTTGGTAGGATTGCTTCAGCATCCCCGCTTCTACGTAATGGCGTGTTTCTTCCATGAATTTTCCCGGTCGCCTTTTTATTCCATAGTATAGTAGACTCCATAAGAAAATAACGATTGGTATTGTAATCATTAATTTTAAGGAAAAAATGCCATGTAACGCAAAAATCGTCCCAAATAACGTTACAAACAAAAGCAGAAACTCTCTAACTAGTTTTTTATTAACCTTGGTTGAAGTTGACCCGCGTATAATTCCTGCAATTTTCCCTTGTAATACGTCTGTGATATGAAGTCCATATTTCTTTTCCTGTCTGGTGGAGAAAGCAACCGAGATCACAATCCCTAAAGCTGCGATGAGCAATCCTTGGAGGATGGCAAGCCATAGCGAAGCATTCATTGTCTCCACAGCAAAGATAAAACTTGGTATGCTGACAACCCACATGGTCGACAGGGCAAATGAACGGAGCACCGCCGTCCCCTTAAAGTTTTCCCAACCTTCTCCCTTCTCCTCTTTCAAAATTCCATTAATGAATTGATACACCATCGGAATAGCGCCAAATAGTAGAAAATAAGAAATAATCTGCGTGAATATCATGACAGCAGAATAAAATTTTCTACTTGTATCAATTGCATGGTGTGCTCGGGAAAGGATTGCTTCCATATATGGTTCACCGCGCAACACCCAGCTGATCATCGGCACAATAATCAGTAAGCCGATAATATCCCGCATTTGCAAAAAACCTGTTTCCAAACCGGAAAATGTTAAGTTGCCTGTGTATACCAGAACCCCTATCCCAATTAGGAAAAGCATTAGCGGAAGCTTGAAGCTTTTCAAACCGAAGCGAAGGAAGGCAAACAGCAATATTGCGAACCCACTCATTGCTAAAATGACCAGCAGAAAATCTGAAAGAAAGAAATAGGTTATAAAATGTAAAATGGCAAAAATCACCGTAGCGATTCGCAGTCCAAAGGCAATTATTTTCATTGTGTTAACTCCTCTTCGTAGCAATCTATCCATTAATAGCATAGACCTTTTTCATCTTTGGCTCAAGCTAATGGGGTTGATTTAAGGCGAGGGGTTGTTCACTTTGGAGGGGTGTGGTTTCTTTTGGGGTGTGTGGTTTCACTTTTGGGGTGTGTGGTTTCACTTTGAGGGCGTGTGGTTTCACTTTTGGGGCGTGTGGTTTCACTTTGAGGGCGTGTGGTTTCACTTTTGGGGGTGTGTGGTTTCACTTTGAGGGCGTGTGGTTTCACTTTTGGGGCGTGTGGTTTCACTTTTGGGGGTGTGTGGTTTCACTTTGAGGGCGTGTGGTTTCACTTTTGACTCGTGTGGTTTCACTTTTGGGGCGTGTGGTTTCACTTTGAGGGCGTGTGGTTTCACTTTTGACTCGTGTGGTTTCACTTTTGGGGCGTGTGGTTTCACTTTTGAATGAGAGGTTTCACTTTTGCGACGTGGCGATTCATTTTAATACTTTCAATATAGTGAGACTTCATTTGGTGGGGGGCTTACTGCCAGTTTAGGCTGGATAAATATTTTTATTTAAACCTTTTGACCTAGACAACTTCTATAACCTGGTAAGCAGCATAGCATAGTAAAGTGTGTAAACGACATCAGGGAGGGACAGAAATGCCGAGTGGAGTTCATCAGCTGGAAGTGGATCTTCCCATTCGTAATACGTGGTCGTTTGTGAGTAATATTACGAATTGGGCAACCTTGGTTCCGGGTTATGTGGAACATGAAATTCTAAATGAGAGACAATCAACATGGACATTTCGTGGGGATGCAGGCGTGGTACATAAAACGGTGTGCCTTAAAATTGATATTCAGGAATGGGTGGAACCTGCACGTATCTCCTTTACTCTCAAAGGATTAAATGAAAATTTTTCCGGCGATGGCTATTTTCATGCAGAGGAATTATCAAAATCAAAAGTCCAAATGACCGGCTACCTGCATATAACAGCCAAAGGGCTGATTGGTCCGATGGTAAATACCATGCTGCGGACCATGCTTCCGCGGACCACGAAAGAATTTACAGAAGCCGTGGTGAGAAAAATGCAACGTGCAGAAGCTGTTGCACGATAAAGAATAGGAAAGATTACCGTCATGGTAGTCTTTTTCTTATATCTTTATAAGAGGGGTGTTTTACTCTCCGTGCTCCTAATGATAAAATATATCAGTCATCAGTTTCTATATGAAGGAGATTTTATATGAATACATTACATAGAAATCGTGCAGTGAATGATGCGTTGAAGATCATTCTTGGTGCTACCCTTGTTGCATTAAGCTATAACCTCTTTTTACTTCCTTCAAAGCTTGCTGCGGGTGGAATATCTGGTATTAGTACGATTTTATTCGAATTATATGGGTTAAGCCCAGCCTATACGCAAATGCTTATTAACATCCCAATTTTCATTATCGGCTGGATCGCCATGGGGAAGAGTTTTAGTTGGAAAACACTGATTGGTACGTTTTGGGTACCGTTTATTATCTGGCTTTCTGCTGATATTCCATATACGGTAACAAATCCATTGCTCGGTGCGCTATATGGGGGAATTGTTCTTGGTACAGGACTGGGCATTGTTTATAAAGGAAATGGCTCCACTGGTGGAACAGCCGCTATTGCTCAAGTCGTCAAAAAATTCACAGGGATATCGAGCGGCTATTCCCAGCTTATTGTAGATGGATTTGTCGTCATTGCTTCGATTATTGTATTTAATCTAGAGTTAACATTGTTTGCTTTAATGGCCATTTATGTTACAAGCAAAACGATAGATATTGTCCAGCTGCGCACCTCTGCCACAAAGCTGATTATGATTATCACAGAGGAAGAAGAGAAAATCCAGCAACTTATTCGTGATGGAATCGACCGAGGAATTACGAAGGTGCGCTCGGTTGGCGGCTATTCCAATAAGAATAAAACAATGATTTTATGTGTGACAGAGCAGCAAGAAGCTGTACAGTTAAAGCGTATTTTACAAAAGGAAGAGCCTGATTCGTTTGTAATATTTATCAATGCTTCTGAAATACTAGGTCGCGGCTTTTCGTTGGACAAGTATTATGGGCAGAAGTTGTAGCTGAGGTGAGTTAGCGATTTGTTTGTGGCGGGTGGCTGAGTGGTGTGGCGGGAGTTTTCTTACTTGGTGCGGTAGTTTGGGGGGTGCTGCGCTACTTCAAGCTGTTGCTGCGCCACTTCTCAAACTTGCGTCACTTGATCGAGCGTTGCACTCCTCCTTCCACCATCAAACAAGCCGCCCTCACGAGGAGGCGGCTTGTTTTTATGCGGGATGATGCAGGCGTCCTGCCATATGTTGAATTTTTGCCATGGTGCTGATATCCATGTTGCCCCCACTGACGATGACGCCGAGATGTCTTGATTTAATATGTTGATGGTGGGCGAACAAGGCTGCGATGGCGGCAGCTCCTGCGCCTTCCATTAGCGTTTTGTTTCGTTCGAGCATGTAGACGATTGCGGAGGCAATTTCTTCATCACTTACGGTGAGGATGTCATCCACGTACTCTCTGATAATTGGTAAAGTGTGCTTTCCAGGCTGTTTGACGGCAATGCCTTCTGCTATTGTGCTGACAGATTGTAACCTGACGTCTTTTTCCTTATGAAAGCTGTCATACATGGCGCTTGCTCCTTCTGCCTGGACACCGATCACTCTTATATTACGGTTTACATATTTTGCGGCGACTGCTATGCCGCTAATTAATCCACCGCCGCCAATTGGCACAAGAATGGTATCGATTCGATCCTCTTGTTTGAGCATTTCCATCGCGATTGTTCCTTGGCCTGCCATGACGTCATAGTCATCAAAGGGATGAATATAAACAGCACCAGTCTGCATCTGCCTTTTTAGTGATGCTTCATAGGCCTCTTGAAAAGATTCTCCTGTTAGCACAATTTCTGCTCCATAGTTTTTTGTTGCTTGCACCTTAGCGGCGGGTGTTTTTTCTGCCATGAAGATGGTTGCCTTGACTCCGAGCTTTGCCGCAGCGTAGGCAACTCCTTGGGCATGGTTTCCTGCCGATGCGGTGATGACGCCCTTTTTCCGTTGTTGCTTCGATAATTGCATTAATTTAAATGTTGCACCTCTAAATTTAAAGGCACCTGTCTTTTGTTGGTTTTCCATTTTAAAATAGACGTTTTTCTCTACTAGTTGGTTTGTCGTTTCTGACGTCATGAGTGGTGTCTGGTGTACAATAGGACGCAATATTCCTAATGCCGTATGAACCTTTTCACCTGTTAAGCAATCCCCAATGGTTTCACACTCCTTGGTAGTTGTTTCCTTCTTACCTCTTCGTTTCAAATGCAGCAATCTTATCCTCATGCTGCAAGGTTAAGGCAATATCATCCCAGCCATTGATAAGTTTTTTCTTATGATAGGCCGGGATATCAAACGTAACTTTCTTACCAGATTGATCGGTGATGCTCTGTGCTTCTAAATCAACAGTCAAATTTAACTCCGATTGTTCCGCTTGGGCGAGCCAGGCATCAACCTGTTCCTTATCCATTTGAACTGGAAGGATGCCATTTTTCAATGCATTGTTGTAAAAAATATCAGCAAAGCTTGGTGCGATCACAACCTGAAAGCCGAAGTCCAACAGGGCCCAAGGGGCGTGCTCACGTGACGACCCACAGCCGAAATTCTCGCCGGCAATCAGAATAGAAGCTCCATGATAGGCAGGGTCATTTAAGGAAAAGTCTTGACGCTTAAACCCTTCATCATCATAACGCCAATGGTAAAATAAAAACTGGCCAAACCCAGTGCGCTCTATTCGTTTTAAAAACTGCTTCGGGATAATTTGGTCTGTATCGACATTTGTTCGATTTAATGGATAAACCAATCCTTCATGCTTTTTCAATGCTTGCATGTTCCCACCTCCTAGCTCGGTACACTGGTATAGCTTCTGACATCGACAAAATGGCCTTCTATCGCAGCTGCTGCAGCCATTTCCGGGCTAACAAGATGTGTGCGGGCGCCGTTTCCTTGCCTGCCTTCAAAGTTCCGGTTTGAAGTGGAAGCACATCTTCCACCTGGTGGCACGACATCATCGTTCATGGCCAGGCACATGCTGCATCCCGCTTCACGCCATTCAAAGCCAGCGTCTTTAAAAATCGTATCAAGCCCTTCTTTTTCTGCTTGTAATTTAATGCTGAAAGAGCCCGGTACTACGATCGCTCTTACGTTGTCATGCACCTTCTTCCCAGCAACAATAGAAGCTGCTTTTTGCAGGTCGCTTAAGCGAGAATTCGTACAGGAGCCTATGAAAACATGATCAATGTTAATCGAGGTAATCGGCTGATTTTCCGCAAGTCCCATATAATCCAAAGCACGGGCTACGTCCTCTTTGTATTCTACTTTGCTTAAGTCAGGTGTCTTGCCGCTTACAGGAACACACATACCTGGATTTGTTCCCCAGGAAACCTGTGGTTCGATTTCATCAGCATGAATCGTTACTTGTTGGTCGTAGGCTGCACCAGCATCCGTTGCAAGTGCTAGCCAGGAAGAAGCCAACGCTTCAAAAGCTTCTCCTTCTGGCACATACTCTTTCCCTTTTAGGAAGTTAACGGTCGTTTCATCAGGGCTGATCAACCCAGCTCTTGCACCAGCTTCAATGGACATATTACAGACTGTCATGCGTCCTTCCATCGATAAATTACGGACTGCTTCACCGGTATATTCAATGACGTGTCCTGTACCGAATCGAACACCAAATTTAGCGATGATTGCTAGAATTAAGTCTTTTGCAGTGACGCCAGGTCCTAAATCTCCTTCCACATGCACATTTAACGTTTTAGGTTTCTCTTGCCATATACTCTGGGTTGCCAGCACATGCTCTACTTCAGAAGTACCAATCCCGAAGGCCAACGCACCAAACGCCCCATGTGTAGATGTATGGCTATCCCCACAAACGATCGTTTTTCCTGGTTGTGTAAGTCCGAGCTGTGGCCCGATTACATGCACGATCCCTTGGTCTGGGTGCATCATGTCAGCTAAGGGAATGCCAAAAGCTTCACAATTCTCTTTTAAGGTTTGCATTTGCTTTTTCGCAATTTCATCTTTCATCTGGTCCCGATTTTTGGTTGGGACATTGTGATCCATTGTGGCGTACGTTAAATCCGGTCTGCGTACGTTGCGGCCATTTAGCCTCAATCCTTCAAAGGCTTGCGGGGAAGTAACCTCATGTACAAGATGCAGGTCGATATACAATAGATCAGGCTTCCCTTCCTCCTGATGGACAATATGATTTTCCCATATTTTTTCGATTATTGTTTTTGGTTCTCCCATTACATCACCACCTCCAACTAGGCATAAGAATTGCAAATGCTGTCTGATACACTTTTTGTCGTCAAATTCTCAACTACTGCCTCTGTCATTTCCTTTGTTCCTACCTGTTTGCCATTTTTCACAGACAAATCTGCTGTATGATATCCTTGTTCCAGGCACGCAAGCACTGCTTCTTCAATTTCATTTGCTTCTTCTTCCATTTGCAAGGAATGCCGAAGCATTAATGCAGCCGATAAAATCATGCCAAGCGGATTTGCGATCCCTTTTCCTGCAATGTCTGGTGCTGAGCCGTGCACAGGCTCATACAGGCCGACACCATCTGCGCGGATACTTGCGGAAGGGAGCATGCCGAGTGAGCCGGTTAGGACAGAAGCTTCATCACTTAAAATATCGCCAAATAGGTTTTCTGTCACGATGACGTCAAACTGTGTGGGGGAAGTGATCAGCTTCATGGCTGCAGCATCCACTAGCATGTGTTCCACCGTTACGTCAGGATAGTCTTTGCTCTTTTCATTAACCACTTCGCGCCAAAGCCTGCTCGACTCTAATACATTCGCTTTATCAACGGAGGTGAGGTGCTTTCGTCTAATTCTGGCACTTTCAAAAGCCTTCTCGACAATCCGCTCCATTTCCTCCCGTTCATAATAGAGTGTGTCAACGACTGCTTTTCCTTCGTTAATCCTTTCACTTGGTTTGCCGAAATAGAGCCCTCCTGTTAGTTCGCGGATAATGAGAATATCACTTCCATTAACAACTTCTTCTTTTAAAGGAGATGCATGAAGCAGTGGAGCAAACCCTTGAATTGGTCTCAAGTTCGCAAACAGCCCGAGCTTTTTTCGAATGCCGAGTAAGCCTTGTTCTGGCCGGATATTACCAGGTAGCCCCTCCCATTTCGGCCCACCAACAGCGCCTAACAAAATCGCATCAGCATTTAGGCAGGCATTGATCGTATCTTCCGGCAATGGGGTTCCATACTGATCAATTGCATCCCCGCCAATCGCATGGGAATGGAAGGTAAAACGATGACCAAATTCGCTTGCCACTGTATTTAACACATACTTCGCTGATTCTATGATTTCTTTTCCGATACCATCCCCAGGAAGCAGGATAATTTGTTTATTCATACGCTTCTCCTCCATTCTAATTTACGTTTCCGATGCGACCACATTGTTTTCTTGTGTATGCTGCCTGATCATGTAACGATTAACGGCATTTAAAAATGCATTTGCAGAGGCTTCGATGACATCCTGTGCGGTTCCTCTGCCATTTACTGCCTGCCCATTTACCTCAAGCTGGACATGGGATTCGGCCAGTGCGTCCTTTCCACCACCAACAGAGCTTATTTGATAGTCTACGAGATTTAAGTTTTCGGTGATAAGTTCATCCAGCGTTCGGTACACTGCCTCTACACTGCCCTGTCCTGTACAGGCTGTTTGGACAGACCTGCCATCAGGCGTTTTCAGCAACACAGTGGCTGTCGGGATATTTGCTGTCCCATATTGAACCTGAAACATTTCCAGCTGATATTTGTTGACGGATGTGGTGTCTGTTTGTACCTCCATTAAAATGGTGAACAGATCATCGTCTGTAACTTCTTTTTTGTGGTCGGTTAATTGTTTGAATGCCTCAAAGGCAACTTTTAGTTTTTCTTCACTAACCTCGATACCGAGCTCTTTCACCTTATCTTTAAAAGCATGGCGACCAGAGTGTTTTCCGAGTACCAGGTTATTTGTTTTCACGCCAACCATTTCTGGTGTAATGATTTCATAGGTGGAAGCATGTTTTAATACACCGTCCTGATGGATCCCAGATTCGTGGGCAAAGGCATTACGGCCAACTACTGCCTTATTTGCCTGCACGTACATGCCTGTTAATTTTGCAACGAGATCGCTCGTTCGTTTTGTTTCCGTTAGCTTCAGCCCAGTTGTATAAGGGTAAAAATCAGCTCGAACCTTTAGTGCAACCGCAACTTCTTCCAAGGAAGCATTGCCTGCCCGTTCGCCAATCCCATTAATGGTGCCTTCAATTTGGGTTGCACCATTTTCCACAGCAGCCAGAGAATTGGCTACAGCCATGCCTAAATCGTTATGGCAATGACAGGAAAGCCTTGCCTGATCAATGTTCGGCACATTTTCCTTCATGTATTTGAACATTTGACCATACTCACTCGGAGTTGTATAACCGACTGTATCCGGCAAATTGATCACGGTTGCACCTGCATCGATGACACGTTCAATGATTTGCGCGAGAAAATCTAAATCGGATCTGGAAGCATCCTCTGCTGACCATTGCACCTCATGAAATTTCTCTTTTGCGTAGGAAACCATTTCCACTGCTGTATTCATTACTTGTTCGGGTGTCTTTTTTAGCTTATAGGTCATATGGATCGGGGAAGTAGCCAAGAAAAGGTGGATGCTTGGATGCTCTGCCCCTTTCAATGCCTCCCATGCAGTATCGATGTCGGACTTCACAGTCCGTGCTAGTGCTGTAACAGATGTGTTTTTAATCGTGTCAGCGATGGCTTTTACTGCCTGAAAATCTCCTTTAGAGGAAGCAGGGAATCCTGCCTCCATCCGATCTACGCCAAATCGCTCCAGTTGTTTGGCAATTTCCAGCTTTTCCAGCTGATTTAGGTTTACACCAGGGGACTGCTCGCCGTCTCGAAGTGTTGTATCAAAGATTCTAATTCGTGACATGCTCTTTCACATCCTTTTGCTTAGATTGTTTCGCTTGAAGTGGCTGTTTCACAAAAGGCATTAAATCACGTAACTCCCTTCCAACTTTTTCGATTGGGTGGTTATTTTCTTTCGCATTAATCGCATTAAACATAGGGCGGTTTGCTTGATTTTCAAGGATCCAACCTTTGGCAAATTCACCTGACTGCACGTCTGCCAATACCTCTTTCATGCGTGCCTTCGTTCCCTCATCCACAATTCTTGGACCTGAGGCAAAATCACCCCATTGTGCCGTGTCGGAGATGGAGTAGCGCATGTTTTCCAGGCCACCTTCATAGATCAAATCCACGATCAGTTTCATTTCGTGCAAGCATTCAAAGTATGCTACTTCCGGCTGATAGCCTGCTTCTGTCAGTGTTTCAAAACCTGCTTTGATTAAGCCTGTCAGACCTCCACATAATACGGCTTGCTCACCGAACAGATCTGTTTCGGTTTCTTCTTGAAAGCTAGTTTCCAACACCCCTGCTCTTGCAGCACCGATTCCTTGCGCATAAGCAAGGGCTAACTCTGTCGCATTTCCTGTCACATCTTGATAAACACCGAATAATGCAGGTACACCAGCGCCGCCTTCATAGGTTCTGCGGACAAGATGCCCTGGCCCTTTTGGTGCAACAAGGAAAACATCCACATTTTCTGGCGGAACAATTTGGCTAAAATGAATGTTAAAGCCGTGGGCAAAAGCTATAGCATTTCCTGGCTGCAAATTCGGTTTGATGCTTTCCTCGTATACGGCTGGTTGATGTTCATCTGGCAGTAGCACCATCACTACATCTGCCTGACTTACTGCTTCTGCTACGGAAAAGACGTTGAAGCCATCGTCTTCTGCTTTTTCCTGTGATTTTCCTGGTCTTAGTCCAACTACAACGTCATAGCCGCTTTCCTTTAAATTCAATGCATGGGCATGCCCCTGTGATCCGTAACCTACGACCGCAATTTTCTTTCCTGCTAGAACCTCTGTTTGAATATCATTTTCATAGCGTACCTTTGTCATCATGAATTCCTCCTCATATTTTATAATGGTGTTGCGTGTAGATCGGTAACTGTTTTTGGTTGGTGTCCCCTTAGAAATGCTGTTACACCAGTCTTTGTAAGTTCCTTAATGCCATATGGCTGAAGCAGTTCAATGAGCGCTTCCACCTTATCTGGTTTTCCAGTAACCTGTATGGTCATGCTTTCCTTGCTTACATCAATGACCGAAGCCCGAAACGGTGAGATGATGCCTTGAATCTCAGCTCGCTGGTGCCCGGCGCTTCCTACTTTGATGAGAGCGAGCTCTCTGGCAACGATTGCTTTGTCCGTGATGTCTGATACTTTAATTACATCAATTTGCTTGTTTAGCTGTTTCGTTAGCTGTTCGAGATTTTGGTGATCACTGACTTCTACAACAAACGTCATTTTCGAAATGCCCTCTGTTTCGGATTTTCCAACTGATATACTGTCTATGTTGAATTGCCGTTTGTGAAGCATGCCGGTAATACGATTTAGTACACCACTCCGGTCTTGCACAGTAGCTGTGATAATCCGCTTCATCTCTTCACCCCAATCATTTCGTGGAGCCCTTTTCCTGGTGCGATCATTGGGTAGACACATTCTTTTTGCTCAACCCGGCAATCGACAACAACTGGCCCGTTGTAGGCGAAAACTTCTTCCAGCATGGCTGGTGCATCAGCTTCTTTTTCAATTCGTACCCCCCTGATTCCGTAACTCTCAGCAAGCTTTACAAAATCGGGGTTCTCCACGAAAAGTGATTCCGAATAGCGTTCCTCATAAAAACTCTCCTGCCACTGCCTAACCATGCCGAGTGCCTGGTTGTTGACAATGATGACTTTTACGGGAAGCTGTTGTTCTTTTAGAACGGATAGTTCCTGCAATGTCATTTGAAAACCGCCATCTCCCACTACTGCGACGACTAATTCATCTGGAGCACCGAGCTGTGCGCCGATTGCTGCGGGAAAACCAAAGCCCATCGTGCCAAGCCCGCCTGATGTCACCCACTTATTTGGCTTATCGAAGGCATAATATTGTGCCGTCCACATCTGATGCTGTCCGACATCTGTGGTGATGATCGCTTCTCCGGCGCTTAGTTGGTGAATCTGTTCTATCAGCCACTGCGGGGAAAGCAATTCATCTGAGCGCTCGAACCACAACGGAAATGTAAGCTTGTTATGTTGCAATCCTTTTTGCCAATCTTCATGGTCTGTCGTAATTTCCTTTGTTAAAAGTGCTTGTAAGGCTGCTTTCGCGTCCGCCACCACCGGAATATCAGTTGGGATGTTTTTACCAATCTCCGCTGGGTCGATGTCGATATGAGCAACCTTGGCATTTGGGGCAAAATGTTTCAGGTTTCCAGTCAGCCGATCGTCAAATCGTGCGCCAATGTTTACAAGTAAATCACATTCGTACAATGCCATGTTTGCGGCATATGTTCCGTGCATCCCAGCCATGCCTAGCATTTGCGGATGTGTTCCTGGAAAGCTTCCGAGTCCGAGTAGCGTGTTCGTGACAGGCAGCTCGTATTTTTCCGCAAACTCCTTTAGTTCGGCAGATGCTTTAGCAAAAAGGACACCCGCTCCTGCAAGAATAAGCGGCTTTTTCGCATGGCTTAAAGCTTCTGCCAGCTTCACAATTTGCAATGGATTCGGGTTAACATTCGGCTGGTACCCCGGTAAAGAAAAAGAATTCGTATAGTCGCCGTCAGCCAGTTCAGCAGAAATGTTTTTTGGAATGTCGACTACAACAGGACCTGGACGGCCAGTAGTAGCGATATGAAAGGCTTCTTTTACTACTCGCGGCAGCTCGGCGATTGATTTTACCTGGTAATTGTATTTCGTAATCGGTGTGGTGATCCCCAGTACATCCGCCTCCTGAAAAGCGTCCGTTCCAATTACGCCGCTTGCTACCTGGCCGGTAAAAATGACGAGAGGCAGGGAATCCATCATCGCATCCGTGATGCCAGTAATGAGATTAGTGGCACCCGGCCCAGATGTCGCAATAACGACACCAGGCCTGCCTGTCACTCTTGCATAACCTTCTGCTGCATGAATGGAACCTTGCTCATGGCGGGAAAGTACATGCTTAAAAGGTGCCTTGCTTCGGTAAACCGCATCATAGATTGGCAGCACTGCCCCACCAGGATAGCCGAAGATGGTGTCCACCTGTTCTTCCACCAAGGTTTGAATAAACAAATCTGCACCTGTCATCGTTTTGATTTCCGCTTGCGGTTCCTGCTTTACTTCAAGTTTCACGTCGACATGCCTCCTTTTTTAGAAATGCTTAGAGCTTTTTGTTTAAAGAATACTTTTTAACAGTAAAAGGACCCTTCTCTCCCCTAAACTGCACAAATAAGCAGAGTTATTGGGGAGAAAAGAGTCCTCTTTTCACGGTACCACCCAGGTTTTATAGCATCCTCACGAATACTACCTTATGAGACTAATAAACAGTCTCTTTGATAACAGGCACATTAGTACCTGACCGAGCCTACTTGCAAAATTGCGTTCAGCGCGGCACTCAGGGAAGATGTCAGAACAACATGTATTTCTGGGCTTCCAGCAACCCCAGCTCTCTGTGAATACATGGCACTTGTTCCTTTGCTCCCGTCATCGAGTTCACCTATTTAATTTTTGGTGGTTAAAAGTTGTCAGTTAAGTTATTGCTATGTTGGGTAAAATCTGAATATTTGATATTGCGGATAATCATATACCGTTTCAAATGAACAGTCAACAGCTTTTTCAAAGTTTTTTATTTGTTTAGATAACTCTATTAATTTGAAGGCGCTTTCATGGTTGTTAGATGGGTAAAAGTATGTAATGTTACATTTTTATTACAATGCGATATATTGGTTAAATTCTTTTAGTTACGGTAAATTTTTGATTTTACTTTGATTAATATATTGGTTTGGTTTTTTTACTTTTAACTAAGGATCCTTTATAGGGTTATTCTGATTTTATTGTAATATATTAGCGATAAACTTCGGTGTAGGGTGGTTGGGGAGAGGTAAGACTGTTGTTTGGACGCTTCAATGGTTGATTAGGCTGGGCGGGGGTTGATTGACGTGGGGGCGTGGTTGATTGGCCTACTCGTTTGGTCGATTGGCCTGGGGGCGGGGTTGATTGGACCGGGCACTTGGTTGATTGGGCTGCTCGTTTGGTCGATTGGCCTGGGGGCGTGGTTGATTGGACCGGGCGCTTGGTTGATTGCTCTGCTCGTTTGGTTGATTGGCCTGGGGGCATGGTTGATTGGACCGGGCACTTGGTTGATTGCTCTGCTCGTTTGGTCGATTGGACTGGGGGTGTGGTTGATTGACCTGATCACTTGGTTGATTGCTCTGCTCAATTGGTCGATTGGACTGGGGGCGTGGTTTATTGACCTGATCACTTGGTTGATTGCTCTGCACAATTGGTCGATTGGCCTGGGGGTTTGGTTGATTGACCCGGGCTCTTGGTTGATTGCTCTGCACAATTGGTCGATTGGCCTGGGGGCATGGTTGATTGACCCGGGCTCTTGGTTGATTGCTCTGCTCGTTTGGTCGATTGGCCTGGGCACTTGGTTGATTGGGCTGGGCACTTGGTTGATTGCTCTGCACAATTGGTCGATTGGCCTGCTCGTGTGGTTGATTGGCCCGGGCGCTTGGTTGATTGCTCTGCACAATTGGTCGATTACCCCGGGCTCTTGGTCGATTGCTCCACCGCCCGATTGATTGGGCTGGTTCAAAATAACTCCCACAAGGTTAAAAAAATGATCTTAATGAAAAAAGCTCCTCCCAAAAGCTGGAGGAGCTTTCTTGCTTACTCTTTATTCAAAAAATCAGTAACAGCGCCTTTAGAGGAGCAAGATACATTATGGGCATATTTGCCTAAGATGCCTTTTTTATACAACGGCGGGGCTGTCCAGTTTTTCTTGCGTGCTTCAAGCTCTTCCGCGGTTACTTCCATGCTGATTTCTTTTTTGTCAGAATCGATGGTGACCATGTCCCCCTCTTGCAAAAATGCGATTGGTCCGCCGGATTGCGCTTCTGGGGAAATGTGTCCTACGACTAGGCCGTGGGTTCCGCCAGAAAATCGACCATCTGTTAAGAGGGCCACTTTTTCGCCAAGGCCTTTTCCGACTAGGATTGCTGAGATGGAAAGCATTTCTGGCATGCCCGGTCCACCTTTTGGTCCGACATAGCGAATGACCAGTACATCGCCTTCGTTAATTTGATTGTCCATGACAGCTGCTGTTGCTTCTTTTTCTGTATCAAACACACGTGCTGGTCCGATATGTCGCTTGACCTTGACACCGGATAATTTTGCGACAGCACCGCTTGGTGAAAGATTCCCCTTAAGCACGATTAAAGGCCCGTCCGCCCGCTTCGGATTTGAAAACGGCATAATAACATCTTGCCCTTCGCTCAGAGATGGTGCATCCGCCAAATTTTCGGCAATTGTTTTACCAGTTACCGTCAGACAATCCCCATGCAGGTAGCCATTTTCATATAATAATTTCATAACGGCTTGGACACCACCAACACGGTGCAAGTCTTGCATGACATATTTCCCACTTGGCCTCAGGTCAGCGAGATGTGGTGTTTTTTCCTGAATTCGATTAAAATCATCAATCGTTAAATCTACTTCGATCGCATGCGCGATAGAAAGCAGGTGCAGGATGGCATTGGTAGAGCCGCCTAGAGCCATCACGACGGTAATGGCATTTTCAAACGCCTCTTTTGTCATAATGTCTTTTGGATAGATTCCTTTTTCCAGCAAATGATAGACTGCTTGTCCGGCGTCTGCACAATCGGCATGTTTTTCCGCTGATTCAGCTGGATTGGAGGAGCTTCCCGGAAGGCTCATCCCCATCGCTTCCACTGCTGAGGCCATCGTATTGGCCGTGTACATGCCGCCACACGCGCCGGCACCAGGACATGCGTTACATTCAATGTTAAGCAATTCTTTGTCATCAATCGCGTTATTATTATGCTTTCCGACTCCTTCAAACACAGAGACAATGTCGATATTTTTTCCATTATGACGGCCTGGTGCAATCGTCCCACCATACACAAATACAGCTGGCACATCCGCATTGGCGATAGCGATCATACAGCCTGGGATATTTTTATCACAGGCACCAATCGCCACAAAGCCATCCAGATTTTCTGCACCGACCACTGTTTCGATCGAATCCGCAATCACATCCCGGCTTGGTAAAGAATAGCGCATCCCTTGTGTCCCCATTGAAATACCATCGGAAACCGTAATTGTATTAAAGATGAGTGGCACCCCACCGGCATCTCTGGCACCTTTTTGACTGCTCCGCGCCAAGTCATCAATATGTATGTTACAAGGCGTTACCTCGCTCCATGTACTGGCAATTCCGATCATCGGTTTCTTAAAATCCTCTTCGGTAACACCTACTGCGCGAAGCATTGCTCTGTTTGGTGCTTTCATTGCACCTTCACTAAAAACATGACTCTTAATTCGCAAATCTTTATCCATCTACTATCCCTACCTTTCTTTCGCAACATTATATGCCTAATTTTCTAATAGTTCAATGTATTTTTTTTAATTTTATATAATTGATCTTTGTAAAACATGGCAAATAAAGCGCTCAAAGGAAATAAAAAAATAATAGTCTAAATCAAATTAAGTATAAGGTCCTAGTAGGTTTTAAGAGGGGCAAATCTTCATGCATAATTCCCCTCCTTCTGCCTCATTTTAAAGGAGAGGTGAGTTTATGCTAAATCGTGCGTTGACTTCTGCTTTAATCGGAATTGGGGCGGCACAATTTTTAAAAGTACCAATTCATTATGCGGAAACAGGACATTGGGATTGGAAGAAAACAATCGGATCAGGTGATATGCCTAGCTCTCACTCCGCAGCGGTTACTTCGCTTACGACCTATATTGGGATGAAAAACGGCCTTTCATCAATAGATTTCGGGATCAGCAGCATTTTTGGAATTATTGTGATGTATGATGCGATGGGAATTCGTTGGCAGGCAGGTCAGACAGCCATTGCTGTTAATGATTTGTATGAGCAGGTTGAGCATTTTGCGGATAAACATCCTGATATTAACTATAAAAAACAGGAAAAAGAACTAAAAGAGATGCTCGGACATATGCCGATTGAAGTGTTGGGTGGTGCTGTATTAGGGGTGGCTGTTGGGGCTTTAAGTTATTTAGTAGAAAAAAAGAGCAGGAATTCCCCCTAATCTTGGAGATGGAATCCTGCCGCTTCACTTCTTTGTCTATTAAGAATAGCTGTCTGGATTGGTCCCTGCACGATCATTGCAGTCCATTGCATCAATTTTCTGCATTTCTTCTTCTGTTAACGAAAAATCAAAGATAGCTGCATTGCTTGCAATACGTTCAGGGTTCGTTGATTTCGGAATCGTAATGACTTCATGTTGAATATCCCAGCGCAAAATAATCTGGGCTGCTGTCTTTCCGTACTTCTCGCCGATTTCCGTGAGGGTCGGATCATTTAGCAGTTGGCCACGTTTTAACGGCGACCATGCTTCCAACTGGATATTTTGCTCTTTACAGTATGCATGAAGGTCAACCTGCGCGAGATGCGGATGGTATTCCACTTGGTTGATTACAGGCTTCTCATTTGCCCCAGCCAGTAGTTTTTCAAGATGGTGCTCGTGGAAATTGCTGACCCCAATTGCCCGTACTTTCCCTTCGTTGTACAATTCCTCCATCGCTCTCCAAGTCTCCGTATACAAGTCTTTTACAGGCCAATGAATTAAGTATAAGTCCAAATATTCGATCCCCAATTTCTCTAAGCTTCTTGCGAAAGCCTGCTTCGTCTCTTCGTAACCTTGTTCATCATTCCAAACTTTTGACGTAATGAAAAGATCTTCACGCGGGATGCCCGATTCTCGTATTGCCTGTCCTACCCCTTCTTCATTATCGTAAAAGGATGCGGTATCAATGCTGCGATATCCATGCTTAAGTGCCGCTTTAACTGAGTCTACCACCGTTTTTCCGTCTTCTACTTTATACACCCCAAGGCCAAAACCAGGCATTTTGACACCGTTTGGCAATGTGATTGTATCCTGTAAGCTTGTAATCATGTACACCCTCCTCAAAATTCTAGTATCTACTCTTTATTGTATAAGAATGAGCCAGAAAATCGCAAACCATTACCGAAGTGTCAATCCAAATAAAAAGGGGTATTAAGAAGTTATTAAAACAACTTAGAACATGGAGAGAGCTATGATACAAGAAATCTTCGACTCAAATTTATTTATACTTATCGTCTCACTTCTACTAATCTGCAGTATTTTGGCAGTTCAATTTTCAGTTAAAGTAAATGCTCCGTCACTACTCTTCTTTATATCGCTAGGGATGCTAGCCGGCAGTGATATACTTGGAATTATAAATTTTAACAACCCGGAAATCGCACAACTTGTAGGAATGATGGCCCTTGTCATTATTTTGTTTGATGGTGGGATACAGACACAATGGAAAACAATTCGACCAGTAGCTGCCCCCGCAATATCACTTGCGACCATTGGCGTGTTCCTAACAAGTGCGGTGGTTGGTGTTGCTGCATATTTCTTATTCGACCTGAGTTGGGCGGAGGCTTTCCTTATGGGGGCACTTGTGGGATCCACAGATGCTGCAGCCGTCTTCGCCATGCTAGCAGGTAAAAATATTACGAACAGATTGGAAGCTACACTAGAAGGCGAATCAGGTGCCAATGACCCGATGGCAGTTTTTCTTACGACAGCTCTAATTTCTGTGGTTAACCAGGAAGGGACCGGGCTCATAGGATTTATTGGACAATTTATTTTGCAAATGGGTGGAGGCCTCCTCATCGGTCTATTTATCGGTAAAATTGCCAGTAAGTCACTTTATCGAATCCAACTGTCCTCAAGTGGTTTATACCCATTACTTGCGATATCATTCGCCTATCTGGCATATAGCGTAGGCTCTCTTTTAAATGCAAGTGGATTGTTAGCCGTATACGTGACCGCCATTGTCATTGGGAATTCTGATTTAAAACAGCGCAGTCCCATTCTCCGGTTTAACGAAGGGTTCAGTTGGATTGCGCAAATCGGGTTGTTCGTCATTCTTGGGCTATTCGTCGCACCAAGTGATGTATTCAGTTTTGGAATTATCGTTAAAGGACTTTTTCTATCCTTAATCTTAATGTTTATCGCCCGCCCTGTTGCTGCATTTCTCTCTGTGGCAGGGATGAAGTTTACTATAAAAGAAAAACTATTCTTATCCTGGTCTGGTTTACGTGGGGCAGTCCCGATCGTATTGGCGCTTTTTCCATTACTTGCAGACCTGGAAAACAGCTCTTTATATTTTAATATCGTGTTCTTTGTTGTGTTAACATCCACCCTTATTCAAGGAACGACTATTCCCAAAGTTGCTTCCATGCTAGGTTTAGTATCGAAACCAAATACAAACCCAATTTACACGATGGATCTTCTGTCTGTAGGAAAAACAGAATTAGAAGTGGCGGAATACCAAATCACAGAACAAAGTAATGCCGCGAATAAGAAAATAAAAGATTTAAATTTTCCTGAAACTGTAAATATAACCCTAATTTTACGCGAGGGAGACACTGTCCCACCAAGTGGGAATTCAACTTTGAAGCCTGGTGATACCTTATATATGCTCTTGCAGGATGATGAAATGAAGGCTGTGGAAGAGATTTTGGACGCGGAGGAAAGGTAAAAACGAGATGCCGTTTTCAAACAGCATCTGACCAGTAGGCATTTGTGCTACTGGTTTTCTTTCGGCTTTTTACCTAAGAACATAGCCCTCTCTATAACCGATCTACTATATTTTCTCAGCAAAGTATTCCATTCTTAAAAATTCATATGTACTTCCATTCGTTTCCTGCATAAATGTCTCCCTATCTTTAAATCCAACATTCCTATAAGCCTTAATCGCTCGCTGATTAAACGTAGCAACAGATAAGGTAATTTTTTCAGGGTGATGTTTAGTCTGTACAAACCTTAAGCCAGCTTCTAAAAAAGCGTTACCTATCCCTTGGCCAGTTAAATCCGGTCTTAAACCTAAACTAATATTAATCGTTGTATCATCATCTTTTTCAACAGCAAAAAAAGCAACCAACTCCTCCCCATTCTTAACAGAAAATATGGAATCGCCACGTGTCTTACAATCTATAAATTCTTCTAAGTCCTCTTGATCTGCCTCCATATCATAAAAGGCATACTCGCCATCGTAATGCCATTTGTAGGCAATATGCTCTGCTTCTTCTTGGGTCATGACTTGGAAATTGAAGTTCATTTGGCTTTCACGTCCTTAACTTACTCTTTTACTTCTTTTACCTGTCTTTTCTGCTTATAATAAAAAATTAAAAACCCTTGTGTGATAAAATAAATGCCGACTAGAACTCCTAGCAAATCACGGTACATCTCATAAGAAATGTTAAAAATAGATTGTGACCATTCTAACAAAAGCCAACCTATTGGAAAAATAGGCGCGATTGCCAGAGCCGACTTCTTTAAGATTTCTTCTCCTTGCTTGCCCTTTCCTTCTTTTCCCCAGATAAATTTAAACGTGATGTATAATGAAATTAAGAATACTGGCATAATTAAAAATGTTAGTGCATCCATGCATATCCCTCCACTTTTTATGCTTCTAGCGCGCTCTCTCCCCTCACAATCCCACAATAAACAAGATCCTTAAACCTATTATCTTTTCTGACATGCTCTTTTAATGTACCTTCTTTTTTCATACCAATTTTTTGCAAAACTTTTCCAGAAGCTGAATTTGTCTTAAAGTAACGTGCAAACACTTTATGGTATTTCTTTTCCTCAAAGGCAAACTGAATCATTGCTTCAGCTGCTTCTGTGGCATACCCATTCCCCCAATATGGCTCGCCAATCCAATACGCTATTTCACCATTTTGATAAGCTCTGTTGTTTGATAATGCAATCGTTCCATATATCTGCCCGCTTTCCTTATCGGTAACAGCGAATTCATAGAATTTATCTGCCTTGTAATTTTCACGCTGAGGTTCGATCCATACCAAGGCATCATTCAGGAAATATGGATGAGGAAGGTGTAACGTATTTTTATAAATATTTATGTTGTTGCAATGACTTGCTACGGTTTCTGCGTCTGCTTTTTCAAAGAGCCTTAGTAGTAATCGTTCTGTCGTGATGGTGTGTTGTTGTGAATCATAACGCATGAATATCCCCCTTTTTATCCTGTCCAGCCTACTTTAAATAAACTTGTAAGGTAATCTTGTTATTGCCGTATGCCCATACGGTGTTTTCTATTTGTAAGTTCGAGCTAAATCGCTCCACCCAAACCTGTTTTGCTTGCAACAACGCCGTTAGCTGTGCAGCATTTAACTGTACTTCTTCCGTTTGCTCTGTTTTTTGAAAGACGAAAACGACACAGACGTGATCTCCCTGATTTTCCGTAATTTCCATTACTTTGCCTCCTTAGACCTACTCCGTTTAAACTTTTTTACCCTTTACCGCGACCATTCCCCACCACACAACGATATAGCAATAGAGTGCAAGTAAATAAATGGCCAAGAGGTCTCCTTGGTCAACGTTCTGCATAAAATATGCCAACTCATTTAATCCTTTGTCTTTCCCGTTGTTATAGAACATATGTGCAATAGGTATCATGATGGATAGAATAAGAGCAGCGCAGGCTACGTTCACCAACCGCTTTTGTCTCATACACCAGATTGCTGTGGCAATTGTTACCAAGAAAAAGCAATAGTACAGCACCCAAAACCAGGTCGGCAGCGTTTCACCCATGGAAGAGCCCCCTTAAAATCGTTCTGCAATACAAATTTATCATACCATAATTTGTATTTGTTTGAAAAATTAAAAATTTGTTATGGTTAGGTTGTTTTTGTGTATTTGAGGCGTGATGGGGTTAGGATAAAATGGTTGATGGAGCTACCAACTCGGTCGATTGCTCTGCACTATTGGTTGATTGGGCAGCTATCCTGGTTGATTGTGCTGCCAACTCGGTCGATTGAACAACTATCCTGGTTGATTGAGTTGCCAACTCGGTCGATTGCCTGCACTATTGGTTGATTGGGCAGCTATTCTGGTTGATTGACCTGCCAACTCGGTCGATTGCTCTGCACTATTGGTTGATTGGGCAGCTATTCTGGTTGATTGACCTGCCAACTCGGTCGATTGCTCTGCACTATTGGTTGATTGGGCAGCTATCCTGGTTGATTGTGCTGCCAACTCGGTCGATTGCTCTGCACTCACGGTTGATTGAACAACTATACTGGTTGATTGACCTGCCAACTCGGTCGATTGCTCTGCACTATTGGTTGATTGAACAACTATACTGGTTGATTGACCTGCCAACTCGGTCGATTGAACAGCCACCGCGGTCGATTGCTCTGCGCTACTGGTTGATTGCACAACTACCTCTGTTGATTGCACAACCTCCACGGCCAATCTAATCAGCCACCCAAACCACCAACACAACTCCCCAACAACAAAAAAGAGAAGCAGTCATCTGCCTCCCTTTACTTATGCCGTGCGCTATGCTCGGTTTTGATTAGCGTGCTTTCGGTCTTTGTTTGATCATGCACATCGTCATAATAGACGACAACTTTAATATGGTGCGTGACCTGACAGGTGCGTGTGTGGCGCATGAAATTTTTCCAATAAGTAAATTCATGCTCGCCCCCGTCTACTTTTTCGATATATGTATCCTGCACTTGCCAATTAGGTTCCTTTTTTTCTTCTACTGGGCTTGTCGACCCATCATCGAGTTCTGCAAACGCGAGCTCCCCATTAAATAAAATAAACAGGATGCCTGCTAGCATTATGCTTCGTTTCCACATATTATCAGCCCTTTTGAAAATTTCAATTAGGCTTAGTTATTTCCTGACAGTCGGAAAACATACATGATTATTCGAAAAGGCCGTATTTGGTTTTGAAACGTTGGAGGATTTTTATCCAAGCATTACTAAATAGCAGGAGGAAAAAGACATTAGAAAGCGCATGGGCCAGATCAAAATAAAAGCTTGCACTATAATAAATGAGAATTTCTTCCCAGCTAATTTGATTGATCATGCTGACGACGAACCAGAGATTCATAAACCAGCCGAATAAAAATCCAACCACAAATCCATAAGAACATCTTCCTAGCATGCTTTTCATAAACCGTGTATTTCGCAGCAACCCAGCCATTAAGCCAATCATTCCCCAGGCATACATTTGCCAAGGCGTCCATGGTCCTTGTCCTAAAAATAGATTGGAGACAATTGCAGCTAATACGCCAATAACAAAGCCACTTTGCGGGCCTAGTACAAGCGCTGCGGCGATAATAACAAATGTGGTTGGTTGCACACTTGGTAACGAAGCAAATGGTACGCGACTAACGGCAGCAATCGCACCAAGAATTGCCAGCATGACAAGCTCCCGACTGGAGAGTTTTTGTCTAGAAAAACGGTACATAAATGGAATAAAGGAGGCTGCCATGATCAGAATGCTAACAAGCATATAATGTTCTGAGATCATCAGGGGAAAACAAATGAGCACTAGCAACACAGCAAAACTTATGATAATTAGAATTCTTCTTGAATACGCCAAAGCTCCTCTGCCTCCTCCAAGGTCACGACAGCTGGTGCGGATGTTTTTCGGCAAATTCGGTTCATCACCGTCGTATAGTATCGATTCCCTTTAAAAAAAGCCTTCGTTTGCTCTGTTACAGAAATGTCTCCCCGAAAAAGCATGCTACACCTCGTTGCATGCTTTGCCGCAAATTCTACATCATGGGTTACCATGATAATGGTGAGTCCCTGTTGCTTCCGAAGCTGATGCAACAGCTTTCCAAACTCCCTTTTGGCATAAGGGTCAAGCCCTTTCGTTGGCTCATCAATTAGTAAGATTGATGGATCTTCAAGCAATGTACCGAGTAACGCTGCCTTTTGTAGCTCTCCACCGCTTAAATCGGCTGGATGTCTATCTTGAAATGCTGTGAGGCCAAATGTATCCAGTAAAGTGTTTATCTCTTTTTCACCGTCATGTCGTTGATGTCTTTCGATAATCTGTTTATATTCTGCAATTAGGGTATCCTCAAGAAAATAAAGTGCTGGATTTTGTGGCAAATAACTGATCTGCTTCGTCTTCCTTTTGTCACGAAAGGTCATCTTGCCATGCTGCTGTCGCAGGATCCCAGCAATGATCTTTAATAAAGTGGACTTTCCTGTGCCATTCGCTCCAAGTATAGCAAGCAGCTCTCCTTCGTTGACAGACAAAGAAAGATTATGCAATACAGCTGGTGTACGGCGCTTATATTGGTAATCGATTTCCTTTAAAGTTAAGAGGGTTGTAGACTGCTCGACCTCTTCCCTAAGTTGGCGGGGCTTTATTTGTTTGGGTTGCAGCCAGTCTCTTGCTTCCTTTACGGTAAGCGGAATATCCTCCCCTGATAATTCTTTTTCATAATGGAGGATAAGCCTCGAGGCACTTGGCAAAAAGTAATGTAATGCAGGATGGTTATGTAACTTTAAGATAGCTTCACGCGGCGGTGCATCGATCATTTTCCTGCCTTTTTCTAAAACAAGTACACGATCTGCTATGGCAAACAGCTCTTCTAAACGATGTTCTACCATGACGATGGTTAACCCGAATTCCCGGTTTAGCTGGGTAATGGTTTGAATAAATTCCTTTGCTGCAAGCGGATCTAACTGTGCAGTTGGTTCATCAAGTAACAGTAGCTCCGGATCAAGCAAGAGGACAGATGCTAAATTTAGAATTTGTTTTTCCCCGCCTGAGAGCTCACTCGTTTTTTTATCCAGCAAATGACTTAACCCGAAATAATGGGTCATTTCGGCTATTTTTATCCGCATGTCTCTTGTTTCCAAGCCTTTATTTTCCATGCCAAATAGTAACTCTTCCATGACGTTATCCATCACAATCTGGTTTTCTGGATCTTGAAAAACAATTCCAATCTCCTGCGTCGATTTGTTTGTATCATGGCTGTCCAGTTCTTTCCCTTTATAGGTAAACGTTCCAGTCAGTTGACCATGTGGTGCAATTTCTTGCTTGATTAAATGAAGTAAGGTGGATTTCCCACTCCCTGACGCGCCACACAGGACGACAAACTCGCCTTTATTTACGTGTAAATCCACTTGATGTAAAGCAGGATTTTCTTGTGCTGGATAAGTAAAGCTTATATTTTTCGCAGATAATATTTCCATTTTGCTAGTTCCTTCCCTTCAATCCATAGCGGAAAAGCAAGTAACAAAGCCCAATTGATCAGAAAAAGCCATTCTCTTTGTTCAAGCTGTGAGGTCTCAAGCACAGGCAAAAGTGAGAGCACACTATCTCCAAGCCACCACCCAAAAATCATAAAAGCTCCTGTGAGCAATATGAAGACCAAGGCGATCCAGTCTTTTATCGTCATAGTAAAGCTCTGATAATGCGTGCGTTTTCGTTGCCCATACCCTCTTGCTGACATGGAATCAGCTGTCTGGATGGACTGTTCAAGCGAACCTGTTAATAAGGTTTGTAAAAAGAGCATCCCGTGTTTGGCTCTCGCTTTCATGCTGCCCTGTGTGATAGAGAATCCTCTTACCTTTTGCACTTCCTCTATTTCCTTCAAACGCTTTTTAAGCAGTGGAACAAAGCGAACCGAAAGCATGCTTAAAAGTGCCCACTGTGGAGACAAACGAGCAAACAAATATAAAAAGCGCTCCTGGGTAATGATTTGATTTAAGCTGATAAAGGTTAGCATGATGCCTAGTAAGCTGAGCGCAAGAATGATACCTTGCATCACTGCCTCCAGCATGACTTGATTGCCGAATAAATAGAATAAGATATGATTTCCTCTTCGGTTAAAAATAGGTGTCAAAATAAGGATAAATACCGTGAGTGTAATTAGCATTCCTATCCAGTTTTTTAGCTGTTGCCCTCTATCAATAAGGAAATGGAAAACAACTAAAAACCCTACTCCCACTGCTAGAAAAACGGGGTGCTGGGAGAGCATAAAGCCTATTACGATGACAACATAATAGATAAGCATGACAACGGGATGAAGGGATCTTACACCTCTTAGGCTCATCCACCTGCCCCACTTTCTTTCAGGTAATTTGTTGTATAAAACCAGTAGATGGTCTGCCCCTCGGATATCGGGGTAGCCCCAGCACTCTGTTTAATGAGTTGCCCATCAAGCCGAATCATCCAACCACTGTTTTGACCTTCATCAAATTCATATAAATTATCGATCCCTTCAACATAGGCACCAGCACCTGCTCCTCTCACACTAATCTGAATGCCCCGTTGCTTTACAATTCTTCTTGTGACGTCTAATACCGTGTCCCCTTCTTTCAGTTCCACGTTTGTTTGGGAGACAATTTGCCCTTTGACATCCCTTGCATCAATGGCGATGGTGACATAGGAAGATGGTTCCTGTGGCTTTTGCTTTGGCGTCTCTTTTTGCTTTTCCTGGTTTTCTTGATTTTCTTGTTCTTTTTTCTTATCTCGCTGCTCATTCGGTTGCGACTGTTCCTCTGGCTGTTTTGGTTGTTTCTTTGTTTTGCTCTTTAAGGAATTATCCTGATTCTCAGTCGCTTCTTCCTGTTCGCTTTTCGTTGCAGGCGTTTCTGTCTTCGCAGGAGTGGAGGAATCTCCTTCTGATTCGGCATCCTCTTTTTCTGGATGCTCGTTTTTATCGTTAGCTTTGTCAGGACTGTCTCCCTTTTCCGAACGTTCCTCATCGTTTTTAGTGTTTTCTTGCTTCGTTTCTATTTTGGCTGCCGCTTTTTCCTCTAGAACGATTTCCTTTTCCGCATTGTTAGCAGCCACATCATTTTGCAAACTATTGGCAGGAGTTACTTCATCCTTCCCACAGCCAAAAGCGATGAAAAGGATAAGACCAATCATGAAAAACAAACTAGCGTATCTTTTCATTTGCTTCTCCCTCCTTGATAAAACATACAATCGGGTAACCAGTCGTTGATTACCCGATGTAGCTTATTACATACTTTCTTTTGCCAGACGTTTTCTCCAAATTAAGTAAAGGATAACACCTATGCCGAAAAGGGCTAGGCCTCCTGCCAAGAAGTTAAATGTGTCTGTCGAAGTTTCAGGCAGTTTTTTACCAGATGCATGTTCACTCGTATTTGCAGATTGTTTTAGCTGGTTTTCCTGCTTTGTCTTATTATTGGATTGCTCGTTCTTAGGAGCGTTTTCCTCGTTAGGATCCTGCTCTTTCGGAGGATTTTGTTCTTTAGGTTCCTCTTTTTCTGGCTGTGTTGGATTGTTTTCCTCATCTTCCGGGTTCTCTGGTTTTTCTTGATCTTCTGGAGTTTCTGGTTCTTCAGGGGTGGTCGGTGGATCTACTTCCTCACTTGGTGTAGCGAACTGATACACCGAACCACTACCATCAAGCAGCTTTTGATAAGCAACAAGGGCAAGGAGCGCCTGCTGTGTTGACATACCACCAGATGCTTCATCCATTAAGTGGCTGAACCCACCGTCTGCCTGTTTAAATTTCAGCAAATGCTGAAGAAGATTTCCGCCTTCTTTTGTAAACGGTGATGAGGTAGGATCAACCCCAACAGCTGTTAGCCCAATGATGGCTTGGGAGACAGATTCACTGGAGTCACCGCCATTAAAGGCTATATCATAGCCACCTGCTGCATCCTGACCTTCTGAAAGATAGGTGACCGCACGTTCTATAGCAGCTTTCACTTCAGGGTCATCCTGATATGGCGCAAGCGCTGCTAAGGCCATTCCCGTTATGTCAGGGCTTGGTTCACTACCAAAGTAAGTCCATCCTCCATCATTCAACTCTTTATCTAAAATACTTTGTACTAAATTCGCACGAAAATCCGCTGAGCCCTTGTAATCTGTGCTATCTATGGCAAGTAAGCCATAAATCGCAGCATTGATCGCTGGATCTTCCATCCAGGAGTGGGTGATCAGCTTGTCAATTAAGTTATATCCATGAATGCTGGAGGCATCTTTGCCAGCAGCACTAAGGCCAATCATAACTTTTTCCAATTCAAAAACACTGCGGAATTCTCCTTTGTTTTCATCAAGCAATGCTTCAATACTTTCAACATAATGATCCGGAATTGCCCGGCTAGTGTGAGCTACTCCCCATACCCACCATTCACTTCCATAATTTAACGTGATATTAGCGTTATCCATATAGGAAAGCACGTCGTTCACATTGGGCTGGACTTGTTCTTTGGTGACGGCTGCTGGTGCTTCGTCAACAGGGGCTTCTGTTTCCTCTTCGGTGTCCTCCGTTGGTGTTTCGTCGTTAGGTGCTTCTTCTTCCTCTTCTTCAGGAGGTACGTATGTAGATAGTTTTAGGTTCACCTCTTGGCCTGCCTGTATTGTTTGTGCCGCTACACTAGTAGAGATTGCCTCATTATCTACGGTGACGTTCCAATAATCATTTGGACCGAGTTCTGTTTCACCTATGTTATTGATAAAGGTAAAATACGTATCATCTATTGATAAATCGATGCTTAATCCTTCCTGTAAAGCTGCTTGATACAAAGCGTCATAAGCACTTGCCCCAGCTGCAATTGACACTTCCTCTTCTTTCATGATAGCGTTATCATTTCCATCCTGTGCAGAAACTTTTACCGATACCTCAGGGGAAAAATTCTCTAAATCTCTTACGGCAAATAAAAGATTGTCTCCATGCTCTACTTCATAAGAAGACGCTCCAACATCTGCTGCCTTCCCGTTCACATTAAAAGACCATGCATGAGAGTCTGTCTGCGGGACTTCTCCGATACTAGTTATCATATTTCCAAAATCGTATTCCTCATACTGAATCTCTTGACCATGCGCCTCGCCAGCATCCAGTAACACATCGAATGCCGTATCTCCTTCTTCTAATTCAATTGCTGTGAGTGGAATGACTGCTTCCCCATTTTCACCAATAGCCTTAATCGTAATGGCATCGTCCAAATTAGCAGCATGCACGGATAACGGCTGCATAAACGTGATATTCCCAATGATCAGCAAAAGGCTGAACAAAAATGCAGCGTATTTTACCATCCTGTTATTCATTTCTTAACCTCCTATTATTCTAATTCTAGTGCTGTCTCACCTAGTTTTTCCCCACAAAAAATACACCTCTTCCCGAAGAGATGCATGCGTGACGTAGCGTATTGAACAGTTATGTATATAGAAAGCTCTGGGTTGTAAAATCCGCTGACACACCTCCCTATCCGCGTAGGTTTGAATGGTGTAAAAAAACAGGCAGGTCTCCTGGCTCATGATCAACATTTTCTATGAACCTTCCCATCTAGTGACAGTGGTATTTACATAGAAAACTCCCATTTACAGTGGCGGGACCGCGCCGGAATTACACCGGCTTCCCTTTTAATAATGTATGCTTAGGCATACATCAACCCATCTTTTTCCTATTCAATTATCTTTATGATAATCAACTCTAGGGATCTAGTCAACTAGCGATTTTTGGGTGGGTGGTGCGCTTCTTGTTGGGGTGGCGCGCCACTTTGTTCGGCTGGCGCGCTTCTTTTGAGGCTGACGCGCCACTTTGTTCGGCTGGCGCGCTTCTTTCTATGCTGGCGCGCCACTTTGTTCGGCTGGCGCGCTTCTTTTAAGGCATGCTGCGTCACTTTAATTGGCTGGCGCGCGACTCAGAAAGGCGCGCTGTTTCACTATTTTGTTAACACATCGACCATGCCGGCATGCCCGATCATAACGACGTCTGCCATGTTTATAAATAGCCCAGTTTCTACTACTCCAACGAGAGCTTTCAAGTCGTCATGTAGTTTGGCTGGATCATGGATGATTTTAAAGTCACAATCCAAAATATAGTTGCCATTATCTGAAATAAATACTTCTCCGTCTTTTTGGCGAAGCTGTGGCGCACATCCGAACTGGGCGATTCGACTCCTTGTTGATTCCCAACCAAATGGCACCACTTCTACTGGGAGGGAGAACGTACCTAAATAATCCACGACCTTTGTTTCGTCTACAATGATAATAAGTCGCTTTGCTAAAATGTCTACAATTTTCTCCCGGACAAGATAGCCGCCACCACCTTTTAGTAAATTCAAATGTGGGTCCACTTCATCAGCACCATCTATTGCAATATCGATTCCATCCACATTAGAAAAATCGGCCAATGGGATGCCTAGCTCTTTTGCTAGTTTAGCTGTTTGATGAGAGGTTGGTACGCCAACTATCTCAAGCCCTTCCTTTACACGTTCGCCTAATGCCTCTAGCATAAATGTAACCGTTGAACCAGATCCGAGCCCAACTGTCATACCATCTTTTATTTCCTTTACAGCTTCATTTGCCACGAGTTTCTTATTTGCGTCCATTATCCTCTTCTCCTTTACTTAGCACTGTCTATCTTCCTCTAATAATTAATGTTACCCTGTTCCAAGGTTTATAACTCCTAAAACGCTCTTTTAGTCTTAAATCCAGGGCGAAGAAGATAAAACTGAAACCAAAGAAAAAAGACAGCCTAATAGCTGTCTTCATTCATAAGCAGGCTTATCTGGATAAAAATAATTCGGCTTATTAACCGTATTGTCAAAAGGCTTATGGAAAATATGTGTTGTTGCTGGAGATAGCGGTGGGATGAGCCACGCCCATTTTCCTGTAACCGTCCGTCCTGCCTTTTTTTCGTTGTTCTCAAACACTTTGAATTGTTTCGCGGCTGTATGGTGGTCGACAATGGCCACACCACTTTTTTGGAAAGAATCCAATACCGCTACATTTAACTCCACTAATGCGCGATCCTTCCAGAGAGAATTTAAATGTTTTGTGCTAAGACCTAATTGCTCTGCAACATGGGGGAGCAAATTATAGCGGTTTTCATCAGCAAGGTTTCTTGCCCCAATTTCGGTTCCCATGTACCAGCCATTAAAGGGAGCTGCCGGATAATTAATGCCACCAATTTCCAAGCGCATATCGGAAATAATCGGTACCGCATACCATTTCACTTCAAGGTGGTGAAAGATCGCAAAGTCTGGATGGCGGATAGGTACTTCTAACACGAGCTCCTCTGGTATTTCTCTAAACGCGGGTTCGTTATTTCCGACCTGTATGACGATCGGCAATAAATCAAAGGCTGTGCCTTTTCCCTCCCAGCCTAATTGCTGACATTTTTCTGTTAAAGCAAGAGAAGCAGGATCCCCTACAATCCCATCTTCTGTTTGATACCCAGCATAGCGGAATAATTGGTGATTCCAAATCTTTACCATTGCTCCCTCTTCATTCTCAGGAGGAAAAATCGTAATACGTGGCTTTATTTTCCCTTCATTCGTCGCTTGTTCGATATGTGTAAACAATTCGTCAAAGACAGCATCCTCGGTCGCTATGTGCCTGGCATCTACTACCTCCAGCCTGTCCCAAAACAGTCTGCCAATGCAGTGATTGTTGTTTCGCCAAGCGATTTTAGCTCCTTGCGTCAGTTCCTCTGTCGTTTGCACATATGTACCAGTTTCCTGCAATTCCTTTTGGACCGCAGCGCGCCGCTCTGTTATCTCTTCTTCTGGTTTTCCAAGTTCTTTATATACATTAAAAATATAATAATCAGCTTCTTGCATACGTTCCGTTATATTCATCGTTTGCTCCTTTAATTTGCATCTGCTTATGCTCAAGTTTAGCAAACTTAAAGAAAATTTGCGTCACGAAAAAATGACAATTATGTATGCGAGACGATTAACTCTGCTTCTCCTGATAACTGATAATCTGTTATTCCATTTGGCAAAATAAAATGGTCCCCTTTTTTAACGGAAAATTGTTGACCTGCAACAGTGATAGTTGCTTCACCTTCTGTCACACTACACTGTAGGAAATCTACTTCTAGACTCTGCTTGGCCTCCCCATTTAGGGTCCAATGATACACCGTGAAATACTTTTCCTCGACAAGCTTAGTAGAAAGTAGTCCACCATTACGAGCCTGTTTTTGATCCAGTTCAGGTAATTCATGGGGTACTGTAGTCACTTGCTTTGCACGGTCTAAGTGTAATTCTCTAGGGTTACCTTGTGCGTCAGTACGGTCATAATCGTAGACGCGGTACGTAATATCCGAGCTTTGCTGTGTCTCTAGTATGACGATTCCCTTCCCGATTGCATGCAATGTGCCACTCGGGACGTATACAAAGTCACCGGCTGTAACAGGGATACGTTGCAGTAGGGCATCCCACTCGCCTTGATCCATTTTGTCATTAAGTTCCGTTTGCGTTTTCGCGTGATGACCTAAAACTAACTCCGCACCTTGCTCTGCTTCCAGTACATACCAGCATTCTGTTTTTCCATAAGGCTGTCCCTCAACCTCGCGAGCAAACGTATCATTTGGGTGCACTTGAACGGATAAATCGTCATTGGCATCCAGGACCTTCACTAATAGCGGATACGCTTCCAAATTACCTGGATCCTTCCCAAATAGCTCACCGTGATTTTCCCACGCATCCGCCAGCGTTTTACCAGCTAAAGGCCCATTCCCTATTTCACTAGGACCGTTCGGGTGAGCGGAGATTACCCAGGCTTCACCGGTGTTTTCTGATGGGATATCATATTGGTAAAGGTCTCGAAGCTTTTGCCCTCCCCAAATTCTTTCTTGTAATACAGCTTGTAAAAAGATCGGTTCTTGATACATGATTATTCCTCCAGTCTCTTTCTTTCGTACCCTATTATAGCAAAGTTGAAGGAAGGAAAGAAAAATGTGACCTGCCTTTTTTCCAAGAAAATTTGCTATGTATCACCCAAAAATAAAAACTTTTTACGAAATTTATTAAAAAGAGGTTTTAAGTGTTCAGAACAGGGGTATACATTAAACAATATAACTAACCATTTCTGAGGGGAGGAGCATGAAGTGAAGCGGTTAAACGAGAAAGAAGAAAAATTTTTACAAACGATTATTGAGAAAGATAATGCACTTTTCCAAATGGAGGGGAAAGTCTATACCATTTCGCTTGTGCAGGAAACGGAACGGCCTTTAGAGATGACAAATCAATCCTCCCCTATCGAAGAAAAGAAGAAAAATATATTAGAAGGCAAAGAATTTTCCATTGATGAAGTAGTTGATATGATGGATAGTGGCGTGCTATAAAGTGAAACTTCATTTGGTGGGGGTCTACTTCCTCCCCCACCAAATGTTAGTTAAACGAATCGGACCTTTACTGGCAGTTGACCCCCCACTTAAAATGCATGATTGTTTCCCGCATTCTTGAAGTGGGGGTCTTACTGCCAGTTAAGGCGGGATAAATTACGGTAAGCAGTCCTGGTCAAAAGGGGCTGCTTTTGTTTTTATTTTGCAGGAACAGGGAATTAAAAGGATGTGACTATTTTTAAAGGAGTGAATTTAGTTGGCAGATACTATACGTGTAATGAACCCCGCAACAGGAGAACTCATAAAAGAAATTAATAAATTTACCGAAGAGGAAGTAACCGAAACACTTCGTAAAGGTAAGGAGAGCTTTTCTTCCTGGAAAAAAGTGAATGCGCATGAACGCGCCCGTCTTCTCCAGGCGTGGGCCACGAAATTACATGAAAACCAACAAGAAATTGCAGAGCTCATGACATTAGAAAATGGAAAACCCTTGAAGGAATCACAGGGAGAGGTTGCCTATGCAGCAAGCTTCATTGAATGGTATGCAGAAGAAGCAAAACGTGTATACGGCAGGACAATCCCTGCTCATACAGAGTCGAAACGAATCATTGTGCAAAAAGAGCCTGTCGGATTAGTAGCGGCTATCACGCCATGGAACTTCCCTGCAGCTATGATGACCCGAAAAGCCGCACCTGCCTTGGCAGCAGGCTGTACCTTTGTCGTAAAACCAGCATCGGAAACACCGCTTTCTGGTATTAAAGTCATTGAACTGGCACATGAGGCCGGCATTCCGGAAGACGTGATCCAGTATGTCACAGGCTCAGGAAGTGACATTGGGAAGCTATTTACCGAAAGTGAATATGTACGCAAGATTACGTTCACTGGCTCTACTTCTGTCGGCAAAAAGCTCATTGAGGGAAGCGCCAGCACGGTGAAAAATGCGACAATGGAGCTTGGTGGACATGCACCACTGATTGTGGCAAAAGATGCAGACCTAGACCTGGCAGCAAAGCAAACCGTTGCGACCAAATTCCGTAATGCAGGCCAAACCTGTGTGAGCGCCAACCGCATCCTTGTCCATGAAGATGTAGTCGATGCATTTGCAGAAAAACTGGTAGAAGAAACAAGCAAGCTGAAAGTCGGCAATGGTCTAGAGGACGATGTTGCTATCGGTCCAGTGATTAACGAAGATGGCTATGATAAAATTGTCGCTCATGTCAAAGATGCGAAGCAAAAGGGTGCCGAGGTCCTGCTTGGTGATGCCTATGATGCAGACCAGGAAAAAGGCTACTTCTTTGTCCATCCCACTGTTCTAAAAAACGTGACAACCGATATGGATATCATGCATGAAGAAACGTTTGGCCCGGTCGCTCCTATTACGAGCTTCAAAGAGATTGATGAAGCGATCGAGATTGCCAATGACACACCATTTGGTCTCGCAGCCTATTACTTTACGAACAATTATAAAACAGGCACCTATTTAAGTGAACAGCTTGAATATGGTATTCTGGGCTGGAATGATGGTGGCCCGTCTGCTGCACACGCGCCATTTGGTGGCTTAAAGGAAAGTGGACTTGGACGTGAAGGTGGACTTGAAGGAATCGAGCCATATTTAGAAACGAAGTATATTTCGATTGGTGATTTTGAATAAGAGTTGGTAGGGGTTGGTGAATCGTCAACTTCCTCATTAAAACTGTTTTACCATATGATAAAAAAACAAACCCAAGCCTAGGCTACTACAATCAGCCCAGGCTTGGGTCTTTTAATGCTGTAAATCGAGAACGATTCGTGACGAAAAGGCTGGCGTTTCGTACTCCACTGCTTCATCGACATGTAAAGCTACTACTATATTATCATCTTGCTGATAGTAATCTATCTCAGAAATAACGGGACTGTTACTTACTTGGATAGTTCCGCCCTCAGGATCTAATTCTCCTTGTATGGCACCATAAGGTATGTTAATGAATAGGCGGTCCGTTTCTCTTTCCAGTTCATAATTCGTTGTCGTTTTATTGAGATCAAGCACGATGCGGGAATAGCTGGAATGAATCCCATATCGGATGTTTTCTAAAGCTGGTGTAGAAATAACAGCTTGGCGTTCGGCTGTAAGTTCCTCATACGTTGCGTATAATGTTCCCGTTCCATTTTCTTCTGCGGTAAAAGTACCCTCCTCTACATGACCGGAGATTCCCTCAACTTCCCACAACACCGCTTCTTCTGAGATCTGCATTCTCTCTCCATTTTTCGTATAGCCTTTTACCGTTAAATCAACTGATTCTCCTGGTGCTGCAGATAAATCCAGCGGGAAGATACCGAGCACTGGTTGACCTTTATAAGGTTTAGCCCCTTTTGGATATGGGCCATATAGTAAATAATTGTTACGTACCTCTTTTACCCAACGCTGTTGTTCGTCCTCCCATGATTGCATAATCTCGGAAACTGGTTGGTTATCCAGAATCATCCCAGGTACCTCTGTACTGCCGATTAAGTTTGTATAGCTTTCTGTCATATCAAATTCCTCAGGATTCTGGTCTCGCATTGCATCCACTAAATGCAAGCCTAAGGCTACTAGATTGATAGCGGAAGGATCCTCGATATGCACCTGGACCCCCGCTACTCGCTCCCCTTGATACTTCCCAAACATGGGGGTGTAATACGCTGGCCGGAAATTTACGCCGGCAAGATCACGGCTTTTCATCTCCTCCGCAAGTGCTTCTGCATCAATCCACGGGGCCCCTACTTGTTCAAATGGCTTTGTGGTCCCAAGTCCTGTTGAAAGTGTGGTATCATCAACAAGCTCTGTGCCAGCATATAGATAGGCTGATTCCTGTGTGGGAATATTTGGCGATGGCTGCACCCATGGAAGACCCGTATCTTCAAAATGCATGTCCCGTTTCCAGCCCTTCATTTTTGCCACCTTTAAATTAACTCCCATGCTATATTCATGGTTCCACATGGTTGCCAGCTCGCCTGGTGTCATCCCGTGACGTACAGGCAGGAGAAATCTTCCCATAAAACTCACAGCATCCTCTGAACGGAGTGGTCCTTCTACACGCTCCCCGCCGATCGGATTTGGTCGGTCCAGTACAATTACTTCTTTATCCATCTCCCCTGCTGCTTCCATAGCAAATCCTAATGTGTAAATGTATGTGTAGACGTTGGAGCCAATGTCTTGGATATCGAATAAAAGTACATCCACTTCTTCTAGCATTTCCTCTGTTGGCTTCCAAGTCGAACCATACAGGCTGTAAACAGGCAGTCCGGTTTCCTCGTCAATATAAGATTCTACATACTCGCCAGCCTCCTGGTCTCCTCTTATTCCATGCTCCGCACCAAATAAAGCGGTCAAATTAACGTCAGGATGCTCATACAGTAAATCAATGGTACTGTTCAGTTCCCGGTCCACGCCGGTCGGGTTTGTGATCAGCCCGACCCGCTTTCCTTCAAGCCAATCTAAATGATCTTCTATTAACACCTCTACCCCGGGCTTTACGTTAGCCTTTTTCTTCTGCTTTTGCTTTGCTTCCACACCATCGTTACTCCCAGCTGTGAAAAGACTTACGACTAACATAAAACAAAGCACGAGCATAAAACGTCGTTTCATCCAATCCCTCCTCAGGTAAGCTAGTCATCCGTTGGCTTTAGCCATTGCTCCACTTTTTGTTCGAGCTCATGCTGTCTTTTATACAAGTGAATCATTTCGGTTATCAGGGTTTGTTCGGACATCACCGTCATTAGATGGTCTTGTGCATGCACGAGAATCACTGGCAATACGCCAAGCCTTTCCTGTGCTTCCTCCTGGATAAAGGATGTTTGTACTTTATGTGCTTTTAATAATTCCTCGGAGGCTTCTTTTAACATGTCTTCTGTGCTGGCGAAATTACCTGCTCTCCCTTCTTCTAAGGTTTTGTGTAAGATTCCCTTGGCGTTGCCTGCATGCAAGATGATTTGCATGGATAAATTATCTACGTTCATCTGCTATTCCTCCAAAATGGATCAGCTCAATTGATTCGGCCTGAAGAAGGCGTTTCATATTTTCATCTGTTAAAAGGGCAAGCTCCTTCATCCTTACGTCTGTATAACTGCTTCTTTCTAGCAGCCATGTGTCCAAAAACGCCGGATGACACATGATTTCCGTCACCCCTTCTTTCGTCGAGGTAAGCACGTCTTGCAAAAATGAAAACTGCACATTTTCTTCCCCGTAAAAGTCATGGCATAAGTAATCCGGTCCTGAGATATTTTCCCACCTTGTTTCAGAGAAGGATCGGACTGGTAATTGATAAGCTTCAGCTACTTCAAGAACCGCCTCAAGCGCTTGAGGAATATGCAAATGCTGGTGATGATGGCTGTCTATATGTGTAACAGGTGGATGCCATTGTAAAAGCAATTCAAGCTGGGCAATTAATTCGGCTTTGATGTCCTCTTTTTTAGCTGTGTTTTTTAAGTCCTCCCCTTTTAAAAAGGCCCCTTCCTTATCTACTAAGCTCGGAACAGCGCCAGACACTGGTCGCCCAGCATCCAGCACAAAATGTAAACCGATACCTAAATTTGGGTGGTGGCGTGCAAGTTCAAGAGCTTCTTTGGAAAAAGGCGTGTTGACCATGGCCGTGGTGCTAGTTACAAGGCCGAATTGATGAGCATAAAGTATGCCCGCTGTCACACCTGGTGTCATCCCGTAATCGTCGGCATTGATGATGACTTGCTTTTTGGCTCGCTTCATGTGCGTGTTAGACCTCCTCTTCCTTAGACGCTGCTACTGCTTCATGCTGCTTTTCTTCTGCCAGAAGCTGTTTATCATACATTTTAAAGAATGGGAAATAGATAAACATGGCAACCGCGATATTCACGAGCATCAGAACGCCTCCTCGCCAATCACCGGTTGTAAAAATACCTGATAGTGGTGGTGGCGTCGTCCATGGCACAATCACATATGGCTTCCCTACTAAACCAATCGACATAGAGAAATACGTGATGATCCCGACGGCAAGTGGTGCTAAAATAAACGGAATAATTAATAATGGGTTCATTACGACAGGTGCGCCAAAGATGACTGGCTCACTAATATTAAAAATACTCGCTCCAATCGACCCTCGACCGAGCCCTTTTAAGTGCTTGGATTTTGCTAAAAACAGAAACAACAGGGTAAGTGCCAGCGCCATCCCCGAGCCGCCGACTGCCCACCAAATCGCCATATAAGGCTGCCCTACGATATGTGGCAGTTCTTCTCCTGCTCGCTGTGCTGCAATGTTTTCATCTGTCAGACTATACCAAATTGGTGCCATCACACTTGCTACAACGGAAATACCATGAATCCCAAACGACCAAAGTAAATGAATAAGTAAAATGGCAATCATCGCGCCCCAGAAGCTGCTGCCAAGCATTTGCAATGGCTCACGAAGCACCGCTCCCACGATACCGTGTAGCGATAAATCCCAAGTTGAACGAAGTAAAAGGTCGACACCCCATACCAGGGTAATAATTACGAATCCAGGAATTAATGCCGTAAATGCTCGCCACACAGAAGGTGGTACACTGTCTGGCATGCGAATGACAATATTTCGCTGTTCAAAGAATCGAAAAACTTCTACGGTGAAAATTGCTAATAAGATGGCGATAAACAGTCCTTCGCTTCCCATTAAATTAAGAGGAATGTTTCCTTCTTCAGTCAGCGGTGTTGCCACAAAGAATGCTGCCGTACTTAATACCCCTGCCGACAGTCCATCCATGCCGTAGCTTTTGGCTAAGCTATACGCGATGGCAAAAACAGCGATAAGACCAAGCAAACCAAACGTAGCATCCACCGGAATACTAAGCGTCGCTGCAAAAGGTGCCATAAATTCTTGCCATGGTTTGTATGGTGGTGAAGAAATGATTAAAAAAATACTTCCAATGATCAATAACGGCATAACGGAAATAATCCCATCTCGAATTGCTTTCAAGTGGCGCTGCTCCGCCATCCTTCCAGCTACAGGCATGAAATAACGTTCCATAAATGCTTGAAACCCCTTCATTGACCTTCTCCCCTTTGTTACTTTATTTTTGTAATGCTAATGCTTGCTCCAGCACTTTCTTCCCATCTAGTGTGCCATATGCCTTCATATCAATAATCGCAATCGGGACCCCCGCTTCCTCAGCTTGCTTAAATAACGCGTTCTTCTTGTAGCGTATTTGTGGTCCTAGTAATAGCACATCTGCTGTTGCTAACTGCTTTTCGATATCATCTACGGAATGTGCCTCAATGACCGCATCAATCGATTGATTCGCAGCTTCCTGATTCATTTTTTTCACGAGTAGACTTGTACTCATTCCCAGTGCACATAGCAGTGTGATTTTCATGTGTTCACCTCCCATTATTGGATCGACAGTGTTTTCCAGTTAAGGTACGGTTCGTTTACGGCCAGCATGTCCGCTAGAATTTCCTTTGCCTTCTCAGCTGAAGGGATAAGCGGATGAAGGGTGAGTGCTTGAAGGGCGATCCCCTCATCCCCTGTCACAGCAGCTTCCACCGTCAATTCTTCATATGCTTTTACCACTTGCAGAAGTCCACGGATTTGTGGGGGCGGCTCTGTTGTTTGTATAGGTGTGATTTGATGGCTTTCCACAACGCAATTCACTTCCACACAAACATCATTTGGCAGGCAGGAAATCGCCCCATTGTTGCGGACATTTACCGTATGAACCCGTTGTGCATTTAAATGAATATCCCGGATCAGTTGGACAGCTGCCTCAGAATAATAAGCTCCACCTCGTTGTTCTAATGCTTTTGGCTTTTCATTTAACGATGGATTTTGATAGAGTTCAAAAAGCTCCTGTTCTACTTTTTTCACTTGATCTGCCCTTGTCTCATTGCGTTCAAGCTCCAACTGCTGTTGTTCCAAAATCGTATCTGTCTGGTAGTAATACTTGTGATAGCCACAAGGAATGGCTCCAAGGGACTGCAAAAAGTCCAGATCCCAGCCAAAGTCAGGTATATTGGCCGCCTCATAAATGGACGATTTCCCTGTCAAAATATCGTTCAGATGCGACTGCCCTTTTACATACAAATCTGTAATCCATATGAGGTGATTGATTCCGATAAAGTTGATGCGCACGTCATCGACTGGTACATCATACGTTTTGGCGAACCTTTTATAATAATTAAAGGGATTATTACAAAGACCAACCACTTTGACCATTGAATGTTTTAACACCGCTTCTGTAACAATGCCTGCTGGATTTGTAAAATTTAAGAGCCAGGCATCTGGGGCAAGCTCTTCGATATCCTTGCAAATACTCAAGATGACAGGGATGGTTCGGAGGGCTTTCATAAAACCTCCTGCCCCTGTGGTTTCCTGACCGATCACCCCATGTTTAATGGAGATGTATTCATCATGTCGGCGCATGGCTAATTGTCCAACCCGTATTTGTGTGATGACATACGATGCATCCTTTATTGCTGCCCTTCTATCCAACGTGGCGACAATCCGAATATCCTGCCCTGACTTTTCCACCATGCGTTTGGTTAAGGCCGCCATAATCTGCAGTTTCCGATCACCCTCTGGAATATCTACCAGCCATATCTCCTTTACTGGGAGAGTTTCTGCTTCTGCAAGTAACCCTTCTACCAGCTCTGGTGTATAGGAGGAACCCCCACCAATTACTGCTATTTTGATAGATTCCATCGATTCACTCCTTTCTTTTAACAGGTTGTATTTATTATATTCTGATAAATGAAGCACTTGCATATATTCTTTTTCCATTGTCAACGGTAAAAAGGTAGTTGGTAATGAGGCACTATACAAATAAGCACTGCCCTTGCCTTAAAAATAAAATGGTTTCGGGTAGTGCATCTGCTAATGAGAGTAGAAGTAGCGTTGATAAGTAACTATTTGTCCCGCATTAACTGGTGGGAAAACCCCACTTCAAGAATGCGGGAAGCATGTCAGCTTTCGTGGAAGGGAGCAGGATTAGCAATACCTCTTTAGGTCACCTGCTGCCCAACACTTCCTTAAACTCTGCAAAGTTCCTACACGCTATTACTCTTCTAATCAAGTCTTTATCATCTAGCAGGTTACCCAATGCCTCAAACATTGGCCTGAGCTCTTGCTTCCTATTCTTACTGGCGTTTAGTAAGAAAATTAATTGTACCGGTTTATCTCCCCACACAATTGGTTTACTTAACGTCATGATAGATAGGAAGGTCCCTGTAGACATTGGCTCCAAGGGATGAGGGATTGCAACCAAGTTTCCAAAACTTGTTGAAGCGTACTCCTCTCGCTTTAAAACGGAATGAAAATATCGCTCATCAACCATTCCACTTTGCTTTAGTTCTTCACACAGAAACCTTAAGATAGCACTTGGACACGAAAACTCTTCCCGAAAATAGGAAAACGCTTTCAAAAAATATTTTTCCATACCTTGATTTCTTCTTTTAATTGCACCCTCAATGGTAAAGATATCTGTTTTCCCTAAAATTGTACTCACTTGAATGACTGGTATGCCTGGGTCCCAGCCTAATGGAATTGTCGAAATGATAAAGTCTACTCCATCGAGCGATTTGTATTTTAGGTTGTACATTTCTGTGGTACCAGCTATTTCCACATCTTCCCCGATAAGATCCCTCAATTTAAATTTTAAAAGCTGTGCACTCCCCATTCCAGAAGCACAAACAATCAAACATGTTTCTTTGCGGGAAGCAGCCTGTTTCCTACGTTCTTGAGCTACTTCTATGTGTAAGGCAAGGTATGCGATTTCATCTTCTGCCAATTTTATCCCCTGCTCCTCCACCAATACATCACTTCCAATAAGTGCTGCTTCAAAGGAAAGTGGATAATTCCTTTTTATCTCATCAAGCATAGGATTACGGCTATTCATCTGATAGTAGTAACGATTCATTGCAGGTTTAAGGTGCAAGGCAAGCGCTACATGTAACTCCTTGTCTGTCTTTAAATCAATTCCATAGTGGAAATCGATTCTCTCTACCATTTTTCCGACCAATTCAATGACAGTAGCGTCCATTCTATATAGTAGGTCATTCGTCTTTTCTTCAGCAGAATTAAGTCGTGTTCCTAATAAGTGCATGGCCAAATAAGCCACTTCCGTTTTAGGAAAAGATATCGATAAAGCATTCGCTATATCTTGCAAAATTACGCGGGCAACCTTATACGCTTTTTCTTCATGCAAATCTTCATCATCCAATTGGGACTGAATTGCTTGGTTTTCCTGTAGGCGCCTAATCGCAATAGCAACATGGGTAATTAAATTATGTAGGCTAATATCTGAAATAAGAATATGAAATTTACGCAAATTGGATAGAATGCTATTTCTTATAATCTGCATTTCAGCTTGGGGTAAGATTGACTGATCTACTGACTCCCTTAAAATAGAGGGTTTTTGCTGGTATAGCCATGCCGCAATACAGAAACGGATCTGCATCTCATCGCCAACCACTTTAATGCCATAGTTGGGCTTTTGCTCTAAGGTGAGCTGGTAGTCTTGTAGAATTTTTCGAACCTGACGCAAATCGCCCTGAAGGCTAGACCGGCTGACGAACAGTTCATCAGCCAGTTCTTCAAGCTTTATATAGGTTGTCTGCATGAGCAATTTTTCGATTAAAAAATGAACCCTATCTTCTGGTTCCATAGATTCTAGGTTCGATTTTTCTTCCTGTAGTACCATCGCTACCTTCGATTTATCAGTGGAGCGTAGTTCATACCCTTTCCCTCTCGTGGAGATGATTTGTACATTGTAATGAGTCAATAACGAATGAAGTGCTTTTAAATCATTTCGCACCGTTTTGGAACTTACCTGGAGCTCTGTGGAAATTTCTTGACTTGTGATAGCTTCCTTGGCCGAAAGAAGTAATTGCAATATTCTTTCATGACGTGCATGCATAAAACAATCCCCCATTTAATGAAAATTGCTTTTAGTAAAAAATACAATCGCGATGTAAAATATGTAAGCTTAGCTCTTTCTTCGGTTAAATAAAGCAACCATTACAAAACCAGTTCCCATACCAATCATTGTACCTGCTGCAATACGGTCAAAGAGCATGCCAATTCCTATACCTAGGAACATGCAGCCAACAAATGCAATCCAACCAACATCATATTTATTCATCCCCTGCTCCTCCTCTTAACTACTCGTTCAACCTATCCACGTTAAGGAAGGAATATCTTCCTCCCTTAAAGCGAACAGATTAACTTACAAAGCAGTGCTGTCCGGTCAGGTATTTCATCTATAATAATATGTTCATTTCTGGCGTGTATGCCTTCCCCTGCTGCGCCAAGGCCATCAAGTGTCGGAATCCCCATTGCAGCGGTGAAGTTGCCATCACTCCCACCACCGGCTGCTTCCTCTTCAAGCTCCATGTTCAGATCTTCAGCTATTTTTTTCGCTTCAGCAAATAACTTTTCCGTCCGCTCGGTCTTATGCATTGGTGGGCGCATGACGCCACCTTCCACATCCACTTTTGCCCCCTCTGTATGGGGTTCCAGTTCTTCCATAATATGTTCGATTCTGTCCTGTTCTTCTTCTGTTTCCATTCGTACGTCAACGCCAATGGAAGCTGCGTCAGCAACCACATTGAGTGGTCCGCCGCCTTCGACTGAACCGACATTTACTGTCGTACCTTTCTCATAATCCGTAAGTGATTCTAAGAAAAGAATTTGCTCTGCCACTTCTTTGATTGCATTGACCCCTTCTTCATGATGGTTCCCAGAATGGGCGGCCTTCCCTGTTACTTTTACATAGTAACGGGCAGATCCTTTGCGTTCTGTTTTCAACGCACCACTACCTCCAACAGGTGGTTCAGTTACAAGGGTACAAAAGCTTTCTTTGGCTTCCTCTTCAATTAAAGCCTGGGAGCTTGGACTGCCGATTTCCTCGTCACTTGTGCATAAGAAGACAACTCGTTTATTCGTTTCCAGTCCCAACTCCTTACACGCCTTCATGGCCCAGATTGCCTGTACAAGACCACCTTTCATGTCAAGTATGCCGGGACCATAAATTTTCCCTGCTTCTTCCTTGATCGCAAGCTCTCCTTTATCCCAAACCGTATCAAAATGAGATAAAATCAATAGCTTTTCCGATCCCTTCCCATATTCAAAACGTAAATGGTTCCCATGTGTTTCCTCTTTTATAACTTCTGCCTGGTAACCAAAATGATTTTCTAATAAGGCTTGGATTCTCGCCCCACAAACGTCAAGCAATGCTTTGTCATGTGAAGGTGAATCACTTTCGACGAGGTATTTCATATCCTCCATAATTCTACGTTTATTTTCTAACATATATGCTTTGATGTGATCCATGTTGTACTCCTTTCGATTAAAACGGTCCATAATTGATAAGAACTGCAATGCTAATAAAGACTGCCCCGATCGCTGCCCAAATAAGGACAAGCGGCCATACGAAGCGAAACCATTTATTCCACGGGACGCCGCCGACTGCCAGTACTGCCATTAACACACCTGATGTTGGGGTGAAAATATTGGTAATCCCATCCCCAAGTTTAAATGCCAACACACCAGTCTGACGTGTGATATCAAGCATATCGACTAATGGAACAATGAATGGCATGGTAATAACGGCCTGACCGCTACCGGACGTTACCAATAGGTTGAACAGTAAGTTAAATACGTATATCGCCTGTGCACCGAGTAAAGTTGGAAGCCCTTCTAGTGGATCAAAAGCATAATGAACAATCGTATCTAGGATGTATCCATTTTCTAAAATAACCACAATAGCTTGGGCCATCCCGATTACCAAGGCGCCATATACAAGCCCTTTTGCCCCGTCCATAAATTCTGAAACGAGTTTATTCGGTGTGATCTTATTAATAATCGCGACCGCAATACTCATCATAAGAAAGGTTGCAGAAAGCTCATTAATAGACCAATCAAGGTTATACACACCAAATAAGAAAATGCCTAAAAATACAAAGAAAGTAAGAACCGTAATTTTATGGCGGAGTGTAAAAGCACCAAATTTGTTCGTATCGTTCTCCTCTTCATCATACTGGGCGAACGGGGTGACTCCCATCATAGACCTTGTAGGGTCATTACTAATCCGTTTTACATACAAACAAATATACATAATCGTTACAATTAGAAAAACAATAAATGCCGCTCCCCGCAATGCTGCACCTGAGAATAGAGGTAATTCAGCAATTTGCTGGGCAATTCCAGTTATAACAGGGTCAAACGTTCCTGTTGCAACACCAACATATTGTCCCAAATAGATCATGGCAATTCCAGTTATCGCGTCTAGCTTAAGTGCTTTAGCAAGTATGATACCAATCGGAATAAAAGCGATAACCGCATTTCCGCTTACCCCTGCCATATCCAGTATACCAAACAGGGTAATAACCGAAATCACCAACAAATACTTTCTTCCTTTGGTACGGTTTATGAGTGCGTTAATCCCGGAATTAACAGCTCCTGTGTATTCAAAAACAGCGACTGTCCCACCAATGATTAACACCATGAATACTAAATGTGAAGTATCAATCAGTCCTTGTTGGACAGCGAGAAAGACATCCATAATCGACGCAGGATTCATTTCCGTTTCACTGTAGCTATCCGGAATGACTTGAGTAATGTCGTTTTCTGTCGTCTCTCGTTCAAAGGATCCTGCCGGGATAATGTATGTAGCAATTGCCGCAAATAACAGTAAACCAAATAAAATAACAAATGCATCCGGCATGGCGAATCGCCTTTTCTTGCTTCCTTTTGCTTTCTCTTTCTTCATCTCTCATCCTCCCCCTTTTTATTTATTTGAAAATTAACAACTTATAATCAATTATAATAATTATATATCCTTAATACAAAGAAAAAGAATAGACAAAAGTTCTCGTAATTTTTTCTCCCTTTCGACAAAAATTTTGCTATACTTATCCATGCTAGGTATATATGCCTAAGCTGGATTTCTTATTTTTTAAAGAAAGGGGGTAAAAAAACAATGTCTTTTTGTAAGGAATGCGGAGCAAAGTTAAAATCAAATGATCGGTTCTGTACGGAATGTGGGAAGGAAATTTCGCAAAAAGCAGAAAGCAATGCGGCAACACGAGCGAGTAAACCCAGACAGCCTATGAAAAAACGCACGAAAGTTGCGCTTCTATCACTCGGTATTTTGTGTATTGCTTTCTTTATTACGTATAAATTACTAGATAGCCATTACAGTCCGATTAAACAGCTACAAGCGATGGATGAAGCAATCTCGGCAAATCAAACGGATGCGTTTCTTGATCAGATTCAATTCGAGGAAGATGCATTACTTGATGAGGAATCCTATTTCGATTACATAAGAGAAACAGAATGGGAACATGTGAAAGAGCAGTTTTTGCATATGGTGGAATCAGAAGAGCAGCAGCAAACTAAGCTGGAGAAAAAAATAACGAGCTATAACGGGACAGAGCTATTTAGTGTGAAACCCGAATCCGTTATGATGGGACTTTTTACAACTTATACTTTTAAAGCAGTACCAGGCGAGCTTGTAGTTGCAGCTTCGATGGATGCAAATGTCACGATTGGCTCGAAAACAGAGTCGCTTAAAGCTGAGGAACCAACGGAAATCGCTTCGCTCTATCCAGGACGCTATACGTTGAATGCTAAAGCGAAGAACATGTTCGGTGACTTCACTTATGAAGAAGAATTGGAGCTAGAGGCGATCGATCAACATGAGCTTTATGTGTCTTTTCCAGGCTATACACAAAGTATTTATTCAAACCAAATGGAAGCAAATCTATTTATTAACGGAGAGGATACAGGCAAGAAACTGCATGAATTCGACACCCTTGGCCCTATCCCAGAAGGTAACGACTTAGAACTTCATGCTGAATGGGAAGCACCGAATGGCGAGTTATTGAAAACAGAAATACTCTACCCACAGGCAGATAGCTGGTACGGACTTGAATTTTGGTTTGATGATCAAGCCATTTATGCAGCAATGGCAACGGAATCAGCTGTATCACCGGAAGAAGAAGCGAGTGACCTTGTCCTAAGCTTCCGTGATGCCTACGAGGATGCAGTGAACTTCCAAGATTATAGTCTTGTAGAGCCATATTTAGAAACCGGCAGTGCTGCGGCTGATGAGTTAGGAACGTACATTGCTGATTTGAAAGATACGGACTATTATTATGAATTTACGTCAAATGAAGTAATAAACGCGACGATTGTGGATGACAAGACGGTTAGCATCACAACAAGTGAACAATTCACATTCACCAACCATCTTAATGAACAAACGGATTACGATCGTGAAAAAATCTATACCGTCGTCAACACAGAAGATGGCTACCGTATCCGCAGTATAACGTATGAAGAAACAGAGAGAGAAAAAATAGAATAAACATAAAAGAGGGGATCAATATGCTCGTTTGTACGACATGTCATCATCAACAAGATACAGGAAAGTTTTGTGGTGCTTGCGGGGCTGCTGTTATACCTGCAGGAGAAGCAAGTAATGCAGGAGCTACTGCTGGCCAAGTAGAGGTAGCTGCTACAACTGCAGCAGGAAACACATCTAGTGATGTAAAAGCTGGCTTTCAAAGCTACGGCTCCTACTATTTTAGCTTATTAAAAAACCCGACCTTAGCATTTCAGTCTAGTCGCAATCATTTTCTATCAGGATTTATCACATTACTAATCTATGCGATTTCCTTTTCGTTAAGCATTTATTTTTTAGCTAATTCCTTAATGCGTTCGTTTATGGGCGGGTTTGCTTCTACTGAGAGCACGCTGCCGTTTTTCGAATTAAACTTTCGCCTGGTCATCATTATCGCGATTACAATGGCCATTTCTTTACTGAGTGCCTATATCATGGTAAAAGTCGCTAAGAATCCGATTGATTTTCAAACATTCCTGGCTCAAATTGGAGGCTTGGCAGTACCTTTTACAGGTTTAAACGTGCTCGCTATTCTTTTCGGTTTGGCAGGATCGGTTTCATTAACGATGTACACGCTTGGGACATCTTTACTGTTGTATTTATTGTTTGTGCCGGTACTCATGGTTTATGAAAAAGCATACGTGGTTGCCAAGCAAGGGCAACGTGTTTATCTTAGTCTGGCAACTGTTGTAGTCATGACGATTCTTTCGTATGTGATTGGAAGAATTATGCTGGCTGAATTTCTAAGTGATGTAGAAGATCTGTTATATTACGTGCTATAAGTGGAAAAAGGGGCCTGGGACGTTATGTCCTGGCCCCTTTTTTGACCTTTTTCCAAAAATGCTTCTAATATCCTTTCAACGCGATATGAAAGCTTGATCCTTTTTCTATTTCACTTTCTGCCCAAATTCTGCCGTTGTGGTGGTTGATGATTTCTTTGCTGATGGCTAGGCCTAGTCCGTGTCCTTTTTTCCCAATTGTAGCACTTTTAGAGTAGGTGCGATCGAATACATATGGTAAATCTTCAGGTGCAATCCCTGTCCCCTTATCACGCACTGTCATCATCACTTCATTATGGGCTCGTGATAGAGAAATGTTAATTCCCCCATCATTGGCATGCTTAATAGCATTGGAAACTAGGTTGGTCAGCACCTGTTCCATGCGCCTCACATCCACTTCTACAAGGGGCCATTCTTGTTCTCCAGACGCCATTTCCTGTCTAAATGAAAGCCCTGATCGGTTTACTTCTAGTTCATATTGAGGGCAAAGCTGTTTAAACAGCTCGTCTGCTGGCCACATTTCCATTTTAAAGCTAGCATTCCCCGATTCCAATTGGGCAAGATCAAATAAGTCCTCCACTAAATGATTCAGCAAATGTAATCTACGTTTGGCCACCTGTAAATAATCTCGCTGCATTTCCGGTGTATTGGCTATACCGTCCAGGATAGCATTCACATAACCGTTAATAGTTGCAAGAGGTGAACGAAGATCGTGGGAGATGTTAGCTAGCATTTTACCACGGAGAACTTCAGCCTTCGCAAGCGTTTCATTAGCAAGCAGCAGTTGTTTGTTCACCGTATGCAATTGGGCGGTTCGTTCTGTTACCTTTGTTTCGAGCTTGGCATATAAATAAGCATTTTCTATCGATATAGCAGCTTGGGAGGCGAGGGTTGTCAATAACCTGGTCACTTCCTCGGTAAACACATAGGCAGTATGGCGGTTATCCAAATAGAGAATCCCGATTAATCTGTGCTGTTGTAAAATCGGCAGGCAAAGTACTGATTTAACTTGCTGTTTTGCCATAAAGTCATCACCGCCAAAGTAACCTCCATCCTTGCTTGCGTCATGCAACACGACACGTTCTCCTGCTCGTTGCACGTAGTTCAAAATTGTCGTAGGAACTTCCATACCTGTCTTCAAGGGGACTGGTGGCTCATAAGTGATTGGATCAGATTCCACTTCATTTGAGGCAGCTAGTGATAAAGATTCCTCGCCCTGCAAAAAGAAATAGGCCCGCTCTGCTCCTGCATGCGTCATCACTATTTGTAACCATTTCTTCAACAGTTCAGCAAGCACAACCTCACGAGATAGAATGCTTGTCGCCTCCATCATCATGTTGACATCTAATGGCTGTACCTCCATAAGTTGCGCAGATTCCTCCTCAGATAGCAGGATATCGGGGTACGTTTTTGCTAAATGGGCAGCTACCCTAAAAGCTTCCCACTCCTTAAACTTACTATAGGCCTCCCTCATAAAGGAGGTTGCCAGCTTATGTAACTTTCGCTCCCTATAATAGTGAGCCGTGCATCGATAAATCACCGCCGCATCCTGCATGTAGCCATGTTCCATAGCCCCCTCTGCAGCCTCGGCATACAGGATATCCACCTGAGGGGATGGACCTTGCAAAAGAAACTGGTATTCAGCCAGAATATGAGTATATTTATGTTGAAAATTTGTTGGGCTATGGTTCGCCCATTGTTTAAGCTGTTTGAGGAGAGGGGTTACCTTCGCCTTTGCAGATTTTCTAGAAAGGCTGTTTTCTTTTGCAAAACGAACAAACCACAACGCCCGGTAATAAAAATAGTCCGGAACATTAATTAATATAAGTGTCTTTCCAACCAAGGTTTCTAATTTATTCAGGATCTGATGCGCCTCTAGCTGATCGTCAAGTATATAACTCATTTGCAAGCGGACAATGTGGTGAATAATGGTGGCAGACGGATCATCACCCGTAACATGATGGTGATAATGAACATCCCCTTCCTCTTTCAGCAAAACGTTCATCCATTCTTGCAGCTCACCAAGAAACGTAGTAGAAATTGGGTATTCGTTCTGCTTTGCGAAATGGACCTGCCCTTCAATGACTTGCTTTACATCAGAAAGGCGGTCCCCCCTCATAAAATGGATAAGACAAATAAACATGCCACTGGCTCCTGCTAAATGTAAATTACCTGACTCTAAACAGAGTTGTTGGGACCTCTGCAGGTAATCAAGGTTATACCGGATATGCTGTTTCCAATGATTAATAAAAGTACCAAACACAAAATATACCCTTGCTTTTAAACTATTTTCCTGAAATTTCTCCACATGCGAAATAGCTAGTTTTCCAAATTTAAAGCTTGTATCATAATCCTTAAACCCTGCACTCATGGTTAACGCATAATTATTGAAAACTAACGCGGTAATATTCATGTCTCCAAATGAAAGCGACAAACGCAAGGCACGAAGCATTAGCACTGTTGCCAAATTCTGATTGACATGATAGGTTGGAGCATTTGTGTTAATCAGTGTGCGTAGTTTATAAAGCGCGTCCCCATCTTCTACTTTGGGAAGATTTAGAAGATCTTTTTTCCTGTTTTTTAATAAGGCCACCCTCGTCAACATATATTCCTTAGCGATATCAAGCTTAGTCGGGTTTTCCTTAAACGACCACCCTACAAGCCTTAATCCTTCCAATCCAGCAGCAGTCGCTTTTTCTACTTGGTGGACATGGGTGTACAATGTGATCTTCAAATTATATACGCGCAATTTATCCTTAACTGCTTCTACATTTGCCAAAATTTCATCAAAAATCTCTTCTGCCTGTTCAAATTGCTTCGTTAAGTATGCTGCTTCCCCTAAACCAAGCATGTTGCGGTAGGTGAGGGGATGAGCATCTAGTCTCCACTTGTTTGCCGGTAAAAGCTTTAGCGCACTTAGATAATAATGAAACGCTGCTTCCGGCGCTGCTCTACGTAAGGCTTTTTCACCCGCCAGCCAATTCCACTCCGCTAATTCAGAAAATTTATGCGCTGGGAGCAGTGCTTTACTAGGGTTCAAATGATTCACAATGGAAAATATGTTGATATCTCTTTCTTCTTCCGAAAAGGTATGGAGAAGCTCTAGCCCAATTTTTAAATGATTGCGTTCTCTTTCCTTAACATCCATGCTGTCATAAAAAGCCTGCTGCATCTTATCATGTATAAAATGATAGACAGGTGGCTGATCATGGAATAAAGCTGTTTCTTCTGGATAAATCCATTTATAGCTAGGGTCAGCTGGAACAATGAACCCTTCTTCTAACCCCGGCCACAGCGCATCCGTTACCCCCATAAAAGTCTTCCCTGAAATGGTTGCAAGCAACTTTAAGTCAAAACGATTTCCCAGACAGGATGCCAGTTGGAGCATATCAATCGTGTCTTGAGGCAAACGTTGTACATCTTGTGAGGTTAGAGAAATCATAGAATCCATTTCCGGCAATTGCTTTAGTCTTTCAACATCTACTCCCCAACCGCCCTGCTCTTTTTTATAGGTAATGATTCGGTCACGATGTAGCGATTTTAGTAATTGTTCGATATAGAATGGATTGCCCTTGGTAATACGAAGCACCAGCTCCACTATGGATGTTTTAGCTGCATTCTCTCCATTTAATACATCATTAATCCACTTATTTACGTGAGGCCCTTCAAGTGGTTGTACGGGGATTTTGGTGATAAGAAGGTTATTCTCATTAAGCATTTTCATTACAGCATACAGCGGATGACCTGCATATACTTCATTATCTCGGAAGGCGCCAATAAGCAATAGATGGTTAGTATGTAGGAGCACATGTTGTAATAGATCTAGTGTGGCTTGATCTGCCCATTGGAGATCGTCGATAAAAAGGATTAGTGGATGATCGGCTCTTGCAAACACGCCGACAAACTGGCGAATGGCTTGGCGAAACCGGTTATGCATCCCCTCTGGTGTCAGATCAGCTGGTGACTCCTGTGGCCCAATAAGCCATTCTACTTCCGGTATAAAATTGGCAATAACACCACCATAGGAACCAATCCCGTTTTCTAATTTCTCCTTCCACTCCTGAGTCCTTTCCTGTCCTTCTGATAAAATTTGCCGAATGAGTCCTTGGAATGCTTGAATGATAGGAGCATAGGGGACTTCCTTTTGTAATTTCACAAATTTCCCTGTAGTCATATAGCCTCGTTCACGGACCAATGTTTTTTGCAGTTCCTGGACGAGTGCCGTCTTTCCTGCACCAGAGGGCCCGGTAATAAAAATCATCCCACGTTTACCTCTGTTAACCTGTGCAATGCCTTCAGTTAGTTGACCAATGGCTGCTTCTCTTCCATACAGCTTTAGCGGGCGCTCGTAGCTATAAGCATGATCATCTTGCCGCAGATTAGTAGAATCAGGGATCTCCCCATGTTGATTCCAAGCCTGGAGGCAATTCTCCAAATCTGTTTGCAGAATAGACGTGTTTTGATAGCGGTCACTAGGGGATTTCGCAAGTAACAACATGATTAAGTCAGAGATTGGCGCTGGGATAGTTGGATCTAGCTCTTTAGGTGCTGTAGGTACCTTTGCCAAATGAGCATATACCATTTCAGCAGGGCTTGAGGTTTCAAATGGCAGTTTTCCTGTTATCATTTCATAAAATATAACCCCAAGTGTGTATAAGTCTGTCCGGTAATCGAGCGGGCGGTTCATTTTTCCCGTTTGCTCCGGGGACATATAGGCAACCTTATTTCGCAGCTGGTACGGACTTTCATTCAATTGCTGGATTTCTGTTGACAAGAACGTTGCTTGTTCAAATCCAGTTACTTTGATCGCTTCTTTCTCTGTTAGTAAAAGATGGGCAGGGTGGAGCATTTTGTGGGTGATATGGACGTGATGTAAAGAAGCGACAGCAGCAGCGATCCGGGCAGCTAATGTAAGGAATTCTTTTACTGGCAAGGGCCCTTTTTCCATCACAGCCTGCAAGCTAGTACCAGTAAAAGCTTCGGTTACCGTATAAACAGTCCCACCCTTCCGTTCTATTACTCTTGCTTGCAAGATAGCTTGATTATCTAACGTTTGGGATAGGTGAAAATCGTGCACCGCTGCAGCATAATCGAAATTAGTCAGCTTATGAGGCCTATGTTTTATCGAAACGGCTTCTTGGTTGGTTAAATCAAATGCTTTATAGAGGGTCCAGCTATTATTCTCCAATACTGCATGCAGCACATGATAGCCTGGTAGCTTTATCATTACTTTCTCCTCCTGCTTTAAATCAATTTAATGTATTGTTTAACCAAACTTAAACGATCCTTTAGCCTTATTTTGAAAACATTTCATATAATGTAGTTAATGAACATGAGGGGGGATATTTTGAAAAAGAAAGCGATCACAAAACAGATAAAAAATTATGATCAGGACTGGATAACCCTTATCCTTTACGCAAAACACACCGGTTTGTCTCCTAACGAGGTTCGAAACCTTTTGAAGCAATTAAAAGAAAACAATACAGTCAGCCAGGAAATGTCCCGGTAAATTTGTAGCCGATTCCACGGAGGGTCTCGATATAGGAGGAAGCACCGAGCTCTTCCTCAAGCTTTTTGCGGATATTGCTAATATGTACCATGACCGTCCGGTAATCACCTAGACTATCGGCGCCCCAGATTAACGCAAACAACTGCTCCACACTATATACGCGATCGGGATTGC